>MNEF01000048.1 GCA_001917535.1 Candidatus Rokubacteria bacterium 13_1_40CM_69_27
GTCACCACCAACTTCTCCCAGCCCATCAAGGACAACGTCGATGAGGCGCTGGCCGGGGTCAAAGGCGAGCTGGCCATCAAGCTCTACGGGCCCGACATCTTGGTCATGGAGGCCAAGGCCCGGGAGATCGCGGGCGCGCTGCGGGGCATCCGCGGCGTCGCCGATCTCGACTACGACCACCTCACCGGCCTCCCGCAGCTCCAGATCGTGGTGGATCGGGGGGCGGCGGCGCGCTACGGCATCAACGTGCAGGATATCCAGGACGTGATCGAGGCGGCCACCAAGGGACGGGTGGTCACCGAGATGTTCGAGGGCGAGCGGCGATTCAATGTCGCGGTGCGACTCCTGCAGAACGGCGATCCCATCGCCAGCCTCCGGAACCTCACCATCAGCGCGCCCAACGGTGAGCGGATCCTCCTGACCCAGCTCGCCGAGTTCGTCAAGACCGACGGCCTGGCGGAAATCCTCCGCGAAGGCAACGTCCGACGTTTGGCGATCAAGTGGAGCGTACGCGAGCGGGACATGGGAGGCCTGGTGGCCGAGGCCATGCGAAAGGTCGAGGCGGCGGTCCACCTGCCCGAAGGCTACCGCATGGTATGGAGCGGACGCTTCGAGGACCAGCAGCGGGCGCTGGCGCGCCTCTACATCATCGTGCCGCTGGTCGTCTTCATCATCTTTATCCTGTTGTTTGGCGCCTTCGAGTCCGTCGGCCACGCCCTCCTCATCATGTTGAATCTGCCCTTTGCCCTGATCGGGGGGACGTTCGCGCTCTATCTGTGGGGGACCAACTTCAACATCTCGGCAGCCGTCGGCTACATCGCGGTGTTCGGCGTGAGCGTCCTCAACGGCGTCGTCCTCGTCTCGTCGATCCGCCAGGCCTCTGCCGACGGCCTGCGGATCCAGGAGGCGATCGCGCAGGGGTGCGAGATCCGGTTCCGGCCGATCATCGTCTCCGCGATCGTGGCGGTGATCGGGTTCCTGCCCGCCGCGCTCTCCCACGGCATCGGCGCCGAAATCCAGCGCCCCCTGGCGCGGGTGGTCATCGGCGGACTGGTGTCGTCCACCGCGCTCACCCTTCTCGTGCTGCCGGTCATTTACGCCTTGCTCTCACGACACCCGGAGCGCACCGAGGCGGTAGCCGCGCCCTAACCCTTCGCACACGCAGCGACGAAGCTGCGCGCCAGCGACGGGTTCGAGGCGAAGTGCAGATGGACGTAGCTCATGAGCGTGCGACCGATGAGGTAGCCCTCCGCCCGTTCGGCACCCCGGCGCCCGCCGAGACGATAGACGCGCCGGACGCGCTCGGGCACCGGATCGATCGTCGAGAAGTGGAACTCGTGGCCGCGCGCCACCGCGCCCGCGGGCGCCAGCGGCGTCTCGGCCAGGAAGTGCACCTCGGTGTATCCGAGCGTGAGCCGCGGCGGCGCCATGTGCACCGTCGTCGGCAGGAGTCCGACCATCCGGTGGGGCACGCCATCCAGGTCTTCCAGCGCCTCGGCGAGATACATGAGCCCACCACACTCCGCGTAGATCGGTCGGCCCTCCGCCGCGAACTCGCCCACCGCCTTGACGACGCCCGCGTTCTCGCTGAGCCGACGCGCGTGAAGCTCCGGATAGCCGCCGCCGAAGTAGAGGCCGTCGACATCCGGAAGCACCGCGTCCGCCAGCGGGCTCCAGAAGACCAGCGCGGCGCCGGCGGCCCGGAGCAGGTCGAGGTTCTCCGCGTAGTAGAACTGGAAGGCGGCGTCGCGGGCCACCCCGATTCTCACTCGGAGGGGGGCTTGGCCCCCTCCGCTATCCATAGTCAGAGAGGGCCTCGCGGCCCCCTCCGAACCTTCCCAATGGATGGCGCCGGCGAGGCCGGCGCTCGGAAGCGGAGAGGCCAGCGCGAGCAGGCTGTCGAGATCGATCGAGGACTCGACGACGTCGGCAAGCAGAGCGCGCCGTGCCGGCGTGAGCGGCCCCTCGAGCGCCGTCACCAGTCCCAGGTGACGCTCGGCCAGCACGAGGTCGTCGTGGCGTGCGAGCGCGCCGACCGGCACGGCCCGACAGGAGGTGCGGGTCGCATCGGCGATCATCCGTCCATGGCCCTCGCCGCCGACGCGGTTGGCGATCACGGCGGCCAGGTGGAGGTCAGGATCGAAGCGCTCGAAGCCCTGCACCACCGCGGCGGCGCTGCGCGCCTGGCTGCTCGCGTCGATCACCAGGACCACGGGGGCGCCCAGCCACTTCGCCATCTGGGCCGTCGAGCCTTCCTCACCCGTGGCGTCGGCGCCGTCGAAACAGCCCATGACGCCTTCGATCAAGGCGAGGTCGGCGTCGGCGGCGTGGCGCGCGACTGTGGCCAGCGCGTGCTCGCGCCCGCACATCCAGCCATCGAGGTTGTACGACGGGCGTCCGCTGACGAGCTCGTGAAAGCCGGGATCGATGAAGTCCGGGCCGACCTTGAAGGCCTGGACGGTGAGGCCGCGGCGCCGATACGCCTCGAGCAGGCCGAGGGTGATCGTCGTCTTCCCCACCCCACTGGCCACTCCGGCCACCACCAACACACGGGCCGTCATCGCCGCCGTTCGGGCGCCGGCTTGGCCGGCGCAATCCTGTCTCTGGAGGAGGCTTCGGAGGGGGCCATCGAGGCCCCCTCCGACGTACTCACGCCAGCGGACTTGAAGGTGGCCATCTCGGTGTAGATCAGCGCGGCCGCGCGCGCGAGGTGGACGAAGAGCGCCGCGCCGGTGCCCTCCCCCAGGCGCAGCCCCAGATCGAGGTAGGGCTCGAGTCCGAGGTGCGCGAGCGCCACCGCGTGCCCCGGCTCCGCCGAGCGGTGGGAGGCGAACAGCGCCCAACCGGCGTCGGGCGCCAGCGCGACGGCGACGAGGGCCGCAGCGCCGGAGATGAAGCCGTCGAGCGCCACGGGGACGCGGTGAGCGGCGCCGGCGAGCACGACGCCCACCAGCCCGGCGATCTCGAAACCGCCGACCCTGACCAGCACGTCGAGGCCGTCGCGCGCATCGGGAGCGTTGACGGCCAGGGCGCGGCGAACCACCTCGACCTTGCGCCGCCACGTCGCGTCGTCGACGCCCGTACCCCGCCCGGTCACCGCCTCGGGCGCGGCGCCGGTGATGGCGGCGGTGATCGCGCTGGCCGCGGTGGTGTTGCCGATTCCCATCTCGCCGGTCGCGAGCAGATCGGCGCCCGCGGCGATTGCCTCCTCGGCCAGCCGCGCCCCGGCCTCGAGCGCCTGGAGCGCCTGGGCCCGACTCATCGCTGGGCCGCGCGTCATGTTCGCGGTGCCCGGTCCCATGGAACAGTCGATGAGACCGGCGGCGCGCGTCACGGGGTTGGCAACCCCGAAGTCGGCGACCACGACGCTGGCTCCCGCCTGCCGCGCCAGGACGTTGATCGCCGCCCCGCCCTTCAGGAAGTTCTCGAGCATCTGTGCGGTCACGATCTGAGGGTAGGCGCTCACGCCTTCGGCAACGACGCCGTGATCGGCGGCGAAGGTGAAGACGACGGGCCGGGCAACCCGCGGCGGTTCGCCCCTCAGCAGCACCAGGCGGACGGCCAACTCCTCCAGTCGCCCGAGGCTCCGCGGAGGCTTGGTGAGCCGGTCGAGATGGCGCTCGGCCGTCTCGCCCGCCACGGCGGCGGGTGCTGCGATAGCGTCAAGGAGCCTGGGCAGCAAGGCCATCGGTGGGCGTGGGAAGCTTCACGGTCAGGGGCAGGCCCGCCACCATGAGGGTCACGCGATCGCAGGCGGCGGCCACGCGCTGATTCACGAGACCGAGCAGATCGCGGAAGCGGAGGCCGTCGGTGCTCTCGGGGTGCACGCCTTCTCCGACCTCGTTGGTGACCAGGGTCAGGTCCCAGGGGCGGCGCGCGATGAGCGCGGCGAGCTGCGCGCCCTCGTCGAGGATCGCCTCATCGGCGTCGCCCCGCAGGAGGCGATTGGCCACCCACAGGGTCAGGCAGTCGACGACGACGGCGTCGATGGGCCGGCCGGCCAGGCGACCGAGCGATGTCGCCAGCGCATAGGGCTCCTCGACGGTGAGCCAGTGGCCGGGGCGCTCGCCCCGATGACGGGCGATCCGCTGCGCCATCGCGGCGTCGCCCGCCTCGGCGGTGGCCACGAACGCCACCCGCGCGCGGTGGGGCTGGCTGGCGATCGCGAACCGGCTCTTTCCGCTCCGCGCGCCGCCGAGAACGAGATGCGTGGTGGCCACGATCCCCGGTTCCTCCCTCGAAGACCGGTCGAGATGTGCGTGCCCGGGCAGGTCTCCTGGCTCTCGGATCGTCCTACTCCCCGCGCCTTCCCGGCCGGCTCGGCCAGTGGCATCACTCGCGGGTTTCGTCCCCGATTACAGTGACGGGGTCGCGGCGGCTTCACACCGCCTTCCCTGGGCCCTCGCGGGCATCCTGGGCACGACGACGGCGAGACGTTAGCAGAATCCCCGCGCGCTTTCAATGCGGGCCGCCCGCGATGTGGTAGAGTGCAGCGCATCCCAGTCCTCAAGGAGGCACCATGGGCATGGATCGGCGGGACTTCCTCAAGGCGACCGGCGCTCTGACGCTGACCCTGGCTGCGGAGAGGGCCATGGCGCAGACCGCGAAGGCCGAAGTGCTCTGGCTCGGCCAGGCCGCCACCAGGATCACGACGCCCACCGGCAAGGTGATTGTCATCGATCCGTTCCTGACGAACAATCCCAAGACGCCGTCGGACTACAAGAACCTCGACAAGCTCGGCAAGGTCGACGTCATCCTCGTCACCCACGGCCACGGCGATCACACGGGCGACGTCAAGGAGCTCGCCGCCCGGACCGGCGCCAAGGTCTACGGGCCGGCCGGCCTCATCGCCACCATGATCGATTTAGGATGGGTGAGCTCCGAGCAGGGCGTTCGCTTCGGCAAGGGCGGCACCGTGACGCCGGGGCCGCAGATCAAGATCACCCAGGTCCGCGCCGAGCACTCGTCGGAGGTCACGGTCACCGACCCCGCCACGAAGAAGAGTACGACCTATCCCGGCGGCGAGCCGGCGGGGTTCATCATCGAGTTCGAGAACGGCTTCAAGCTCTATCACATGGGCGACACGGGCCTCTTCGGCGACATGCGACTCATCCACGACTACTACAAGCCCGACGTGATCATGATCCCGATCGGTGGCCATTTCGTGATGGACCCGCGGGACGCGGCGTACGCGACGAAGGAGATGCTCAAGCCCCGCTACGCGATCCCCATCCACTACGGCACGTTCCCGGTGCTCAGGGGCACGCCGCAGGAGTACCAGCAGTTCCTCGGGCAGACGACGACGCAGGTCTTCCCGATCAGTCCGGGGGACACGCTGAAGTTCTAGCGGGCGGGCTCTCGTCACCAGCCGCGCAGGCGCTCGATCTGGCGGCGCTCGCGCTTGGTGGGCCGGCCGGCGCCGGGCGGCCGGTAAGGCGGCGGCGCGCGACGGAGGTGCGGGGGTGCCGGCGGCGTGAGGTCCTCGTAGAGCGCGCGCGCCTCCCCGGCGGGGCCTCGGCGCTGGCTGAGCGCCACGACCCGCGCCAGGCGCCGGCCGCCCGGGAGCGTGACCTTGACGAGGTCGCCGGGGCGCACAGGCTTGGCCGGCTTGGCCCCGTCGGCGTTGACGTCCACCTTGCCTCCGGCGCACGCGGCCGCCGCCAGGCTGCGCGTCTTGAAGAAGCGCGCGGCCCACAGCCACCTGTCCACGCGCATCGAGGGCGGGGCATCCGCCATCCCGTGACGGTATCATAGGCCGCGCCATGACCACGCGTTCGGCGATCCCGGATCCCTCGGCGAAGCCGCCGCGCTGGCCAAGGTTGCAGCGAACGGCTGGCCCGCGAATTGCGTCTGCGGTTGGTGACGACGGCGCTGGCCGACGAGAATGAAATGACGCGTCGGGGCGTCAAAGCCCGTGGGAGGCGTCCCTGAGGAGAGCCATGCGAACTGCCCGGTTTCTGGTGAGCGCAGTGCTCGTGCTCCTGGCGGTGACGGCCTGGGCGGCGGAGCGCGTCGTCGTCGAGGACTGGCTGAAGCACCCCGTCGGCGCCAAAGGGATCCCCCCCGGCTGGAAGGGTCAGAATTGGGGGAGCCCGGGATACGACTTCGCCGTCGTGGAGAACGACGGTCACAAGGTGCTGCACCTCAAGAGCCGGGATGACGGCTCGACGATCAGCAAGGAGATCAAGGGCAAGGTCAACCTGAAGGAGACGCCGATCCTCGAGTGGAAGTGGAAGGCCGTGGCGCTCCCCCGGGGTGGCGACTCCTGCAGCAAGGCGACCGACGACCAAGCGGCCCAGATCTACGTCACGTGGCCGCGCTTCCCCGAGCAACTCCGGTCCCGGATCATCGGCTACGTGTGGGACACCACCGCACCGGCGGGAACGATCTGCCAGAGCGAAAAGACGGGCACCGTCACCTACGTCGTCGTGCGCTCCGGCCCGGCCGATCTCGGCAAGTGGATCACCGAGCAGCGGAACGTACGGGACGACTTCAAGAAGATCTACGGCGAAGAGCCGGAGAACCCCGCGGCCGTTTCCATCTCCATCGACTCCAACGACACGCACTCGACGGCGGAGGCGTTCATGGGCCCGATCGTCTTCAGGAAGCCGTGAGCGATCCGCGCGAGTTCGTCCGGACGCTGGCCGACGAGAACGCCGCCTTCTGGAAGGGGCGGGACGTCCGCCTCGATCCCGCGGCGCCGCCCGCGCGACGCCTCCAGCAGATCCGCTACCGCATGCGCCAGGGCGTGTACAACGAGCTGCGCTCCGTCGAGCTGCTGGCCGCGTGGATCCCTTACACGCCCGAACGGGAGATTCGCGAGCTGCTGGCCGGTCAGCTCGACGACGAGCACCGCCACTGGCGTCTGCTGCGCCAGCGGCTCCTCGCGCTCGGCGAGGACCCCGACGCCTATCGCGCGCTTCCCGAGTGGGAAGCGCTCTTCGACTGGCTCGTGGCCGCCCGCGCGCGCCCGACCCTGGAGCGCCTGGCCATGTTCCAGTTCACCGGCGAGACGCAGTCCTGCGAGGGCTTCGAGACGCTCATCGCCCTGGCTCGCGACGTCGATCCCGAGACGGCCGACCTCTATGCCCGGGAGATCCTGCCCGACGAGTACCGCCACGCCGCCATCGGCCACCGAGGTCTGTACCTGCTGGCCGACACGCCGGAGCGCCAGGAGCGCGTGCGAGCGGGCTGCCGCGAGATGAACGAGCGTATCCTGGCCGCCTACCGCGCCCATCGGACCCGCGCCGACCGCGGCGACTAGGAGAGCCGGCGATCCGCGTCCGCTGCCGGACCGCCACCGCTGCAACCACGATGAGGACCGCAGGCCCCCTCAGCCATTGTCTCAGGCGGGGGCCTTGGCGATGAAAGCTCGCTTTCGCGACCTCCCCTCAGCTGGCGCCGGGCCGTTCGGAGCCGAGGCCGCGGAGCTTCGGGTCTAGGAGGTCCCGCAGGCCGTCGCCGAACAGGTTCAGGCCAAGGATGGTCAGCATGATGGCGCCGCCGGGGTAGAGGACGAGCCAGGGCGCCTGCTGCAGGTAGAGGCGACCCTCCGACAGGATGTTCCCCCAGCTCGGCACGTAGGGCGGCACGCCGACGCCGAGGAACGAGAGTGCGGCCTCGGTGAGCACGGCGGCGGCGAAGACGAAGCTGCCCTGCACGATCACGGGGCTGAGGCAGTTGGGCAGAATGTGCCGGAGCATGAGGCTCGCGTCGGCGGCGCCCAGCGCACGGGCCGCCTCGACGTAGGCGGTCTCGCGGATCACCAGCACCGCGCCCCGCACCACGCGCGCCACCCGGGGCGTGTAGACGACGGCGATGGCCAGGATCACGTTGCTGACGGAGGGGCCGAGCGAGGCCATCAGCGCGATGGCCAGGATGATGGCGGGGAACGCCATGAGCCCGTCCATCACGCGCATGATCGGGTTGTCGAGCGCCCGGAAGTAACCGGCGAGCAGCCCCGCGCTCACGCCGGCCCCGAACGTCAGCACCACCACGGTCGTGCCCACGAGGAGCGAGAGCCGCGCGCCGTAGACGACGCGGCTGAAGACGTCGCGGCCGAGGTCGTCGGTGCCGAACCAGCGGGCCGCGCTCGGCGCGCCCAGCCGCGCCGCCACGTCCATATGGGTGGGATTGCCGGCGATCACCGGCGCCAGCAGGCCGACCGCCGTGGTCAAGACCATCAGCACGGCGCCGAGGACGGCGATCTTCCGCCGCAGCAGGACGGCCAGCGCCGGTGGCAGCCGCCGCCCGGCCGGCGCCTGCGGAATCGCGATGGTCAATCGGGCCATTTCACGGCTCGCCTCGGGCGCGCTCCGCCTGCGGCTCCGCGGCCGCCCGCCGGCTCGCCCAACCACTCACCGGTATCTCACCCGCGGGTCGATCAGGAGATAGGAGAGGTCGACCAGGAGGTTCATCAGCATGTAGACGCCGGCGATGACGAGGACCACCCCCTGCACCACCGGGTAGTCGCGCCGGAGCACGGCCGAGATGATGAGGCGGCCGAGCCCCGGGATGTTGAAGACGGTCTCCACCACCACCGCGCCGCTGATCAGCACGGCGAAGCTGATGCCGATCACGGTCACGGTGGGCACCAGCGCGTTCCGCAGCGCGTGCTTGTAGACGACCGCGCGTTCGCCGAGCCCCTTGGCCCGGCCGGCGACGATGAACTGTTCGCGCAGCACGTCGAGCATGCTGGAGCGGGCGATGCGCGCGATGAGCGCAGACTGGACGAGGCCGAGCGCGAAGGCCGGCAGCACGAGCGAGCGCAGCGTGGCCGGCCAGCCGTCCTCGAGCGGCGAGTAGCCGGCCACGGGGAACCAGCCCAGCCAGACGCCGAAGACGAGGACGAAGAGGAGGCCCAGGAGGAAGTTGGGGATCGAGATCCCGGCCAGCGCCAGCATCATGAACGCCTGGTCGGTGGCCGAGTTGTGGTAGCGCGCGGAGAGTACGCCGGCGGGGACGCCGATGAGGACGGCGATCAGGACGGCGGCGAGCGTCAGCAGCAGCGTCGGCTCCGCGCGGTCCAGGATGGCCTCGGTCACCGGCTTGCGGAGGAAGATCGAGCTCCCGAGGTCGCCCTGGAGCAGGCGGCCGTACCAGCGCACGAGCTGGACGTGGAGCGGCTGGTCGAGGCCGAGCTGCTGGGCGATCTTGCTGACGTCCTCGGCGGAGGCGTCGGGACCGGCGATGATGGAGGCGGGGTCACCCGGCGCCAGGTGGATCAGCACGAAGCCCACCGTGGCCACTACCAGCGCCACCGGGATCAGCGCCAGGAGCCGCCGGAGGACGTACGTCTTCACGCCGGCCCCGGGGCTACCGGTCGAGCCAGGGGACGAAGCCCTTGACCTCCCGTCGCACGGCCTCCAGCGAGGCATAGTCGCCGAACTTGATACGGCCCGCGTCCTCGTAGAAGAGCTGCTGCACGCGCTCCCAGAGCGCCCGGCGCTTCCTGGGATCCACCTCCCGGTGGAGCGCGTCCATCAGCCGGTTCTCCTGCGCCGCCGCCGGCGCGGCCGCGACGAGGGCCAGCACCCCGATCGCGACGAGCCTCATGGCCGGTCTCCCGTCGCTCTCAGCGCGCGGGCCCGAGCCACACGTTCCAGAAGTTCAGCTCCGGCGTGGACCGGAAGCCCCGCAACTCCTTGCGCGCGACCTCGAGCGAAAAGTAGTCCCCGAACTTGACCCGGCCGACGTCCTCGTAGAAGAGGAGCTGGACCTTGTCCCACATCGCCTTCCGCTTCCGGGGGTCGGTCTCTCGGGCCACGGCGTCCAGCCAGCGCTCCTTGTCCTCGTGGCACCACCACCCGGGCCAGTTGCACTGCACGCCCGTGTTGTACGCCGGCTCGGGATTGAACGTGATCCCGGTGGAGAAGGCGTCCCACAGCTCGGGCTTGTTGCGCCGCTGGACGAGCGTCGCCCAGTCGACGACCTGCAGGTCGATCCGGAAGCCGACCGCCTCCAGCTGCTGCTTGGCGACCAGCGCGTTCTTGTACATCCACTCGTACTCCCGCGTCGTGATCCAGCGCACCGGCGAGCCGGGGTAGCCCGCCTCCTTCAGGAGCTTCTGCGCCCTGGCGGGATTCCTCTGGTTGTAGAGCTCGGCGCCAACCGTCGAGTACCACTGCGCCTGCTCGATGTGCATGAGGCTCGGGTCGACGCGGTAAAATGCCCGGTGGCCGAAGCCGGCCGCCATGATCGGCTCCATGTCGAGCGCGGCCTGGAACGCCTGCCGGATCCGCTTGTCGGTCATGAGCCCTTGCTTGTGGTTCAGCACCGCGGTGGACCACCCCGCCGGCTTGATGACGACGGGCACAACGCCCGCCATGGCCCTGATCCGCTCGTACTGATCCTGCTTGATCTGCTGGGCGTAGTGGTACTCGCCGGTCTCCACCCCCGCCAGCCGGACGGCGACGTCGGGCACGGGAATGAAGAGGATCTCGTCGACCCAGGCCGTACGCTTGCCCCCGAACCCTTCGGGGCCGTCGCTGCGGGCGACGTAGTCCTTGAAGCGGGCGAGCTTGATGTAGCGGTCGGGCTTGTGCTCGACGAAGCGGTACGGGCCGGTGCCGACGAACTGCGAGATCTGCTGCTCGCCGGCAGCGTCTACGATCTCCCTGGGATAGACCGCGGCCCCGTTGTTGGGTCGCGCCAGCGCCATGAGCAGGGCGCCGGTGGGCTCCTTCAGGTACATCGCCACCGTATATGGATCCTTGGCCTCCAGGTCCTCGACGTTCCGCCACACGGCCTTGCCCGGCGTCGCCATGCGGCCCCAGCGGCGCAACGAGGCCACCACGTCGGCCGAGGTCATCTCCTTGCCGTTGTGGAAGCGGACCCCGCGGCGCAGCCTGAACGTGTACCTGCGACCGCGATCGCCCACCGTGTGGCCTTCGACCAGCAGCGGGATCGCGGTGTAGTCCCGGTCGTAGGTATAGAGCGTCTCGTAGATGTGCCAGGTGATCTGCTGGGTGATGACGGCCGTCGTCCAGTGAAGGTCGAGGGACGGGGGCTCGCCGATCATCGCGGCCTTCAGCACCCCGCCCGCCCGCGGCTCCTCGGCGGCGGCCGCCGCGCCCGCCAGCAGCGCGACGCTCAGCGCGAAGACACCGGCGCTCCAGCCCCGTCTGGCCATGGAATCTATCTCAGGCGATGTCGACGTAGATCGTGCGGGGCACCGCTGGACCGAGTGGATCGATCATGGGTTGCATGCGTGACCCTGCGGCCGCGGATTATAGCACCGGGAACTCGTTCAGCCGGCGCAGGCGCCAGCGCCCCTCGGCGCGCTCGAGCAGGGTGAGGGCGGCGTAGTCCTGGCCGAAGGCCAGGATGCATCCCAGGGGAAGGTCCAGCGCGCGGCAGAGCAGCGCGCGATTCGTCCCGCCGTGCGCCACCACGGCGATGCGCTCGCCCGCGTAGGCGACGGCCATCGCCTCGAAGGCCGGCCAGGCGCGCGCCAGCACGTCCCCCAGGCTCTCGCCGCCGGGGAATGCAAAGTTGCCGATGCGCGCCATCCAATCGCTGAACGCTCGCGGATCGCGCTCGGCGATCTCGGCGGCGGTGAGCCCGTCCCAGCGCCCCATGTCCATCTCGCGCAACGCGGGCACCACGTCCGGCCGCAACCCGTGCGGGGCCGCGATGATCTCGCCGCTGCGCCGGGCCCGCGCCAGATCGCTGGTGATCACGGCGGCGAGCTTCACGCCGCGGAGCCGCTCGGCCTGCGCCGCGCATTGCCGCTCGCCCAGCGGCGAGAGGGGGACGTCCATGTGGCCGACGAACCGCCGGGGCTCCACTGGCGTGATCTCGCCGTGGCGGAAGAGGTAGATCAGCGTCCGGCGTGCGTCCATGCCGACACCGTCAGCAGCACCATGAGCTCCGCGGTCTCCACCCCGGCCCCCAGGACGTCGCCGGTGATCCCGCCGAGCCGCACCGTGAGAAAGCGCCCCAGGCCGAGCGCCCCCAGGCAGGCGACCACGAGGGTGGCCAGCCCCAAGAGCCCGAGTGCCCCGGCCGCAATCAGCCCCGCCAGGCCCAACGCCAGGACCACTGCACGCGATTGCACACCGGCCCGGAATGTCGCCCCATGGCCCTCGGCGCGGGCGGCCGGGAAGAAGCGTGCGACCAGTGCCGGCGTGGCCCGCGCGATCGCCGGCGTCGCCAGCAGGGCCCGCCAGCGGACCGGTGCCGGAAGCTCGGCCACCGCCGCGATCTCGAGCAGGAGGACGAGGATCAGCCCCATCGCGCCGAAGGCTCCGATCCGGCTGTCGCTCATGATCCGGAGTCGCTGCCTGGCGTCGTGGCCGGCCAGCCCGTCCAGGCAGTCGGCAAGACCGTCCAGGTGGAGGCCGCCGGTGAGGAGCTTCCACACCGTGACCGTCAGAAGCGCGGCGAGCAGCATCGGGAAGAGCCAGGCGGTGATCCGCTCGGTGGCGACTACCGCCAGTCCGATCCCCAGCCCCACCGCCGGGAACCATGGTGCCGCCTCTCCCAGTGAGGCGCCGTGCTCGTGAGGTCGCCCGCCCCCGACCGGCACGATCGTCAGATAGCGCGCGGCCAGCAGGAGGCCCCTCACGGCGCGATGCTAGCATGTTCCGCTTGACGTCCGAGGGAAGACCGCGCACGCTTAGCCTTAACGGCGTCAGCCAGGATCGCATCGGGCTTCGGCCCGGGGCGACGAACGCCGGCGCCCGGGCGGCGCGGCCGGCCAGCCGTATCGAAGGCTCACCTAAAAGGATGACGCGGATACGCGCATGAGCGTGACGAGCGTGACCGAAAAGTGGGTGGACGAGGCCGCCGCACTCACCCGGCCGTCCCGAGTCGTCTGGTGCGACGGCTCCAAGATCGAGTACGACG
>MNEF01000071.1 GCA_001917535.1 Candidatus Rokubacteria bacterium 13_1_40CM_69_27
CCAATCAAGAAAGAGGCCCTCCCGGAAGGAGACGGTTTCCTTGAGTCCGAAAGTCGGCGTCGCTCCCCTCCGGCGCGAGCAGATCGTGCGCGCGACCATCCGGTGCCTGGCCCGCGAAGGGTATTCGGGCCTGACCATGAAGAAGGTGAGCCGCCAGGCGCGGGTGAGCCAGGGGATCCTGCACTACTACTTCACCGACAAGCGGTCGATCCTGGTGGCCGCGCTGGAGGGGGTCATGGTCGATCTCGACCGGCGGGTGGCGGCCGCCCAGGCCCGAAGCGGCCCGGACCCCCGGAGGCGGCTGCGCGCGCTGATTCGCGCGAGCCTGGAGGTGGCTGTGGAGGCGCGCGAGGTCTGGATCGTCTTCGTCGAGTTCTGGGGCGAGATGATGCACGATAGGCGACTGCGCGCTATCAACGCGGAGCTCTACATCCGGCTGCGGAGGCTCCTCGCCGCGCTGGTCGCCCAGGGGGTCCGGACGAGACGGTACCGACGCGTCAACGCGGCGCAGGCCGCGGCGGTCGTCCTGGGCCTGCTCGATGGCGTCGCCCTCCAGCTCACGTTCGATCCCAAGGCGTTCAGCGTGAGCGCGGCGGCACGGTTCTGCGAGGAGGCCCTCGAGCGGTATCTCGCTCGGTGACGGGTCCGACGAAGAGGGAGGGGTCCATGGATCACGAGGCCGAGGCTCGGCAGAAGGCGCGCGACTACCTGCGCACACGGGGGACGCTGGTGGCGCCGTCGCTCATCCAGGAGCGCGTCGCCGCGGCCTTCGCGGCGCTGGAGAGCTTCCTGGATTCGGTCCCGCCCGAGATGGTCGGGCGCCGCGCGATCCCCGGCGAGTGGACGATCCAGGAGGTCGTCGACCATCTCGTCGAGACGCACCGGCCCGGGCTCGACGAGCTGCGGTGCTTGCTGGCCGGCCAGCGCCCGCCCGGGGAGCCGATCCCGGCCAGCCTCCAGTCCAAGGCGCCCCTGCTGCGCCCGTGGCCGTGGCTGCGGGGCGAGCTCACGCGCGTCCACGGTGACATCGTCGACGCGCTCGCCCGCGTCCGGGAGGACTTAGCGACGGAGGCCCGGGCGCCGCTGGTGATGGTCGCCAACGTGCTGCGCGACGGGGGGGAATTGGTCCCGCTCCACTGGGTGGAGGAGCTGGACTGGAAGGCGTACGCCATCGTCTGGCGCCTGCACGTGCTCGATCATCTCAACCAGGCCAAGAAGGTCCGGGCCGCCCTGTGACGCTCGCGGCGACCGGTGGCGAGCTGCGGCAGTTGATGGCGCAGGCGGTCTTTGCCCGCGATTACGACTTCCAGCTGGACGCCTTCGGGGACGGCGAGTGCACCGTGCGGGTGCCGTTCCAGGCGGGGCTCGAGCGTCCCGGCGGACTCGTCGGCGGGCCGGCCTTCATGGCAGCGGCCGACATCGCCATGTGGCTCGCCATCGCGACAAGGCTGGGGCCGGACGACCGGTCGGTCACCGCCGAGCTGAAGACGACGTTTCTCGGGCCCGTCCGGCGCCAGGACTTCCTCTGCACGGCCAGGATCCTCAAGCTGGGACGGCGGCTGATCTACGGCGTCGCGGAGTGCGTGGACAGCCAGGGCCGGCTGCTGACGCACCACACGGTGACGTACTTCCGACCCGACACCTAATACCCGCCCATCATGGGTCGCACCCGGGGCGGCTCCGGGCGCGCCGCGGTCTGGCCGCGACTGATCACGCCGCAGGCGATCCGCGCGCCGCTGTTGCCGGTGGGATCGGTCTTGAAGTCGTCCGGCCCCGCGTGGACGACGAGGGCGCTGCCGTCGGCGTCGAAGACCGAGGTTTCGCCGCTGCTCAGCGTGACGCGATTCGTCGTGGTCTCCAGGCGGCCGGTACCGTCGGCGGCGACGGTGATGTTCGGCAGATCGCCGGCGTGTGGCCCCTGGGGATTCTGCAGCCCGTGCTGCCGCTTGGCGGGATTGAAGTGCCCGCCGGCCGAGGTGAACGCCGGCGGATCGCACTTGCCGACCTCGTGGATGTGCACACCCTTCTCGCCCGGGGGCAGGCCGCGCGCCTCCAGCACGATGCGCACGCCGCCGCCGACCTCGGTGAAGGTCGCCGTGCCGACCACGTCGCCGCTGGCGTTCTTCAGCTGCGCGGTCGCGATCGGGGCCGCGGCCTGCATCATGCCCGCACAGCCGGCAGCGAGGAGCGAGAGGACGGCCAGCAGACTCAGCGCTTTCATGACATGCCTCCTCCGCGTGAGAAGTCTTCCTGGGCCTGGTGGAGGACGGGGGGCGCGGCCAGCAGATCGAGCGCCGTCATCGCCAGCGCCTTGGCGCCGGCCAGCATCCCGGCGCGGGCCAGCGGCGAGCGCGCCCACTCGGCGAACTCGCGCGAGTGGCCCGGCACGCCGTCCGGCGAGATCCGGACGTAGGGATGGATCGTGGGGATGACCTGGCTGACGTTGCCACAGTCGGTCGAGCCGTAGCCGGCCTCGCCGCCCTCGGGTTCCTCCGGGAAGTCGATCAGCTCGAGGTTCCGGGCGAACAAGCGGGCCATCGTGACGTTCGGCTTGAGCGGCTCGTGAACGGTGGGCTCCGGAGTCACCTTCACCTGGCAGCCCGTCGCCGCCGCGGCGCCCTCGCCGCAGGCCTGGAAGCGGCGGAGAAGCTCGTAGCAGTACGCCTTGTCCAGCGAGCGCAGGTAGAACTCCGCGCTCGCGTACTCGGGAATGATGTTGGGCTGGGCCCCGCCCTGGCTGATGATGCCGTGCACGCGCGCGTCGGGACGGAGCTGTTGGCGCATCGCGTCCATCGCCACGAAGAGCTGGATGACCGCGTTCAGCGCGTTCACGCCGCGCCACGGCCAGGACGAGGCATGGGCCGCCTTGCCGAAGAACTCGGCCTTGACCTTGATGATTCCCAGGCTCGGGCGCCAGACGCGGGTGCCGCAGCGTCCGTGGATCATCATCGCGGCGTCTACACCTCGGAACACGCCCGCCTCCAGCAGCTTCACCTTTCCCGCGCCGCCTTCCTCCGCCGGCGTGCCGATCACCAGGATCTGACCGGGGAAGGGCAGCGTCCCCAGCGCGCGCGCCAGCGCCGCCCCCGCCCCGGCGCCGGCCGTGGCGATGACGTTGTGGCCGCAGGCGTGCCCGATGCCGGGCAGCGCATCGTACTCGCACAGGATGGCGATGGTGGGCCCGGCGCCGCTCCCGGGGAGGGTCGCCCGGAAGGCGGTCGGCAGGCCGCCGACCCCGCGCTCGACGCGCACGCCCTGCTTCTCGAGGAACTCGGTGAGCCAGGCGTGGGCTTTCTCCTCCTTGAAGGCGAGCTCGGGATGGTCGTGGATCCGGTGCGACAGGGCTTCCAGCTGGTCGGCGAGGCCATCGACCGCCTCGGCGATCTTGGGCTTGACGGAGTCGGCGGCGCTCATTTCGCAGCCGCGAATTCCTGGTGGGCTCGGGTCAGGAGACCGGGCTCGGCCAGGAGATCGAACGCCGTCATGGCCATGACCTTGGCGGCGGCCAGCAGACCCTCGCGGGCCAGCGGGCTGACGGCGGCAGCCTCGAAGGCGCGAGAGTGGATGGGCGTGCCGTCCGGGGCGATCTTGACCAGCGGCTGGATGGTGGGCACCACCTGGCTGACGTTGCCGACGTCGGACGAGCCCAGCCGGTCCTTCACTTCCGGAGCTTCCGGGAGCCCGAGTCGCGCCATGTTGGCGCGGAAGGCATCCAGCAGCGTCTGGTTGCGCCTCATCGGCTCGTAGGTGTTGTCCTGCTCGACGACCTTGAGCGTGCAGCCGGTGGCCTTGGCGGCGCCCTCGGCACAGGCGACCACCCGCCGGTGGAGCGCCCACATCTCGTCGAGCTTCGGCGCGCGCACGTAGAACGTCGCGGCCGCGAACTCCGGGATGATGTTGGGCGCGGCGCCGCCGTGTGTGATGATGCCATGGATGCGGCACTGGGGCCGCACCTGCTGGCGGAGCATGCTGACGTTGTTGAAGGTCTGGATGACGGCGTCGAGCGCGTTGACGCCCTCCCAGGGGTCCGCCGAGGCGTGGGCGGCCTGGCCGGTGAACTCGAAGCCCACGCGCACGATGCCGAGCAGGTCCTGCTGGGGGATCCACTTGTCCCAGCCGTGGATCATCATCGCCGCGTCCACGCCTTTGAAGACGCCTCCGTGAACGAGCCGGACCTTGCCGCCGCCGCCCTCCTCCGCGGGGGTGCCGACCACCTGGATGCGACCCCGCGGGAGCTGCTGCTTCAGGGCCGCCAGCGCGGCGCCGGCGCCCGCGCCGGCCGCGGCGATCACGTTGTGACCGCAGGCGTGGCCGATGCCGGGCAGGGCGTCGTACTCGCACAGGATGGCGATCGTCGGCCCCTCGCCCGTTTCGATCGTCGCGCGGAACGCCGTCTCGACTCCGGCCACGCCGCGCTCTACCTTGAAGCCCTGGGCGGCGAGGAACTCGGTCAGCCAGCCGGCCGCCTTCACCTCCTGGTAGCCCAGCTCGGGGTTGTCGTGGATCTTGTGGGACAGGCGCTCGAGGTCGGTGGCCAGGCGGTCCACGGCCTTGATGATGTCGTCCTTGCCGGCGCTCATCAGGGTTCTCCTGAGGTGATGTTCGGCGCGCTCACTATATCACTCCCCGTAATTCCAGCTCATGACGTGGCTGGGCCGCACGCGCACGATGACGGACTCCCCGGGCTCGAGCGCCGCCACCTTCTCGTACTGTCGGTACTTGCGGTAGAGCAGCCGCACGCCGCGCGCGAAGGCCGGGCCCCGTGTGAGGATCTGGCCCCGCCCCGCGACGGCGACGCCGCGCAGACGCCCCCAGTTGTCGCTGTAGCGGTCGGCGACCAGGCTCAGGCGCTTCGTCTTCGCGATGTTCTGCACCTTCCGGCCGTCCTTGTCGCTGCCGAAGTAGATGGTCCCGCGCTCGACCGCGTGGCAGACGGGCACGACCCATGGCGTGCCGTCGCGGCCCACGGTGGCCACCCGGATGACCCGTTCCCGCTGGAGGAACGCGGTTTCCCTGGGCGTCAGTCGTCGACGTTTCATGTTCTTGACCTCCCTCGAGTCACGTCCGGTGGCCTGCGCCACCAGGTGCCGGTGACGTATGGTACGATGCGTGCGCCTCGTGATCGACGGCCCGTCTGGCCAGCCGCCGGACGGCCGCGGGCCTGGCATAGGCAGAAGGTGCGAGAGTGAGCACGCGCGTCGAGCTGGCCGTCGCGATACCCCAGACGTTTCCCGAGGGGCAGATCGATCGGCGGCGCCTCCGGGAGTTCCTCGGCCGCGCCGAAGCGCTCGGCTTCGGGAGCGCCTGGGTCGTCGAGCAGATCCTCGGCGGAATTCCGAGCCTGGAGCCCGTGGAGCTCCTCGCCTACGCGGCGGCGGTCACCGAGCGCCTGCGCCTGGGCGCCGCGGTTCTGCTCACGGCCCTCCGCAGTCCCGTGCACTTGGCCAAGAGCCTGGCCACGCTCGACCACCTGAGCGGCGGTCGCCTGATCGTCGGCGTCGGTCTGGGCGGCAACGCGAAGATCTATCCCGCCTTCGGCATCACCGCCGAACGCCGGGCCGCGCGCTTCGCCGAGTCCATCCGCGTGATGAAGCTGCTGTGGACCGAGCCGCGCGTCACGTTCACGGGCACCTTCTGGAGGCTTGAGAACGCGGCGATGGAGCCCAAGCCGTTGCAGAAGCCGCACCTGCCCGTCTGGTTCGGGGCCCACCATCCCAACGCGCTCCAGCGCGCCGCCGAGCTGGGCGACGGGTTCATGGGCGCCGGCTCGATCTCCACCGCGCAGTTCACCGAAGAGGTGAAGACGCTGCGCGGGCTCCTCGCCCAGGCCGGACGCGATCCCGCGCGCTTTCCGATCGGCAAGCGCGTCTACATCGCGGTCGATCGCGACCGCGCGCGGGCCGGGCGGCGGCTCGCCGAGTGGTTCGGCGCCTTCTACGGCCGGCCCGAGCTGGCCGAGCAAGCGGCCGTCTGGGGCGACGGGCCGGAGTGTCTCGACGGGCTCGCGCGGGTGATCGCCGGTGGGGCCCACCTTATCCTCCTCAATCCGGTCTTCGACGAGCTCGACCACCTTGAGCGATTCGCTTCGGAGCTCGCGCCGAAGCTGGAGCCGGCGGATTGAGGCCACGGCCGAGCAAGAGTTACATCCGAAGAGCGCGTCCCGGTCGGTAGGCTTCTTGCACGGTTAGGTCCTCTTGGGCATGGAAGAGGATTTCCCGACGGACATCGGGCTCGACGAGCTGCTCGCCATGCTCTCGCACGAGCTGCGGACGCCCCTGACCACGATCCTCGGCTGGTCACGCGTGCTTCGCGCGCGTACGTTCAACGAGGACACGTGCCGGCGCGCGCTCGAGGCGATCGAGCGCAACGCGCTCGCGCAGGTGCAGATCATCGACGACCTCCTGGCGGTTTCGGAGGTCATCACCGGCAAGGTCCGCCTGAATCTCCGTCCGCTGGATCTCGTCACGCTGATCCGGGACGCGATCACGGTGGCCCGGCCGGCGCTTGATGCCCGGACGATTCGGGTGGAGGCGACGCTCGATCCTGCTGCCGCCGCGTTCGTCGGTGATCCGGATCGGCTGCAGCGGGCGGTGGCCAACGTGCTGGCCACCGCCGCCATGGTCGCGCCCGCCGGCGGGTGCATCGAGGTTCGCCTCCAGCGGGCGCGCGGGCACCCGCAGATCGCGGTGCGGGTCGCGGGAGAAAGCTCCGGACGAGGCGGGCTCGGTCTGGCCATCGCGCGCCGCATCGTGGAGAAGCACGGCGGCAACGTCCAGGCCGAGATCGCCGGCGGCAGCGCCGCGTTCGTGGTGACGCTGCCGGCAAGACTGGCCAGCGAGGCGGCCTGACGCGGGCACCGGGCGTCAGCGGGATTCGGCCGCTGACTCTCGAGGCTTCTCGTCGGGGGCGGACGCCTGCGCTGCCTGCGCCTCTTTCACGCGCTCAGCGCTGATGTCGTCACGTCCACTCAGCTCTCTCAGCGCCAGGTCGTACCAGATGTCCGTCATTTCCAACTCCCCCTCGGCCCCGAGAGAGAGCAGGCAGCGTGCCAGGGGAGGCATCAAGGAAATCAGCGGCTTGGGGCGGTATCCGGGGCTCGGACGGCGGGCAAACTGCCCGAAGTCGGGCACTCCGCCGAACGCTAGCCGCCGTCGTCCCGATAGCGCTCGGCCAGCGCGAGCTGAGCGGTCACGCCGATCAGGTCGTTGAACTCGCCGAAGGCGATGTAGCGGTCGGCGAGCGACCGCACGTCGTCCCCGGCCCTGAGGTCCCGCAGGAAGTCCGCCACCGCCTTGGCGGCGACGAAGAGCGTGTCCACGGGCAGCAGGATGATCGCGTAGCGCAGCTCGCGGAGCCGCGCGAAGGGAAGCAGCGGTGACCGGCCGCCGGGGGCGTAGTTGTAGAGCAGCGGCGTGTCGAACTCGCGCGCGATCCGCTCCACCTGTGCCTCGGCGCGAGGCGCCTCGATGAAGAGGACGTCGGCCCCGGCCTTTGCGGCCGCCTCACCCCGCCGGAGGGCCTCGTCGAAGTCGACGGCGGAGATGGCGTCCGTACGCGCGATGATCAGGAGGTCGGGGTCGCTGCGCGCCTCGACCGCGGCGCGGATCTTGCCGGCGAACTCGCCGCGCAGGATTACCTCATGACCCGAGAGATGACCGCAGCGCTTGGGCGCCGCCTGGTCCTCGACGTGCAGCGCCGCCACGCCGGCGGCCTCGTAGGCCTGGACGGTGCGGCGAACGTTGAGGGCGTTCCCGTACCCGGTGTCGGCGTCGGCGATCAGCGGGATCTGGACCGCGGCGGCGAGGTTGCGCGCGTGGTCGGCCATCTCGGCGAGCCCGGCGAAGCCCAGATCGGGCAGGCCGAGCCGGGACGCCGAGGCGCCGTAGCCCGTCATGTACGCGGCGGGGAAGCCGGCGCGCTCGACCAGTCTCGCCGACACGCCGTCGTAGGCGCCGGGCACGACGAGACCGGCCTTCTGCCCGACCAGGGTGCGAAAGGTGCGACGTCGGCTCATGCGGACTCCTCTCGGCTCCCGGATGCCGCATTGTACGCCGTCGACTCCTGACGCGCGTACCCGAGTACGTTACAATGACTCGAAGTCCAGTGGCCGACTTCTCTCGACAGGAGCGTCCATGTTCGAATCGGTCGACGACGTCCAGCAGCGGTTCCGCGCCTCGAACTACATCGCGAGCCAGCGGATCTCCACGGTCGTGTTCCTGGCTGCCCGGATGGGCCGCCCCGTGCTCATCGAGGGACCGGCCGGGGTGGGTAAGACCGAGCTGGCCAAGACGCTGGCGGACGTGGCCGCGCGCCCGCTGATCCGCCTGCAGTGCTACGAGGGGCTGGACGAGGGCAAGGCGCTGTATGAATGGAAATATGCGAAGCAGTTGCTCTATTCGCAACTCCTGCGAGAGCGGATTAGTGAGCTGATCACCGACGCGATGTCATTGCCCGACGCCGTCGCCAAGATCGCCGGGCAGGAGGACGCGTTCTTTTCCTTCCGGTTCCTGGCGCCGCGCCCGCTGCTCCAGGCGATCCTGGCGGACTCGCCGGTCGTCCTCCTCGTCGACGAGATCGACAAGGCCGAGCCAGAGTTCGAGGCGTTCCTCCTGGAGGTGCTCTCGGACTTCCAGGTCTCGGTGCCGGAGCTGGGGACGATCCGCGCCCGGCACATCCCGTTCGTGGCGCTCACGTCCAACAACGCGCGGGAGCTCAGCGACGGCCTCAAGCGGCGCTGCCTGCACCTGTTCATCGACTTCCCGACGCCGGCCGAGGAGCTCGACATCATTCGCCTCAAGGTGCCGGAGATTCCCGAGCGCCTGGCCAAGGCGGTGGTGGCGGCGGTCCAGAGGATCCGGGCGATGGACCTGCGCAAGCCGCCGTCGGTCTCGGAGTCCCTGGACTGGGCGCGCTCGCTGGTGATCCTCAACGCCCAGACGCTCGATCCCGCGCTGGTGGAGTCCACGCTGACGATGCTGGTGAAGTACGAGAAGGACCTCGAGCGCGTCCGGGGGGCGCTCGACAAAGTCCTCGCCGATTAGGCGTGGACCAGCGGATCCTCGAGTTCATCGGCGACCTCCGCCGGGCCGAGATCCGTATCTCGCCCTCGGAGGCGATCGACGCGCTGGCCGCCGCCGCCGAAGTCGGGCTCCGGGATCGCGAGACGTTCAGGACCGCCCTGGCCACCACGCTCGTCAAGGAAGGGCGCGACCGCGCGACCTTCGACCGGCTCTTCGACCTGTACTTCCTCGATCTCCAGGCGCTGGGCGAAGGTCTCCGGAAGGCGCTGGGGCCCGAGGACCCCCATCTTCAAGATTTCCTCGACCAGCTCGTCGCCGACGAGGGCCTGGAGCTCGACGAGCTCACGGAGCTGCTGCTGCGCGGGCAGGGGGCGGAGATGGAGATGACCATCCGCTCCGGCGGGCGCACCGTCGGGCTGGAGCGCCTCATGTACTTCCTGCAGGTCGGCTACTTCTCGCGCCGCATCGCCGACCGCCTCGACGTCACTGCCATCGAGCGCGATCTGGAGCAGATCCTCCGGCTGCTGGAGGCCCGCGGGCTCGATCCCGGGCAGCTGGCCCGCATCCGCAACTATCTGGAGCTCCGGCTCGAGGCATTTCGCCGCATGATCCGCCAGCACGTCGAGCGGGAGCTGGAGCGGCGGGCCTGGCGCCAGGGCGAGAGGCTCCAGCGCGAGATGCTCGCCGACAAGCCCCTCTTCGCGCTGACCGCGGACGAGGTTGCCCAGATGAAGACGGTGGTGGCGCGCCTGGCCCGCAAGATCAAGGACGCGCTGGTGCTGCGACAGCGCCAGGAGCAGCGCGGTCGCCTCGACACCCGACGCACGATCCGCAAGAGCCTGCAGTACGACGGGGTCCCCATGGAGGTCTTCCTCCGCCGGCGCCACCGCGACAAGCCCAAGCTGGTGACCGTCTGTGACGTCTCCGACTCCGTCCGCAACGCCTCCCGCTTCATGCTCCAGCTCGTCTGGAGCCTCCAGGAGTGCTTCAGCCGCGTGCGCTCGTTCGTCTTCGTCTCCGAGGTGGCCGAGGTGACCGAGGCCTTCAGCACCTACCCGGTGGAGCGCGCCATCGAGTGGGCGCTCAAGGCCGCGCCCGTCGACTACCACTGCCGCTCGGACTTCGGGTACGCCTTCAGCCAGTTCGTGCGGACGCAGCTGGACACCCTGGACCGGCGGACGACGATCCTTGTCCTGGGCGACGCCCGGAACAACTACAACGACCCGCAGGCCTGGGCGCTCAGAATGATCCGCGAGCGGGTGAAGGGTATCATCTGGCTGAACCCCGAGGGCCAGTGGGGCTGGGGCATCGGCGACAGCGTGATGCCGTTGTACGCGCCGGCCTGCGACCTCGTCCGCGAGTGCCGGACGATCGGCCAGCTCGGCGAGGTCGTGGACAACCTCGTGCACCACTGGTGGCGCCGGGGACGCTAGGTGGGAGGGGGCGACTCACAGGCGCGCCCACAGGGCGCGACGGCCCCCTCCCAACCTCCCCCAGGAAGGACCGATTGCGCCGGCCAAGCCGGCGTTCGAGAGAGGTGCGTCGATGAAGTGGTCGTGGCTGTCCCTGACGTTCGCGCTCGTCATGGCGCTCGTCGTTCCCCCGCCGCCGCTGCCGGCCCAGGCGCCGGATGACTGCAAGATCGTCGAGGACTTCGCCAAGGCGCAGGTCGGCGAGTTCCCGGCGGACTGGAAGGCGCGGAAGGACGCGGGCAAGGCGGTCTACTCCGTGCAGGAGGATGGCGGGCTCCGCTTCCTGCGCGCCCACTCGAAGGGGCTCGGCATCCAGGCGGCCAAGCAATACGACTGGGACCTCAACGCCTATCCCGTCCTGGCCTGGTCGTGGCGGCCACAGGAGTTCCCCCGCGGGGCCGACGAGAAGGACGGCAAGAACGACAGCGCGTTGGCCGTGTACATGCTGGTGCCCTACTCCCGCATCGTCGGGCCGAAGGCGGTCAAGTACATCTGGAGCGAGAAGGTCCCGGTGGGCGCCCATCTGACCTCGAACAACGGGCTCACCCAGGTGCGGGTGCTCCGCAGCGGCCCCGACCGGAAGGGCCAGTGGGTGGAGGAGCGCGTCAACGTGCGCGACGACTATCTGAAATACTTCGAGGAGAAGGAGGTGCCCAAGCCCGCCGGCATCGCCGTGCTCACGGACTCCGACGACACGAAGTCGAGCGCGCTGGGCGACTACGCGAACTTCCGGATCTGCCGCGGGTAGCTCAGTCGGAGGGGGCGGACGTTACGGCCCCCTCCGAATTCATGGTCGAAGGGAGGCCTCACGGCCCCCCTCCGAGCCTCCCCCAAAGGTGGCGCCGGCGGAGCCGGCGCTCGAAACGGCGAGCAGTGACCGCGGTGAGCTCGCGTCGTTCGCCGATAGACTCCCAGCGCGCCCGCGGCAGGTTCGCGGTCCAGGGGGCCCGTCGGCGATTGAGCTGTGCTAGCCTCCTGGCATGCCGCCGGGAGGCCGACCCATCGTAGAGCCGGAAGCCGAGGCCGACCCCATCGAGGCGCTCTACGCCCGGGGCGTCACCGACGGCCTGCCCGTGGTGCCTCCCACGCCCGACCGGGTCCGGCGCGCGATCGAGGCCTGCGGCCGCCACGGCGGCGACCTCGTCGCCCTCGTCCCGCCCAATTACGGCCGCGCCACCGTCGAGAAGATCGCGGTCAACGCCGTCATGGCCGGCTGTCGGCCGGAGTACCTGCCCGTCGTCATCGCGGCCGTGGAGGCGGTGTGCGACGAGGCCTTCGACCTCCACGGCGTCTCCGCCACCACGAACGCCCCCAGCCCCCTGGTGATCGTGAACGGGCCGGTGCGCGCGGCGCTCGACGTCAACTGCGGCGCCGGGGTCTTCGGCTCGGGCCGGCGCGCCAACGCCACGATCGGCCGGGCGCTCAGACTGGTGTGCGTGAATGTCGGGGGCGCGCGACCCGGCGCCATCAGCATGTCGACCCTCGCGCATCCCGGGCGCTACACCTACTGCATCGGGGAATACGAAGAGGTGAGCCCGTGGCCGTCGCTGGCCGTCGAGCACGGCTTCGGCCCCCAGGACAGCACGGTCGCCGTGCTGGCGGCGGACGCACCGCTCGGCGTGTACGATCAGCGGAGCCGGCGGGCCGCCGACCTCCTGGCGACCATCGCGCCGAGCCTGGCCGTGGTGGCCAACCACAAGATGACGCACTGGGGCGACACGCTCCTGGTGCTGTCGCCCGAACACGCGCAGACCATCGCGGGCGACGGGTGGACGAAGGCGGACATCCGCCGCAATCTCTTCGAGCGGCTGCGGCGCCCGGTGCGCGACCTCGTTCCCGGCAAGGACGGCGGCGACGGGCTGCCCGAGCACGTGCTGCGGAAGTTCAGGCACCCCCAGGACGACGAGACGCTGATCCCGAAGTTTCGGTCGCCGGAGAATCTCAAGATCGTCGTCGCCGGCGGCACCGCCGGGCGGTTCTCGGCGATCGTCCCCGGCTGGACCTTTTCCAAGGGCTCCAGCCTGGTCTTCAGGAAGATCCACATCCCGTGAAGGAGGGCCCCATGTCCCTGAACCCGCCCGACGAGTACATGGATCCGACCGACTCGGTGGCCGTCCCTCGGAAGACAGCGCGCCGGCCGGCGACGCTCGAGGGTACGGTGATCACCCTGCTCGACATCTCCAAGGCCAAGAGCGACCACCTGCTGGACCGCATCGAAGAGCTGCTGCGCGAGCGGGCGCGGCCCCAGGCCATCGTGCGCAAGAAGAAGCCGACGTTCGCGCGGCCGGCGCCCGACCCCCTGCGCCAGGAGATCGTGGGGCGCACCGACGTCCTCATCGAAGCGCTCGCCGACTGAGGGTCGTGCACCACGTGCAGTGTGCACGACGGCGTGTTCTTCGAGGATCACGGCATTCCCACCGCGACGGTCGTCTCCTCCGAGTTCGTCCACGCCGCCCGCGCCCAGGCCGAGGCGCTGGGCGCCCGCGACTACCGGACCGTCGTGGTCCCGCATCCGATCCAGCCGCTCACCCGCGAGGAGGTGCGGGCGCTGGCGGACAAGGCGTTCGATGAGATCGTGCGGAGGCTGACCACATGACGACCGCGGTGAAGACCTGGTACCTCTTCGACGTCAACCCCTCCACCCCGCCCGCGCTCGAGGTGGCGCCGGGCGAGGAGTTCACGCTCGAGGTCCGCGGCGCCTTCGCCGACGTGCCCGACATCCGGCTGGTCCCCACGCCGTTCACGCCCGCCTGTGACGGCCACCCGCTGGCGCCGATCGCCGGGCCCGTGCGCGTGCGCGGCGCCGAGCCGGGCGACGCCGTCGTCGTCGACCTGCTCGAGATCACGCCCCACGGCGACGGCAAGACGGCGATCGTCCGCGACTTCGGCGTGCTGCGGGCGGAGTTCGGCGAGCCGACCGCCGTCGGCTGTCCCGTGAAGGACGGCTACGCGTGGTTCGGCGGGCGCATTCCCCTCCCGCTCAATCCGAACCTCGGCACCGTCTCCACCATGCCGCCCGACGGCTACAAGCCCGCCTACGCCGGACCCTACGGGGGCGACTTCGACCAGAAGGACGTGCGCGCCGGCGCCCGCGTCCACCTGCCGGTGATGGTGGACGGCGCGCTGCTCTTCTTCGCCGATCCCCACGCGGCGATCAGCGACGGCATCATCAGCGGCACCGGCGTGGAGTGCGATGCCACCGTCCGGGCGCGGGTGGCGCTGGACAAGCAACGCGCCCTCGATCGGCCAATCATCGAGGTCGACGACACGGTGCAGGTGCTCGGCTTCGGCCCCACCATGGAGATCGCGACGGAGGACGCCGCCCGGGGCGCCGTCGACTTCTTCGTGGCGCAGACCGGCCTGGACCGCCGGGAGGCCTACATGCTGCTCTCCATCGTCGGCGAGCTGCGCATCGGGACGTCGCCCCGGCCGGTGATGGCGGCGCGGCTCATCGTTCCGCGGGCGGTGCTGGCGGCGGCCTCGGCGGGCCGCTGATGCTGGTCGGCGCCTTCGCCTGCGCCCACACGCCCCAGCTCCTGGCGCGGCCGGAAAGCGAAGACCGCGACCTGGTGCTGCGCGTGCACGCCGCCTTCGCGCGCGTCAAGCGGCGCCTGGCCGAGCTCCGGCCCGATGCGCTGGTCATCGTCGCCGGCGATCACATCGAGGCGTTCTTCCTCGATGCGGTGCCGGCGCTGGCGGTGTACGCGGGCGTCGAGTGCGCGGGCACGTTCGGGCCCTACCGCTATCGCTTCCCCATCCACGAGCCGCTGGCCCGCGCCCTGGTGGCCCAGGGGGTCGAGCGCGGCTTCGACCTCTTCTATACGCAAGAGGCGCCGCTCGACTACGCGTTCTTCGTGCCGCTGCACTTCACGATGCCCGACCCGGCGGTGCCGATCGTGCCCCTCCATGTCAACGTCTACCTCCCGCCCCAGCCGACGCCGCGGCGCTGCCACGAGTGGGGGCGGGCGGTGGGGGAGATCGTGCGCGCGCGCCCGGAGCGCGTCGTCCTGATGGCGTCGGGCGGGATGTCGCACTTCCCCGGCACCGACCGCTACGCGTCGCCCGAGTTGGACTGGGATCGGCGCCTGCTCGAAAAGCTGGCGGGGGGCCGCGGCGGGGAGCTGGCGGCGGTCGGCGGCGAGGAGCTGGACCAGGTCGGCAACATCGAGCTGCGCACGTGGATCACGGTCCTGGGCGCGGTGGGCGATGCCAAGGCCGACGTCTACTGCTACGAGCCCTCCTGGCACCACGGCAACGCGGTCGTCGAGTGGCCGATATGACGCCCGCGATCGAGAAGCTCCTCTGATGGACGAGGCTCACTACCGGTTTCCGCCGGCCAGCGCCTACCGGCTCAACCGCTGCCTCTACGCGCTCAAGTCCGATCCGGCCTTCCGGGCGCGGTTCCTGGCCGATGCCACCGCCGCCCTGCGCGAGATGGGCCTGGCCCAGGCCGAGCAGGGCGCCCTGCTGACCGGCGACCGCGAGGCGCTGGTGGCGCGCGGCGCCCACCCGTATCTGGTCTTCATGGCCGACTTGCGGCTGCGGATGGAGCGCGGCCAGACGACGTTCGAGTACTTCTGACCGGTCGCCCCGGCGACCGGCCCGGGTTAGGTTCTCTTACGCTTGGCCCGCTTGTGCTCGTACAAGGCCTCGTCGGCTTTGGCCAGGAGCTCTTCGATGGAGGCGCTGCTCTCCGGCTCGAACCGCGCGATCCCCACGCTCAGCGCCAGCTCGTACCCGCCCGCCCGCTGTCGGTTGCGCTCGGCGAGGTTCTCCTCCAAGCGAGCCATCATCGAGGCGGCGCTGTCCTCCGAGGCGTGGATGGCCAGCACGACGAATTCGTCCCCGCCCAGGCGTCCCAGGACGTCCGACTCCCGAAACGTTTTCCTGAGGATCTCGGCGGTGGTGACGAGGGCGGCGTCGCCTTCCTGGTGCCCGAAGACGTCGTTGATCTGCTTGAGACGGTCCACGTCGAGGAACAGGAGCCAGAACCCTTGCTTCGTCCGGCGAGCGAACTTGACGTGCTGCCGGGCGACGGTGAAGAACCCGCGCCGGTTGTAGAGGCCGGAGAGCTCGTCGACCAGCGCGAGGCTGCGCAGGGTCATCTGGGACCGGTGTCGATGCAGCGCCAGCTCGATGGCCGCGCTGAGATCGCGTTCGTCGAACGGCTTGAGAATGTAGCCGAGCGGCTGCGTGGTCTTGGCGCGCCGCAAGGTCTGTTGGTCCGCGTGAGCAGTGAGGTACACGATGGGGATCCCCAGGCGCCCGTTGATCTCGCCGGCGGCCTTGACGCCGTCGATCTGCCCTTTCAGCCGGATGTCCATCAGCACGAGGTCGGGATGCAGGGCCTCGGCCTTTTCGATGGCGGCCTCACCGGAGGCGGCCACGGCGGGGACCGAATAGCCCAGGCCGTGCAAGGCGTTTTCGATGTCCTTGGCGACGATCGCCTCGTCCTCCACGACGAGAATCCGGGTCGGGCTCATCGTCGACCTCCCCTTTCGTCGGCGGGCTCCCCCGGGACGCGTATCGTGAATCGAGTGCCGGCGTTGCGCTGGACGTCGATCGTGCCTCCCAGCTGATTAGTGAGGGTGGCGACGAGCTGCAAGCCCGATGACGGAGCGGAGGATAGCGCGGACGCGGGGGGGAGCCCGACGCCGTTATCGCTGATGCTGAGCTCGCAGGCGCCATCGGAGCCGGCGCGGAGGCCGATGTTGATCTCGCCGGCCTGGCCGGACGGGAAGGCGTGCTTGAGCGAATTCGTGATGAGCTCGTTGATGATCAGGCTGCACGGAAGGGCCGTATCGATCCCCAGCGAGACGGTGTCGAGATTCAGCGTCAGGCGGATGGTGTCGGTCGTGATCCCGTACGAACGGAACAGGTTGACGGCCAGGCGCCGGATGTATTCGGCGAAGTCGATGGTGGCCAGATCGCCGGCTTGATACAGCTGCTCGTGGATGAGCGCCATCGACTTGACCCGGTTCTGGCTGGCCTTGAAGAGCTCAAGCGCCCGGCGATCCTTGATCCTCAGGGACTGGAGGTTGAGCAGGCTGCAGATGACCTGCAGGTTGTTCTTGACGCGGTGGTGAAGCTCCTTGAGCAGCACCTCCTTCTCCTTGAGCGAGGTCCTGATCTGCTCCTCCGCGCGTCGGCGCTCGGTCACGTCGCGGGTGACGATGGAGAAGCCACGGTGATGGCCGGCGGCATCGCGCAGTGGAGTGAGGATCTCATTGGCCCAGAACGATGATCCGTCCTTGCGCACGCGCCAGCCGTCGGTTTCAAATCGCCCTTCGGCGGCCGCCCGCTTCAGGTCTTGCTCGGGCGCGGCGCGGCGGACGGCCTCGGGGGGATAGAAGCGGGCGAAGGGCTGGCCGCTGATCTCGTCGGCGCTATAGCCGGTAATGCGTTCGGCCCCGGTGCCCCAGCTGATGACGCGTCCGTCGAGATCGAGCATGAAGATCGCGTAGTCCTTGACGCTCTCCACCAAAAGGCGGGAGCGCTCTTCACTGTCGCGCAGCGCGGCCAGCGCGGTCTGCAGCTGGCGCTGGCGGGCGGTCACCTCGACGGCCAAGGCCGCCAGGTCATCGCTCTGGCTGGCGAGCTCCTCCTGGAGCGTCTGGCGGGCGCATTTCATCGTGATCAGGTTTCGGGCCCGCGCGCACAGCTCCGCGGCGGAGAACGGCTTGGTGAGGTAGTCCTGGGCGCCCGCGCTGAGCAGTTTCACCCGCAGCTCGTCGTCGACCTTCCCGGTGAGCAAGACAAGAGGCACGGCGTCCAGCTCGGGGTGGCGGCGGACCTCGCGCACGAGGAGATCCCCGCTCAGTCGGGGCATGATGACATCGCTGAGGATCAGGTCCGGGCCGAGCGCGAGCGCCTTCTCGAGACCCTCCTGGCCATCCAGGGCCGTGGCGACACGGTAGTCACGGGCCAGGGTTTCCGCGATGAACCTGTTCATCTCCTGATTGTCTTCGACGACCAGCACCAGGGGGCGTGGCGGCTCCCCGCTCGTACCCCCGGCCGGCGCGCGGGGCTCGGGCGGTGGAGTCTCCGCCCGATCCTGCTTCCCGCCGGCCGGGCGCCGCTGGTGGAGTTCTTCCAGGGTCTGGCGCGCGACGTCCAAACCGTCGCCGGGGTCGCCGACCACGGTGGCGACCTTGGCGCCCACCGGCGCCACCAGCGGCAGGGCCACGCTGAAGAGCGCGCCACCTCCGGGGGCGTCGTCGACGGTGATGGTCCCGCCGTGCAGCGCGACGAATTCTTTGGCGATGGCCAGCCCCAGGCCCGTACCGCCGAAGCCGCGACGTGAGCCGCTCTCGCCTTGCCGGAAGCGCTCGAAGATCGCCTGGCGGAGCTCGGGTCTCACGCCGGGGCCGTCGTCCTGGACCGTGGCCAGCGCGCGCTGGCCGTCGACGCGGAGTTCCAGGCTCACGCCACCACCGTCGGGGACGAACTTGAAGGCGTTGGACAGGAGGTTCAAGAAGACCCGCTGCAGCTTCTCGAGATCGGCCTGGACGATGACGCTGGCCGGCGTCCGGACCGGGAAGGAGATCCGGCGCTCCTGCGCGAATGCCTCGAAGTGGGCGGCGGTGAGGCGTACGAGCCGCCCCAGGTCGACCTCGGCATAGTTGACGCCCACCTGTCCGGCATCCAGCTTGGCGACGTCGAGCAGGTCGTTGACGCGCTTGAGCAGCGTCCGCGCATTGCGGTCGATCACCCCCAGGTCGTGCTCCTGCTCCTCGGTCAGCCCGCCCGCCGCCAGCAGCTTCTGGGTTGGTCCCAGCATCAATGCCAGCGGCGTCCGGAGCTCGTGGCTCACGTCGGCGAAGAACTGCGTCTTGAGCTGATCGAGCTCCTGGACGCGGCGCCTCAGCTGCCGCATTTGAACGGCCCGGCTCAGCGAGGCCACGAAGTACTCCCGGTCGATGGGCTTCTGGATGAAGTCGTACGCGCCCCCGCGCAACGCATGCACCACCATCTCGTGGTCGTGCCCGGTGATCAGCAACGTCGGCGTGTCCGGCCGCAGGGCCCGGATCTCGGCGAGGAGGGCCAGGCCGTCCATGCCCGGCATCTTGATGTCACTGATGATGGCGTCGTAGTCGATGGCGGCGATCCGGCTCAGCGCCTCCGACGCGGTGTCGCAGGTGTCCACCGTCACCGCGTCGAGTCGTAACCGCAGGGCTTCGGGAAGCGCCTGCAACAGGGCGATATCGTCGTCGACGATGAGGACACGGGTCGGGCTCATACCGCTGGCGGCGCCGGCAGGTCGTCGGGGGCTCGGGGAAGCCGGATGAGGAACGTGGCCCCCTCTCCGGGTCGGTTGGCGACGGCGATGGTGCCCCCGTGGTCCTTGATGATCCCGTACGTGATGGACAGACCCAGGCCGGTGCCTCGCCCGACTTCCTTGGTGGTGAAGAACGGATCGAAGATGCGCTGCTCGAGGCCCTCCGGGATACCCGGCCCCGTATCGGAGAAGGCCAGGTCGACCACACCTTCCCCGACGCGAGCCGAGATGCGGACGACCTTGCGTGGCGAGTCGGCCATCGCGTCGCGCGCGTTCGTGAGCAGGTTGATGAAGACCTGCTCCAGCTGAATGGCGTTCCCGATCACCACCGCCGGCGCCAGGCCCAGGTCCAGCTCGAGGTCGATGTCACGAAGCCGGAGCTGCTCCTGCATGAGGGACAGGGCCCGCTCGATCACCTGATTGATGGAGACCGGCTCCCGGCTCACCGGCGCCACCCGCCCGAAGGTGCGAAGGTGCGAGATGATTTCGGTGGCCTTGCCGACCTGCTGCATCGCGTTCCGCAGCTCGCGCACGCTGCGCTCGCCGTCTGACACGTCGAGCTCTATGAGATCGATCGCGTTGCCCACGAACAGCCCGATGTTGTTGAGGGGGTTGTTGAGCTCATGGGCGACACCGGTCGTGAGCTCGCCCAGCGTGGCCAGCTTGCCAGCCTGGACGAGCTGCTCCTGCTTGTCGCGCAGCTCCTGCTCGCGACGCTGGATCTCGGCGGTCGTGTCGCGCAGGTCGCCCATGATGTGGATCATGGCCTTGCGGCTGTCCTCCAGGCGCAGGTTGGACCGGTGCGAGTCCTGGAGGATGTGCAGCAGGGCGCGCCGCGAGTTGTCGAGCCGTTCGGTCTGGCCGGCCAGCCGGCTCCGGTCCTTCTCGTAGTCCCCCAGGATGTGGAGCATCGCCTTGCGCTGGTTGCCGAGGCGCTTGTTGACCTCGTTGAGGTCGCCCATGATGTGGAGCATGGCGCGGCGCTGCTCGTCGCGTTTGCGCAGGCGCAGCTCCAGCAGCTTGACATGTTCGTGGAGACCGGTCGGGGACTCCAGCCGGTCGTCCAGCACCGCTGCTTCCGGCCGGCGATCGCTCACGCGTGGCCACTCCGTCCCATCAGGTCTGCTGCCGCTC
>MNEF01000057.1 GCA_001917535.1 Candidatus Rokubacteria bacterium 13_1_40CM_69_27
ACGACCGCCGGCTTGCCGCAGCGGAGCGCCGCCTGGAGGGCATCACCGACCTGATCGGGATGCTCGACGTAGTAGCCCTCGGCGCCGAAGAGCCGGGCGTACTGGTCGTAGCGCGGGTTCCCGATGTCGCAGCCGATGTAACGCCCGCCGTAGAAGTGCTTCTGGTACGCCTTCTCCGATCCCCAGCAGCTGTTGTTCATGACCAGCGTCACCACGTTGATGCCGTGGCGCACGGCCGTCTCCAGCTCCTGGGCATTCATCAGGAAGCCGCCATCGCCGTGGATGGCGAGCACGGGAGCGTCGGGCCGGCCCAGCTTGGCGCCGAGGGCCGCGGGAAAGGCGAAGCCCAGTCCTCCGAGATCGAGCGGTGTCAGAAACGTGCGGGGCCGCGCGAAGTGCAGGCGGTCGTACCCGTAGGCGGGCGCCGCTCCAGCATCGAGCGTGACGATCGTCTCCGGCGGTAGTGCGCGACGCAGCTCCGCATAGACGCGCTGAGGCTTCATCGGCTTCGCCTCCAAGCCGGCCTCGGCCGCGAGCCGAGCGCGGCGCTGGTCGCGGAGGGTCTCAGCTTCAGTCCGCCACGCCGGTCGGCCCTGGGAGACGCCGTCCCCAGCCAGCGCGTCGAGCAGGGCCAGGCATGCTTCCCGGGCGTCGGCCTGAATGCCGACGGCCACCGGGTAGTAGCGGCCGATGTCGCGGCTGTCGACGTCGATCTGGATGATCGGCGTCTGGGGCCGGATGTAGCGGTCGTCGAAGTGGGACGTGAACTGCGCGAGCCGCGAGCCGACGACCAGGAGGAGATCCGCCCGTCGGCAGGCGGTGGCCGCTTCCGGCGAGCCGGCGCGCCCGAGCGGGCCGATATATAGAGGATGCGCGTTGGGCACGGCGTCGTTCCGGCCGTAGGCGGTGATCATCGGGATCGCGTGCTGCTCGCTCAGGCGAACAACGAGCTCGTTGGCCTCGGCCCGGGTGACACCGCCGCCGACCAGCAGGAGAGGGCGCTCGGCCTGGCGCAGCCGACGCGCCGCCTCGCGAATGGCGTCCGGGGGCGGGGGCTGCCGGTGAGTGACCCGGTACGTCTCGGGGGCGAGGAGCTCGGCGCGCACCACCTGGTCGTTCAGGACATCTCGGGGGATCTCCACGAAGACGGGCCCGCGACGGCCCGTCATCGCGGCGCGAAACGCCGAGCGCAGGAGCTCGGGGATGCGTTCGGGCTTGGTGATCTGGACCGCGAGCTTGGTCACGGGGCGGAACATGCTGACCAGATCGAACTCCTGGAACGCGTCTTTTTGGGAATGCTCGAGGGAGATGCCCCCGACGAGGACGACGACAGGGGAGTGCCCCACGTACGCCGCGGCGATCCCCGTCAGGAGGTTCGTGGCCCCCGGACCGCTGGTCACGAGGCAGACGCCCGGCACATCGGTCACGCGAGCCAGCCCGTCGGCCATGAAGGCGGCGGCCTGTTCGTGGCGCACGTTGATGTACTCCACGCTGCGATCGTCGTAGAGCGCGTCGAGGATGTCCAGAAACGTCGCGCCCACGATTCCGAAGATGTGTCGCACCTGCTCGGCCTTCAGTAACTCGACCACGGCCCGTCCCCCCGTCAGCTTGTCCATGCCGGCGCCTCCTCGTGCGATCCGGAGAATATAACTCAGGCGCGGCCGCCCTGGCGGCGCGTCTCGGCGGAGCGAAGGGTGAGCAGGCACCCTGGGAGGCGCGCGGGCGGCGCCCGGCGCGCGGGTGCGCTACAATGCTCGTCGTCACGCGGGCCACGGCGCCCAGGCCGTCGCCCTGTAGCTGACCGATCAGGGGGGCAGCATGGCGAACGACGACCCGCACGTTCCCGCACCGCCGACCCACGCCCGGCCACCGCGCGGCATCAACCACGTGGTCCTCAACGTACGCGACCTCGAGGTCTCGCACCGCTTCTGGACCGAGATCATGGGCTTCCGGTGCGTGGCCGAGCTGAAGCCCATCCCCGGGCGGCAGCGGCCGAAGATGCGCTTCTACAGCGGCCTCGACGCGCAGGGGGAGGTGACCCATCACGACCTGGCCCTGGCCGAGGTTCCCCAGGCCGACGGCTCCGCCGGCGCCCACCGCGAACCATGGGACATGCAGCCGAGGCGGGTGGGACTGAACCACGTGGCGATCGCGTGGCCCGACCGGGAGTCGTGGCTGAAGCAAGTCGCCTTTCTCCAACGCCGGAGGGTGCCGTTCCACCGGCGCGTCAACCACGGCATGACCCACAGCGTGTACATTTCCGATCCCGATGGCTACGGCATCGAGGTGCTGTACGAGCTGCCGCGGGAGGTGTGGGAGCGGGACATCGACGCGGCCCAGAACTACGTCGAGCTGCTTCCCACGGACGGGGAGGAGTCCCTGGTCGATCGCACGGACAACCCCGTCTTCGATGCGCCCGCGGCCCCTCCGGTCGCCGGCCGGGCTTAACGTCCACGCCAGGAGACCGCCTGTCATGACCGAGACGCCGAAGCTGATGCTGGAGAAGGACGGACCGATCGGCTGGATCATCTTCAACCAGCCCCAGAAGCGCAACGCCGTGAGCCTGGAGATGTGGCAGCTCATGCCAGACTACGTGCGCGACCTGGCCACCGACGACGCCATCCGCGTCGTCATCCTGCGCGGCGCCGGCGACCAGGCCTTTGTGGCTGGCGCCGACATCTCGCAGTTCAAGGAGCGCCGCCGCAACATGGCCGACCAGGAGGAGTACAGCCGGATCTCCGCCCGGGGCCAGGACGCCCTGACCACGCTCTCGAAGCCGCTGCTGGCCATGATCCACGGCTACTGCGTCGGCGGCGGTGTCGGCATCGCCATCACCTGCGACCTCCGCATCGCCGCTGACGACGCGCGCTTCGGCATTCCCGCGGCGCGCCTGGGCCTGGGCTACCACTACCGCGGCATGGAAAAGCTCATGCAGCTCGTCGGGCCCGCGTACACCAAGGAGATCTTCTTCACGGCCCGCACCGACTTCAGCGCCCAGGACGCGCTCCGCATGGGGCTGGTGAACCAGGTGGTGCCGAAGGCGGAGCTGGAACGCTTCACCCGCGACTACGCGCTGACGACCGCGCGGAACGCGCCCCTCACGCTGCGCTCGGCCAAGGCGACCGTCGAACAGCTTGTGCGTCCGGCGGACCAGCGCGATCTCGCCTTGCTGGACAAGCTCATCGCCGACTGCTTCAACAGCCAGGACTATCAGGAGGGCGTCAAGGCCTTCTCCGAGAAGCGCCGTCCCCAGTTCCACGGGCGCTGAGCGGGCCTCCGGCACGCCAGCCCGGCCCGCCTGGCCGGCGCTGGGCACGGGGGTGTCGTCCCCTGTGCAAGAGCCTTGGCACACGGCGGCCGTCATCGCCTCCAACGTCGCGCCACGCCATCGGGTTCGTCGGCACGTGCTTTGCTCGTCTCCGGCATTGGAGAACAATTACAACCAATGCCCTCGTTCCTGATCGTCACGACGCGCGACCTGCGCGAGGCCTACGTGCTCGCCAGGTTTCTCCAGGACCGGAGGCAGCGCTTCGGCATCCTCAACATCACGGGGCGGCCGCTGCGCGACGCGGTGCGGGTCCTGCGCCGGCTGCGCAGGAAACCTGTTGGGGGGGAGAGCCGAAATGAAGGCGGCGTTGCTGAGGCCATTCCCTCCGGCGAGAACATCGATCTGTCGGCCCCGGTCCGAAGGGCGACATGGTTTACTTGCCGGACGGAAGGATGATGTCGCTCATCGTCGGGAGTGACCGGAAAGCCCCCAGCGGCTCGACGCCGACCGATGCGGAGCAGGCGGCGCTGTACCGGAGCATGCTGTCGTAGAGCGGCCGGAACTCGATCCAGGGCGACCAGGTGGTGCACGACGTCGAGATCTCCTGGAACGAGAGCTGGAACAATACCCGGCAGGTGCGGCCGTTCAGGATCGAGGGTAAACGACTCATCATCACCACGCTGCCGTCGAAGGACCCGGTGGACGGGACCCTCAGCACGCTGAGCGTGGTGTGGGGAAAGCAGGAATAGCAGCCAGCGAAGGGGGATGATCTAGGAGCGTGGCGCCGCGACTCCTCTCCCTCGATGCCTTCCGTGGCCTCACGGTGGCGGCGATGGTGCTCGTCAACAATCCCGGCACCTGGCGGGCCGTCTACCCGCCGCTTCGCCATGCGGAGTGGCATGGCTGGACCCTGACCGATGTGATCTTCCCATTTTTCCTGTTCGTTGTCGGCGTGGCGGTGCCCCTGGCCCTGGGACCGCGGGTTGAGCCGTCGGGGGGCCGCGGGGTGATGGCCAGGGTGCTTCGACGATCCGTGGTGCTCTTGGCCCTCGGGATCGTGCTCAACGTTCCCCCGGGGGTTCATTGGGCGACGTTGCGGCTCCCGGGCGTGCTTCAGCGGATTGCCGTGTGCTACCTCGTGGCAGCGGTGCTCTTCCTGGCGACGAGCTGGAGAGTTCACGCCCTCATCGCCGCGACGCTCCTGCTTGGGTACTGGGTCGTGATGACCGTCGTCCCGGTTCCCGGCTACGGTGCGGGCGACCTGGGCCAGGAAGGAAACCTGGCGGCCTACCTCGATCGAGCCATCCTCGGATCCCACCTGTGGCAGGCCACCCGGGTCTATGACCCCGAGGGGATTCTGAGCACCGCGCCCGCCCTGGCCACGGTGCTCGCCGGTGTCCTCACCGGATCTTGGCTTCGCAGTGGGCGCACGCCGCGCGTCATCGTCGCCGGGCTCGCCCTGGCCGGGATCGTCGGCCTCGGCCTCGGGCAGCTCTGGAGCCGGTGGTTCCCGGTGAACAAGACCCTGTGGACGAGCTCCTACGCGTTGCTGATGGTGGGCCTCGCGCTGCTGGCCCTGGCCGCCTGCTACTGGCTGATCGAGGTCCAGGGCTCCCGGCGATGGGCGGCCCCTTTCGTCATCCTCGGCGTGAACGCGCTCGCGCTCTACTTCCTGTCGAGCTTGGCGGCCCGCCTCTTGGTCCTGATTCGGGTGGGGGCCGATGGCGCCAGCCTCCAGGCGTTGCTCTTTGACCGTGTCTTCGCTCCCTGGGCCACGCCCGTCAACGCGTCGCTCGCGTACGCTCTCGCCTACGTCCTCGTGTGGTGGGGAGTGATGGGGGTGTTGTCCCGGCGTGGGATTCGCCTTCGCATCTGAGCGCGACCTGATCGCGCTTGGTCCGGTTCCTCACTGGCGTACGGGGTAGCTCGGCGACACGATCTCGTCGAGCGTCTTGCTGCTCCAGTGCCACTCGGGGACGGCGTGCCACTGGCGCTCGCCCTCGGCCTGAACGGCGCTCAGCAGGGCCGGCTCGTCCACGCGCAGTGCGCGGCCGCCCTCGACCAGCACCTGGCCGTCGACGATGACGGTCTCCACATCGCGGCCGCTGCCGCACTCGACCAGCGATTTGATGGGATCGTGGACGGCGCCGTAGTGCATCTGGAGCAGGTCCACGACGATGATGTCGGCCTTGGCGCCCGGCTGGAGGCGGCCGAGGTCGTCACGGCCGAGGTGCCGGGCTCCGCCCAGCGTGGCGGCGTCGAACACGTCCTGGGGCCGGCCGACCCGGAAGCTTCCGTCCGCCAGGCGACACATGAGAGCGGCCCAGCGCATCTCGTGGACGACGTCTTGCGGATACGTGTCGGTCCCGATGGCGACGTTGATGCCGCGCGCGCGGTAGCGCTCGAACGACTCGAACGTGATTCCCATCTTGGCGTACTTGTACGGCGCGTGGACCACGGTGACGCCGCTGTCGGCGAGCAATTTCAAATCATCGCCGTAGGGGTAGTGGCACCAGGAGTGAGTGTTGTGGAACACGCAGTGTCCCAGGCCGGTGCGGGGCTTGAGGAAGCCGATGGAGTGCAGCAGCTCGATCGGCGTCTTGCCGTGTGTCTGTACGATGAGATGGAACTCGCGCTGGTTCATGGCGGCGTGGAGCTGGAGGGGAACATTCAGCTCATCGGCCCACCGCCGCGCTTCGCGGAGCAGCTCCACCGTGCACGTGTCCATCTGCCCGGGGTAGAGCATGGCCCGAATCCGGCCGTGGTAGGCGCCGTCGTACTCCTTGATATAACCCACCGCCCGCTCCAGACCGGCCTTCCCCTTGGCCTCGTCCCACGCCCACGCGACCCGGTCGCCGTCGAAGACGTAGTCGGCGGAGCGGAACGCGGGTCCCAGATAGGCCCGCACACCCAGCTCGCCGGCGACTTTGGTGAACGCCGCCGGTCCCCCCGGCATCGTTCCGACGTCGAGGATCGTCGTCGCGCCCGCGCGGAGGGCGGACCACAGGCCGTAGGTCCCGGCCAGGTCGGCCCGATCGCCGGCCCGCGGCGGCGCCACTCCCCGGCGGGGCGCGGCGTAGCCGATGAAGTTGCTGCCGAAGTAGTCGGCCTTGAGCCCATCGAGGAAGACCGCCTGGACGGCGTTGGTGGCGGAGTGCAGGTGGCAATTGACGAAGCCCGGCGAGATCAGCTTGCCCCTGGCCTCCACCCGGCGGTCCACCGTGCCTTCGAACTGGCGCCCGACGTGGATGACCCGGTCGCCCTCGAAGACGACGCAGCCGTTCGGGATCAGCTCGTGCCCGCCGCCGTCGTAGCCGACTACCCAGCCGCCCTGGATCAGCGTTCGCATCGTGGTCATCTCGCTCCTCGGTCGCGTGGGGAGGTTCGACGTTCCAGTGAACCCGGATGCTAGGCGGCGCCGGCCCGAGTGTCAACGCCCGCCGGGCTCGCGCGTCATTGACAAGGTCCGGGGCCTGCCCTACTGTTCGCCCCAGCAGGCCAGGCCGAAAGGAGTCCTTCCATGCGTAACAGACACGGGCTTTCCGTGGCTGCTGTGGTGCTCGCCGGGGGGCTGGCCTGGCTCACCGGAACAAGAGCCGTCGCCCCGGCCGGGGTGGCCGACGCCAATGCGGGGTCGGGAACGGCGACGCTTTCGGGGGTCGTTGAAGCGCCGAAGCCCTTCAAGGCGGCCAAGGTCTACATCATGAATGTGGACAAGAACGTCCTCTTCATGGTGTACACCAGCGGCGGCCGTTACCGGGCGGCGAACCTGTTTCCCGGCCGCTACGAGGTGACCGTTCGGAAGCAGGACCTGGGCGCGGAGACGCGGACCATCGTGCTCACGGCCGGCGCCAAAGAAACGCTGAACTTTTCTCTCCGGGAGCAGGCTCCGCAGCCGATCCGGCAAGGAGAGTTCGGGCTCTCGTCGCGCAGCAGCGGCGACGTGAAGCTGGTGTCCTACGACGAGCTCTACCCTCGAGAGCCCGGCCGCGAGCTCTTGGAGAAGACCTGCATGTATTGTCACGGGAGGAATTTCTTCCCGAGCAAGCAGTACCACGAGACCCAGTGGAACTCTTTCGTCGATCTGATGCTGAACGCCCAGAGCGAGCGCGGCGCCATGATCCCGGCCGGAACCCTGAGCCAAAAGGACCGGGAGACGATCGTCGCGTACCTCGTGAAGCACTTCGGCCCCGGCAGCCCCCCGCGCGGGCTGAAGGCTGACACGGAGTTCCCCGTGGATGAGGAGGCCCTGGGGAAGGCCATGTACGTGGAATACTACCTGCCGCTCGATTCCAAGCTCGACGCGAGCAACAAGCAGCGGCGGACCCAGGAGCCTCACTTCGATCAGGACGGCAACGTCTGGTACACCGACCGGAGCATTCCGAACCGGGTCGGCCGGCTGGACCCGCGCACGGGACACATCAACGACTATGTCCTCCCGGACCCCAAGGCGGACCCGCACGGCCTCACCGTGGATGCCAACGGACACGTCTTTTGGGCGGAGACGGTCGGGTTCCATCTGGGGCGGCTCGACCCCAAGACCGGCGCCATGACCCGGTATCCCATGGACTCCACCGGCCAGAACAAGGGCCGTGGCCACACCCCGGTCGTGGATTCCAAAGACAACGTGTGGTTCACCGTCATCGTCGGGGACATGATCGGCAAGTGGGATCGCCAGACCGGCAAGGCGACGGTCTGGAAGGTGCCGACTCAAGGGGCCGCTCCCTATGGCATCACCCTCGACAAGAACGAGAACGTCTGGTTCGCCGAGTTCCGCCGCTGCAAGGTCGCCACGTTCGATCCCCGGACCGAAACGTTCACCGAGTATCCGGCGGTGACCCAGCCGTGCACGATCCGCCGGCTCGGCGTCGACTCCACGGGGACGGTCTGGTACGGAGGATTCAACTCGGGCAAGCTGGGCAAGCTCGATCCGAAGACCGGCAAGATCGTCGAATACAACATCCCCATGCCGTTCTCGGAGCCCTACGACGTCTGGCCGGACCGAGACGATCACATCTGGATCAGCGACGGCGGCCAGGGCGGGGCGCTCATCAGATTCGATCCGCGGACCGAAAAGTTCACCTATTACCCGACGCCGCAGATCACCGATCAGCCCAAGCTGGCCATCACGCGGGATGGCGCGGTCTGGTACACCCCACGCTCGTCTTCGAGAGCGGCGGTCGGGGTCTTGTACCCGGACGCGGGCAAGATCAAGACCCTGGCGGCCTACTACTGATCGGACGTGTGGCGCTGGCGACGTTCGCGCTGGCGGCGGCGCTGATGGCGCCGGCCGCGGCGGTCGAGACTCCCCTGCGCGTGATCGTGTTCCCCGGGGTTCAGAATCTGCCGATCTACGCCGCCCTGGCCGGGCTCCGCTGACCGGCACTCACCTCAGGAGGTCCCCCGTGGAGACGAATCGTGCGTTGGCCGTCCTCGCCGCCGGGCTCATGATCTCGATCGGGCCGTGGCTCGCCGATTCTGCAGACGCCGAGAGCGGCGCCCAGGCGCTCGAGCGTGGCCGCTATATGGTCCTGACCGGCCACTGCAACAACTGTCATACCGCCGGGTATACCAAGCGAGAGGGCAACGTCCCCGAAAAGGAATGGCTCCTGGGCAGTGGCCCGCTCGGCTATCGGGGGCCGTGGGGAACGACGTACTCGTCCAACCTCCGCTTGACCGTGCAGAACTTCACGGAAGACGAGTGGGTCCGATACGCCAAAGCCCTCAAATCGCGCCCGCCCATGCCGTGGTGGAGCCTCCAGGACACGACCGAGCAAGACCTGAGGGCGATGTACAGGTTCATCAAGCACCTCGGTCCCGCCGGCCAACCGGCGAAGCCCTACGTGCCGGCCGACCAGGCGCCCGACCGGCCCTACGAGCTGCGGCAACTCGTTCAGTGAAGGATTACTTGAGAAACGCCTTCACCACCCGCCTCCCCTTACGGCTTCGAGAGCTCCCGGTAGATCAGCTCGGCGCCCGATTGGATCGCCTCGGCCGGCTCGAAGCGCCCGCCTTTGCCCCACGTCGAGAACTCCGTGAACTCGGCCACCATGCCCTTCTTGATCTCGTCCAGAGACTTCCCGCCGTCCTTCATGGCGCGGACCTTCTGGCGCAGCGTCTCCCAGTAGCGGTCCAGCTCCAGGAGCGGCTTGGCGCCGTTGCCCGGCACGAATCGGCCATGGCCGGGCACGACGCTGGCGGGGCCCCAGCTGGCCAGCGTTTTCAGGATGCGCTGCCAGTTCGCGAGGTCGGACCGCTCGTCGGCCACCGGGTGAAGCTCGGCGAAGAGGACGTCGTTGGTGAAGAGCACCTTCTCGCGGGGCAGCCAGGCCACGGTGTTGTCCGGGGTGTGGGCCTTGCCCACGACGATCAGCTCGACGACGTGACTGCCGAGATCGAGGGTCAGCTTCTGGTCGAAGAGCACCGAGGGCAGCGCCATCTCGACCCGCTTGCCTTCGAGGTACTCTTTCTTCACGCGCCCGGATTTGCGGTCGTCCTCGACCCGCCCCGCCCAGTACGGGCGGAGCAGACGGGCGAACTCGGGATTGCCGAGCACCACCGCGCCCTGCTCGGCCAGCATGTGGTTGCACCCCGTGTCGTCCCAGGCATAGTGCCCGTTGGCGACGAAGCGGATCGGCTTGCCGCGAGCCACGCTCCGGATGGCGGCCAGCCGCTGATCGTACTCGGCGAGCTGGCAGCTGTAGACGAAGACGCCGCGGTCCCCCACCACGACGCCCGTGTTGATGGCGCCGCGCGGGCCGGTGATCCCGTACACGCCCTCGGCCAGCTTGATCGGGGTCAGCTCCTGTCCCCACGCGGGAAGAACGGCAAGGGTCGTCGCCACGACCCCCAGGACAAAGGCGCGCATCGTTAGCCTCCCTCAGCGGACCCCCGCCTCGTCCGTGAAGCGGCGGAGAGTCTCGACGTGGTCGGCCGGCGTCTTGAGCCCGAGCCCGACCGTGTGAATGCAGACGTGCGTCACGCCGCGCATGGCGCGCCACGCCCCCAGCTCCTTCGCCCACTGATCGCGCGGCACCGGGGCCAGCGTGAAGCGGCCCTCGATGCCGAACTTCCCCGGGTCGCGTCCCGCTTCCCTCATCCACCCGTGCAGGCGATCGACGACCGCCTGGGCCTCGGGGCCGGGACGGAAGTGGGGCATCCAGCCGTCGGCCAGGCGCGCGGCCCGCCGCTGGACGCGCTCGCTCTCGCCGCCCATCCAGATCGGAATCGGCCGCTGCACCGGCAGCGGGTTGATCCCCGCGTCGGACACGCGGTGCCAGCGCGCCTTCACGGTGACGAGCTCCCGCGTCCAGAGCGTGCGCAGCATCTCGATCTGCTCCTCGATCCGCTGGCCCCGGGTCTTGAAGTCTTCGCCGAGCGCCTCGTACTCCACGAAGTTCCAGCCGACGGCGACGCCCAGGCGGAGCCGCCCGCCCGAGAGCACGTCCACGGTGGCCGCCTGCTTGGCGACGAGCGCCGTCTGGCGCTGGGGCAGGATGACGATCCCGGTCACGAGCTCGACCAGCCTCGTCGCCGCCGCCAGGAAGCCGAAGAGGACGAAGGGCTCGTGGAACGGATGCCGGTACGTGTACGGGCCCTTCAAGCCGGGGTGGCTCGGGGGATTGGCGCCGAGCACATGATCGAAGGTCAGGATGTGGGTGTAGCCCATCGCCTCCACGGCCTGTGCCCAGTCGCGGATGGCCGCGGGGTCGTTGCCGATCTCGACTTGCGGGAAGACGACACCGATCTTCATAGAACCCTCACCAGTAGCGGAGCGAGTCGCGGAGGATCGCGTCGAGCTCCGGGGCCCCGACCGGCCGCGGCGCGCCGGCCAGGAGCCGCGGCTGCTTGAGGGTGCCCTCGATGAGCGCGGGGACGTCGCGCTCGCCGTACCCGATGGCCCCGAGCCCGTTGGGGATCCCGACGTCGCGCATGAGCGCCATCAGCGCGCCGGGCAGGGCCTCCCGGCGCTCGCGCTCGGACAGGTCCCGGGTCGGGACCCCGAGCAGCTCGGCGGTCCGCAGATGCCTTTCCGGCGATGTCGAATAGGTGAAGCGGAAGGCGGCCGGCGCCGTCACGATGACCGACACGCCGTGCGGGACCAGCGCGTGGGTCGTCCGGTAGCCGTCCGGCACGTAGTCGCGCACGAGCCCGGCGATGGGGTAGGCGACGGCGTGCGGGATGTGGACGCCGGCATTGCCGAACCCGATGCCCGCATAGTTGGCCGCCAACGCCAGGTGCACCCGGGCCTCCAGGTCGAGCCCGTTCAGCACCGCGCGGCGCAGGTACCGGCCCACGTACTCGATGGCCTTCTCACACCAGACGTCGCTGGCGGGGTTGGCGCCGATGTAGGCCGGGCGGTCGGGCGGATGGTGCTTCGGTCGCGCGTTGTACGGACGCGTCGTGTAGGACTCGATGGCGTGGGTGAGGATATCGACGCCGGCGGCGGCGGTCACCGGGGGCGGGGCGGTCAGCGTGTTGAGCGGATCCACCAGGCCGAGGGCCGGCCGCAGCAGCCGATGCGACACGCCCGCCTTGACGTTCTGGTCGATCACGTGGGTCACCGCCACCGCCGTCGTCTCGCTGCCGGTGCCGGCGGTGGTCGGCACCGCGATCATCGGCTTGAGCGGGCCGGGGATGGCCACGCCGCGCCCGACGGGCTTGTTGATGTAGTCGAGCAGCGGGGCCGGATACGTCGTCAAGAGGTTGACGGCCTTGCACGTGTCGAGCGCGCTGCCGCCGCCGACGCCGATGAGCCCGTCGAACTCGCGCTGGCGCGCATACTCGGCGGCCTCTTCCATCGACCGGTCGGTCGGCTCGATCTCGACACCGTCGTAGACGTCGGCCTTGATCCCCTCCTCATCGAGGAGCGCGCGGATGCGGTCGGGGAGGCCGACCTCGACCAGATGGCGGTCGGTGACGATCAGCACTCGCTTGAGCCCGAGGCGGCGGGCGTCGTACCCGATCTCGTCGCTGGCGCCGAGGCCGAACTTGATGGGCGACATTTCCAGGACGAAGACCGTTTCGGTGGGGAGCGTGACGCCTTTCATCCAGACCTCCTGGAGACACGGGCTGACCAGGGGATTATAGTGGCTAGGCTGGGTCCCGCAGCAAGGGATCAGACGACCCTCCGTACGGGGAGCGAGAATGCCCAGCCTCACACGCCATATCAGGTGGTCTTCGTGGTCGATCGCGATCGTGATCCTGCTGGGGCTCTCCCTCGTGCCCCCGCAGGCGGTGGCGGCGGAGAGGCTGGTCGGCATCCAGGGGGCGCGAACCCTGTCGCAATCGACGCCGTGGATCGCCCAGGAGGCCGGGCTCTTCTCCAAGTACAACCTGGACTTCGAGCTGAAATACATCGCGTCCTCCTCGCTGGTCACCGCGGCCATGCTCAGCGGGGAGGCCGAGGTGGGACTCCTCGGGAGCGTCGGGATCGTCCAGGCGGTGACGAAGGGGGCCACCGACCTGGTCTTCATCGGCGGAATGAAGAACATCCTGACCCACAGCATCCTGGCCGGGTCGGAGATCACGCGGCCCGAGGATCTCAAGGGGAAAAAGATCGGGATCAGCCGGCTGGGGAGCAACACGCATTATTTTGTGGCGCAGGTCGTCCGGCGCTTGGGCCTGGACCCCACCCGGGATGTGACCTTCATCCAGACCGGCGGAGAGCCCGAGACGTTCGCCGCGCTCGCCGGCGGCGCCATCGACGCGGCGACGCTGACGGCGCCGATGGATGCCCGGGCCGTGGCTCGGGGTTTTCACCACGTCGTCTACGGCCCCGACCTCAAGATCCCCTATCTGGCCACGGCCTTCGTCACCCGGCGCTCCGTGATGGCCAGCCGCCCTCAGGCCGTCGCTCAGTTCATGCGGGTGATGGCTGAAGCCGCAAAGATTCTGCACACGGACAAGGAGCTGACGTTCAAGGTGCTGGCCAAGCAGCTCAAGCTCGACGACCGGCAGGTCCTCGAGGCTGCCTACAACTCGGAAATCAAGGCCCTGGAGCGGAGGCTGGAGATCAAGCGGGAGGCACTGGAGGGGGTCCTGGAAGAGGTCGCGCAGACTGACCCGAAGGCCAAGGGCGTGAGACTTCACGATCTGGTCGACCGCCGCTATCTGGATGAAATGGAGAGGAGCGGCTTCTTCGAAAGGCTTTGGGCGAAGTGACGCGGGATTCCTGTGACCGCGCGGGAGGGCTCCGATGGACGTGAAGGGCTTGAGCGGCGCTGAGGCGTTCTTGGGCCTGCTGGGCAAGATGGGAATCGAGTACATCTTCGCCTCGCCGGGCTCCGAATGGGCGCCCGTATGGGAGTATCTGGCCAAGCCGTACTCGCCAGGGGAGGCCATTCCGCAATACCTCTCCTCGCGACACGAGGAGATCAGCGTCGGCATGGCGAGCGGCTACGCCAAGGCGACGGGCACGTTGCCGGCGGTGATGCTCCACACAACCGTCGGAGCGCTTCACGCGACGATGGCGCTTCGGGGCGCCCTCCACGAGGAGGTGCCGATGGTGGTGTTCACCGGTGAATCGATCGGGTTCGGCGAGGAACAGGGACCCGATCCCGGCGCCCAATGGCTTCGTCACCTCGCCGATGTCGGTGGCCCGGCCCGACTGGTCGAGCCGTGCGTGAAGTGGAGCGTCGGCGTCAATACGCCGGCCCTCATGCCCGCGACGATCCAGCGCGCCTGTCAACTCGCCATGTCGATTCCCAGGGGCCCGGTCTTCGTCTCTCTCCCCATGGAGTACCTGTTCGCGACGATGGCTACGAGTGCCCCGGCGGCGGCGAGCCTCCCCCACTGTCCGACGGCCGACCCGCGAGGGATCGAAGAGCTGGCCCGCATGTTGGCCGAGGCGAAAAACCCGGTCATCATCCCCGAGGAGCTCGGGCGAACCGTCGGTGCTGTCGAGCGACTGGTTGAGCTGGCTGAGCTGCTGGGCGCTCCGGTCGTGGAAACGCGAGACCCCGGATACGTCAACTTTCCACGCACCCATCCCCTGCATGGCGGCAACGACCCGGGGCCCTACCTGCAGGACGCCGATCTCGTGCTTCTACTGAACGCCGTCCGTCCCTGGCATCCTCCGTCGGCCGGTCCGAGGGGAGCCAGAGTGGCGGTGTTGGGCGAAAGCCCGTTGCGTCCCGAGCTTCCCTATTGGGGTCTGTCGATCGACCTCTGCCTCGCGGGTGAGACGGAGAGCTCGCTGGGCCAGCTCATCGAGCGATTGACCGAGCGGATCGCCGGCGACGCGACACGAGCCCGACGGGCCGCCGAGTGGGGTCAACGCCATCAGCAGCGCAAGCAGGCGTGGGCAGAAGAAGCGCTGGCGCTCAAGAACCGAAGGCCGATCGACACCCGATGGATCGTGCGTGAGCTGAACGAAGTCCTTCCCTCCGACGCGATCGTCGTGGATGAGACGATCACCCACCGCAGCCACATCGTGAGCCATCTCGATCGTCTGAAGCCCGGCGCATTCTTCTCGGGCTTCTGCGGTGGCCTCGGAACCGGCTTGGGGACGGCGCTCGGCGTCAAGGCGGCGGCCCCCGTCCGGCCGGTCATCGTGACCATCGGTGATGGTGCGTTCAGCTACAACCCGGTGCTGGCCGCGTTGGGAGTCTCGCAGGAATACGGGATGCCGCTCCTGATCGTGATGTTCAACAACCATGGGTATCTCTCCCAGAAGTCCGGCGTTCCACGGTACTACCCCGAAGGGTGGGCGGTGAAGTCCAAGACCTTTGTGGGCACGTCGATCACACCGAGCCCGGACTATGCCGCCATTGCCCGCGCCTTCGAGGGGTACGGGGAGAAGGTGGAGGAGCCGAGCGAGGTGCGGCCCGCGTTGGAGCGCGGGCTCAAGGCCGTCGCTTCCGGCCAGCTCGCCCTGATCGATTTTTGGCTCGACGCCGTGAATTAGGGTTGCCGCAAGACCGTCGAGGCGTTCAAGGCGATCAGCCCCGACTATCTCATCCCCCGCCATCCCTGGGCATTTCCTGTCCAGATGGTCGATTTCTCGCCAGTCGCGCCCCGCCAAAACTCCATAGAAACACGCCGTTATCGATCGTGGGGGCCTGGTACCGGGGTTGCAATTTCGTTGGGCATGATGGTGAGACTCGCACTGAGCGCGCCAGCCCGCCTGATCCTCTGGGTGTCGGTCGCCGCGAGCATGGTCGCGGGCTGTGCCGTCTTCTCCGAGCCGTTCGGCCAGGCAGCCGCGCGCGGCCGGGCGGCGCGAGAACGGGCGACTGCCGATGACCTGTTGAGGCGGCAGACCACCGTGAATCAAGAACTCGAACTGAAGCTCAACCGAGCCTACCTGGTTCTGCTCGAGCGGGAGGCCCAGCTACGGGCGCTCCAGGAGAAGCTCGACCTGGCCACCCTGGAGGTGGTCCGGTCAATGGCCAGGCTGCGCGGGGTCGAAAGCAAGGCCGAAGCGGCCTCCAACTTCGCCGAGGCCGAGATCGCGCTCCAGCTACTCGAGAAGGCCGCGGGACGAGGACGAGATCAGGACGTGCAACAGGCCAAGCAGTTGATGAGAATGGCGACCGAAGAATTCAAGAGGCAGAACTACGCCGGCACGATGTATCTCACCGGCCGGGTCAAGGCGCTCAGCGCGGGGGGCGAGTGGCGAGCGTCGAGGGACGCCCGCCTGGACGGAGAAGCCGGCTTTCCCTTGCCCCTACCGCTCAAGGCCCTGAGCAAGAGTAACGTGCGCGAAGGCCCCGGCCTCAATCACAAGGTTGCCTTCGTCGTCGAGGACGGAGCCCCGCTCACGGGACACTCGCACATAGACGTCTGGGTGCGGGTCAGCCGGAACGACGGCCGCTCGGGCTGGATGTTCTACAACCTGGTCGGCCTGCGGTAGGGTCCCGTCAGCGGGCGGCGCGCGACACCGGGCGCCCACTCGCCAGCGCGATCCGGTTGCGGCCCCTCTCCTTGGCCTGGTAGAGCGCGGCGTCAGCGCTGGCGATCACCGCCTCCGGGTTGTCACCATGCGTGGGGAACGAGGCCACGCCGACACTCACCGTAACCGGGTTGGGCCCGGCCGACTCCATGGCGTGCGCCACGTCGGCCTGAAGCCGCTCGGCGACGGGGACCGCCTCGTCCGGGCCAGTCTTCCGCAGGAGCACCAGGAATTCGTCGCCGCCGTAGCGCGCGCCGTAATCGGCTTCGCGGATGGCGCCCTTGAGCAGTGAAGCCACCCGCACCAGGATGGCATCGCCGGCCAGGTGGCCTTCGCTGTCGTTGTACCGCTTGAAGTTGTCGACGTCGATCATCAGCACCGAGACTCGATATTCGAGCTTCCGGGCGCGATCGAGCTCGGCCGCGAGGGTCTCCATCAAGTGTCTGCGGTTGTAGAGGCCGGTGAGTCCGTCGGTGATGGACAGCCTCTGCAGCTCCTCGCGCCCTTGCCGGAGGCGGCTCACCATGCGGTTGAACACCGCCGTCAGGTAGCCCACTTCTCCCTGGCTCACCACCGGGAGGGCGACCTCCAGGTCATCGCCCACCCTCGCCGCCGCCGCGGTCAAGCGGTTCAGCGGCCGTACGATGGTCAGCGCGAACAAGTAGGCCGTGAGCCCGATCCCCAGCAGCACGGCTGCGATGAGGGCCAGCGTCAGGTTCCGCATCCGCGTGATCGTCGCGTAGGCGGCATGACGCCCGACCTCGGCCACGACCCCCCACCGCATCTGGGAGACCGGCGTGAGCCGGCCCACCACCCCCTGACCCTGGTAGTCGGCGTACTCTAGAGACGCATCCGGCACCTCGAACAGCCGCGGCGTCGCCCTCACCAGGGTGCTCATCACGGCCGCCACCGCTGGGCGCGAACTGACGATGACCGCCCCGTCCCGCCGGACCAAATAGACGTGGCCCTCCGGGCCGGGGTCGAGGCCCGCAAGCATTCGCTCCACCGTCCCGAAGTTCAGCGTGCCGGCCAGCACGCCGAGCAGGGTGCCGTTGGCGGCGATGATCGGCACCGCGACCGCCAGGACGCCCTTCCGCCGCTCCTCGTCCCAGTGCGCCTCGCCGAGGATCGGCGTGTCGGCCTTGGCCAGCGTCAGCCAGTCCGGCGGCAGCCGCAGCGCGCCCGGCCGCTCGGAGCTGCTGACCAGGACCGCGCCAGAGGGGCCCACCACCAGCAGTTCCTCATAGTCCACGAACTTCTCCCGTACCGAGCTGAGGAACTGGGCCAGGCGTCGCTGGGCCTCCGGCGGCCGGGTCGGACTCCGGCGCCCGCCCGCGAGCCTCTCAAGGTTCTCCGTCACTTCGTAGGAGGCCGAGAAGACGCGCATCTCGTACAACCGCTCCTTGAGCCAGAGATCGATCTCCCGGGCCGTCTGGCTCGTGATCGTCCTCAGATTCCCCGCAATCTTCTCGGTAACGTACTGGTGGTTAAGCACGTAGGAGCGCCAGCCCAGGGCCAGGGACGGCAAGAGTGTGGCCAGCACCGCGAAGACCAAGAGTCTGGTCTTGATGCTGGCCAGGCCGAAGCGGTGGGCCACCGTGTCAGCGGCCCTCGTCCAGGAGCGCACGCTTCTATTATGGACGGAGAGGTCTGCCCGAATGAAAGAACTGGCGGGTGCCGGCAGTGCGTCGAGTACGCGGGATTCCGCACGTACTCGGTCCGGGAAGCCGCGCCGGCCCGACGCCGGCGGCCGTTAGACAGAGCGCGCGGCCAGCCGGCGTCGCCGGACGGCGACGTTGAGCACGCCCTCGGGCATCAGGAGCCCGATGGTGAGCAGGATGAGGCCGTAGATCGCCAGTGCGGGCACAGTGAGATGGAGATAATTTTTCAAGGTGACGTCGATCCCGCGGACCACGAGCCCACCGACGACCGGGCCGGCCACCCGACCGCTTCCTCCCATCAGCGCCATGATCACCGGCAACAGCGTCTTGTCCACACCCAGCGCCGCGTCGACGTCGATGTAGCCGGCCTGCAGGCCGAAGACGGCGCCGGCCAGGGCCGAGGGGATCGCGCTGAGGACCAGCACGCGCCGCTTCACCCGGAAGAGATCGAGACCGATCGTGGACGCCGCCAGCTCGCTCTCCCGGATGGCGGCGACCGCGAGGCCGAGGCGGCTCCCGGCGATGGCGTGGTTGAGCCAGGCCGAGGCCAGGAGGAGGCCGAGGCCCAGGTAATAGGCGACGGTCAGGCTCAGGTAGTGGCGAGGGTTCACGTAGACGCCGTAGGAGCCCCCGGTGAGATCCGGGAGGTTGAGGATGAAGTGCCGGATCAGGAGCACCATCGCGAAGGTGGCGATGGCGAAGTAGGCGCCGCTCAGGCGGAAGAGCGGATAGGCGAAGCCGAAGGCCATGAGCGCGGTGGCGGCCACGGCAACGAGGGCGGCGACGAGCATGTCCGCGCGCCCGAGGGCGTCGAGCCGCGCGCTGTTGAGCAGGAGAACCGTGACGTAGGCCGCCACGCCGAAGAACGCTCCCTGGCCGAGGGTCATGTAGCCGAGGAAGCCGCCCAGGATGTCGTAGTTGAGGGCCAGGACGATGTAGAGGCCGGTGAAGAAGGTCGCCGTGACGAGGTCCCGCGTGCCGACGAGCGGGATCAGGAGGGACACCGCCACCGCCAGCCCCCCGGCCACGCGCATCACGCCGCGCGCCGACCCCACAGGCCCTCCGGGCGCACCACCAGAACGGAGAAGAAGACGAGGAGCGAGACCACCGGCGACCAGACCGAGCCGAGGACGTAGGCCGTGAGCACCTCCGCCATCCCGAGCAGGCCGCCACCGAGGAGGGCGCCGGGCAGACTTCCCACGCCGCCGATCACGACGATCGTCATGGCCACCAGCGTGAGGCGCAGGCCGGAATACGGCTCGAGGGGAATGGCCAGCGCCAGCAGCGCGCCCGCGGCGGCCGTGGCCGCGATCCCGGTGAGGTAGATGGTGAGGGACACCAGCCGCGGATTCACGCCGAGGATCACGGCACCCACGTAGTTCTGGGACAGCGCGCGCACCGCGCGGCCCAGGGGCGTCGATCGGAGAAGAAGGTGGAAGGCGGTGATGGCGGCGGCCGCGACGACGAGGATCGTCAGCCGGGTGCCCGAAAAGGCGAGGCCGAGCAGAGTGACGCGGGCGCGGGGGAAGGTCAGCGAGAAGGACGGCTGGGGATCGACCAGGCGCGCCCAGTAGTACCCGAGCAGCGCCTCCACCGCGAGCGCGAAGCCGAACGTGACCAAGATCGAGCCGACCAGGATCTGTTGCGGGGACTTGGCGGCGAACGGTCGGACGAACGCCGCCTCGAAGAAGAGGCCGAGCAGCGCGAAGCCGGCCAGCAGCGCCAGCACCGCCACCGGCCAGCTCACCGGCGTCACCCGGAAGAGGAGCGTCGCCAGTGCGGCCCCCAGCACCATGAAGGTGCCGTGGGCGACGTTCAGGACGTGAGTGGTGGCGAGAGAGAGCGAGAGCGTGAAGGCGACGAGCGCGTAGATGCCGCCCAGCGACACTCCGCCGAGGACGAGATCGAGCAGCGTCTGGAAGGTCATCCTGGGCGAGATGCTCCGCCCAGATACGCCGCCTGCACGTGCGGATCGGCCAGCAGCGCGCGCCCGCTCCCCTCGTGCCGAATGCGGCCGGTCTCGATGACGTAGGCCCGGTCGGCCAGCTCGAGGGCCAGGAAGATTTGCTGCTCCACCAGGAGGATGGTCAGCCCCTCCCGCCGGAGCCGCGCGATCGTGTCGTAGAGGTGGTCCACCACGAGCGGGGCGAGGCCGAGCGAGGGCTCATCCAGGACGAGGAGTCGCGGGCGGGAGACGAGCCCCATGCCGATGGCCAGCATTTGCTGCTCGCCCCCCGAGAGCGCGCCGGCGAGCTGACGGCGCCGTTGGCCCAGGACGGGGAACAGGGCGTAGACGCGCTCGAGCGCCCGGGCCAGACCTTCCGGCGGCGGGACGGCGAAGCCACCCAGCTCCAGATTTTCCTCGACACTCATCGCCGGGAAGAGGCCGCGCCCTTCGGGCACCAGGGAGATCCCGCGGCGGATCCGCGTGTAGGGCGGCTCGCCCAGGAGCGAGGTCCCGTCCAGCGTCACCGTCCCATCCTCCACGCCGATGAGCCCCGCGATGGCCTTGAGCGTGGTGCTCTTGCCGGCGCCGTTGGGGCCGATGAGCGCGACCAGCTCGCCCGGGCGGACCGTGAAGCCGACGCCCCACAGCACTCTCAAATCTCCATAGGCCACCGAGAGGTCGCGGACCTCAAGCATTGCGCGCCCGACGACGCGCCCGGCGGGTCAGCGGATCGTCTTGAAGAAGCCCGATTGTTCTAGCTCGCGGAGGACGCGGAGGTCCATGAAGTCTTCGGGCTTCACCGTCTTCGCTTTTGGAACGGTCAGGAAGTCCAGGACGGCCTGAATCCCGCGGACGTCGAGGTGCAACGGAGGATCTTCCAGCACCGCGGCCGTCAGGGCGTGCGTCTGTTCCAAGAGCTCCGGGTCGGTGACCTTGGTGTACTTTTTCAGGACGTCGATGGCGAGGGCTTTGTCCGTCTTGTAGCGGTGGACACCCTCCGCGTAGCCCTTGATGAAAGCCCGGACCGTCTCCTCGTTGTCCCGGAGGAAGGCGCGGGTGGTGACGATCGCGTCGTGCGGGAAGAATCCCAGGTCGGCGGTGTTGACCAGTTCGCGATAGCCTTCACGACGGGCCCGGACACTGGTGGGCGGCGACAGCGCGCCGCCTTTCACGCCGCCCGCCTTCATCGCCGCCAGGATCTCGGGGATCCCGCCCAGCTGGAGGATGGCCACATCTTTGACCGGCTCCAGGCCCCAGTGGCGGAGGGCGAGCCGCGTGGCGAAGTCGCTGCTGGCCCCGTAGCGGCTCACCCCCAGCGCCTTGCCCTTGAGGTCCGAGGGGCGCTGGATGTCCGGAGTGACGACCATGAAGAACAGCGGGCGGTTGATCGCGCCGGCCACGAACACCATATCCGCCCCGCCCAGCACGGCGTTCACCACCGCCTCACCGCCCATCAGGGCGATGGGCACCTCGCCGGACAGCATCGCCTGCGCGATCTGGGTGGAGCTGGAGATGTAGACGAGCGACGAATCCAGCCCCTGGCGCGCAAAGGCCCCGACCTCCTGAGCCATCCACAGCCCGCCGAAAACGCCGGAGATGGCCGCGTAGGCCGACACCAGCTTGGTGGCCGCGTCGGCGCGGGGACCGGCCGCCGCCACGACTGCCAGCGCCACCATCAGGATGAGCGCCCGGGTTCGCTCCCTCCCCATCGCAAACCTCCCTTCAGGCCTGCGTGATATAGGGCGGAGGATGGCCTGTCAAGCGACTTGACGGCCTTGGCGAGGGCCCTTGATATGATCCCGGCCGACGCTCCCCTGACGGCCCGGGCAAGCGAGGTGACTCCGCGTGTTCTTCGGGTGGAAGATCGTCGTGCTCGCGTTCGTGATCGCGTTCTTTGCCTTCGGCACCGGCTTCTACAGCCTGGGCATCTACCTGGTCGCCCTGAACGCGCGCCATGGATGGCCGATCGCGTTCATCTCCTTAGCGATCACCATTCAGCCGTGTGGTGAGCCTGGTGGTGGCGATCAACCAGTTCACCTTCGCGTTCGGACCGGGCCTGCTGGGGGTGATCCGAGACTGGTCGGGCTCGTACACCGCCGCGCTGGCCGTCTGCGTCGGATGCGAGGTCGTCGCCGCCTTCGTCATCGTGATGGGAAGGCGACGCTAGCCCGGTCCCGCTCGAGCTGGCGGGGAGGGGCGGAGGCTTAGGCCCGCACGAGCTTCTCCACGCGCACGCCGATCAGCCGAATCATCCTCTGCTTCGGATTCTCCCGCTGATCGAAGAAGGGCTGCAGCAGCCGGACGGCGCTCGCGTACAGCGCCGCTTCGGCCTCCAGCGGCTCGCGTTCCGTGTGCGACCGGCTCCGGGTCGTGAAATTCTCGAAGCGGACGGTGACCGTCACCGTCCGGAACGCGCGAAAGCCCTGCCGACCGAGGCGCTCGAAGACCTCGCGCGCGAGCCCCCGCGCTCGCTCGAGGACGAACGACGCGTCCAGCGTGTCCTCCTCGAACGTCTCCTGCTCGCCGATCGTCTTCGCCTCCCACTCATTGGACACCGGGCTGTCGGAGATGCCCTGGGCCTTGGCGAAGAGATCGTCGCCCCAGCGGCCGAACCAGTCGACGAGCGTGAGCCGCTCAACCGCGCGGAGGTCACGAACGGAGCGAATGCCCCGCTCGTGGAGGAGGCCCTCGGTCTTGGGCCCGACACCCGGGATGGTCCGGATCGGCAGCGGGTCGAGGAAGCCCTGGACGTCTTCGGGCCGGACCACCGTCAGGCCGTCTGGCTTCGTGAAGCCCGAGGCGATCTTGGCCACGAGCTTGTTCGGCCCGATGCCCACCGAGCAGGTCAGCCCCTCGCGTTGGACGAGCTCGAGCTTCAGCGACCGGGCGCGCTCGGCGGCCGCCTCGAAGCTGTCCAGCGACGACAAATCCAGGTAGGCCTCGTCGATGCTCGCCTCCTCGAAGGTCTCGGCACTCTCCGCCAGAAACGCCATGATCCGCCCGGAGACTGCGACATAGAGATCGCGATTGCCACGGACAAAGATCGTCTCCGGCTCGCCCCTCCGGCGCGCGGCCTCGGCCAGACGCCAGGCCCTGGAGATCGGCAGAGCGGACCTGATGCCGTACTTCCGCGCGGCGTAGCTCGCCGCCGTGACAACCCCTCGGCCCTGGCCCCCTTTGGGGTCCGCTCCGACGACGACGGGCTTGCCGCGAAGGTCGGGGTTGTACCGCTCCTCGACGGCGGCGTAGAACGCATCCATGTCGACATGCGCGATGATCCGCACGAGGCTGTTCTACGCTATCCTCTGGAATCAGCCAAGGAGGTCACGTCATTGGGGTACACGCTCGAGCAGCTCTCTGCCGAATGTCATCGGTTTCTCACGACGGATCCGGGTCCCGGGGGTCGAACGCGGATGCGTGCCCTCATCCAGGATGTCCTGAAGGACGAGGCCTTCATCGCCACTCACCTCGGCGACGACGGGCCAGAGCGCAAAATCCTCTACGAAGACCCGGACCTCGGCTTCTGCATTCTCGCCCACGTCTACAAGGGAGCGAAGGAAAGCCAGCCGCACGATCACGGCCCGTCCTGGGCGATCTACGGCCAGGCGCGGGGCGAGACCGTCATGAGCGATTGGGTCCTCGTCGAGCCTCCCACCGAGCGCACGCCCGGCAAGGTTCGCCACGTGAGGAGTTACACCCTCAAGCCGGGCATGGCGCACCTGTACAACGAAGGCGATCTGCACTCACCGCGACGCGACGGGCCCACCCGGCTGATCCGCATCGAGGGCACGAACATGGACAAGGTCCGCCGCACGCCCTACGAGAAGGTGTGACGATCCCGGGCGACGGCAAGCGCCGTCTCAGCCCGCCCATCTGGCGCCCGCCCGCCGACCTCGCGTGAGCGACGTCGACGAGGGCGGGCGCGGGCGGGCACCGGCGGCGCCGGGTTCCCTGATCCAGCTCCTCGTGCTCGCGCTCGGTGTCTGGATCGCCTACGAGGCGTGGAACTGGCCCGATGTGGCGACGCTGGCCCGCCGCACCCCGAAGACCACGGCGTTCATCGACCGGTATCGCGAGCGCCAGCGCGACGCCGGTCGAGACGCCCGGGTGGCCTGGACCTCGGTGCCCTACGCCGCCATCTCGCCCCATCTCAAGCGTGCCGTCGTGGTCGCCGAGGACGTCAACTTCTTCTCGCACCACGGGTTCGACACGGGCGAGATGAGGCAGGCGGTGATGCAAGCCCTGGAAGATGTCGAGCTGCCGCGCGGCGCTTCCACGATCACCCAGCAGCTGGCGAAAAATCTCTGGCTGTCGCCCTCGCGCAACCCTGTCCGCAAGCTGAAGGAGGCCGTGTTCACGTGGCAGCTCGAGCGCTCCCTGGGCAAACGGCGCATCCTGGAGCTCTATCTGAACGTGGTCGAGTTCGGCCCCGGCGTCTTCGGCGTCGAGGCGGCGAGCCGGCGCTACTTTGGCAAATCCGCCGTGGAGCTGAGCGAGGAAGAAGCCGTCGCTCTCGCCGCCAGCCTGCCGAACCCCACGGCCTGGCATCCGGGGTCCTCGAGCCCCCCCTACCGGCGTCGTGTCGAGGCCATCAGGCGCCGGATGGCGAAGGCCGAGTTCCTCTGGAAGCAGATCGGGGCCCCCTTCGAGTACCTCCCGAAGATGGCGCAAGAGGTGCCGGTGGCCCTCCCAGCCCAGGACGACCCCCTCGTCCGCGATCTCTGTGGTGGCCGGACGCGCGGTGGGATCGTGCGCGGCGCCTAGAGACGCCGCGCAGGCGCTTCAGCTCCTCTTCGTACCACCGGTTGAACTCGGACTCGTGCTCGGGGTCCACCGTCGCCAGGTTCAGCATGAGGCCGCGTGCGCCCCCGGCCACCGCCCTAGCCCCCCGGCTTCGCGCGACGGCGCTCGGTGAGCGGCCGGAACGAGGTCTCGCGCACGCCGGCGGCCAGCCTGGCCGGCAGGGGTGTCGCCTTCGCCGGGTCCGGGAGTCTCTGGACGCCGATGACCGGGCACGAGCGGTCCAGGCCGACGACGGACATCCAGATCGCCTCTGGGCGCTCCGCCTGCGCCTCCGTCCGCTGCTTCTCGGCCTCCGCCTCCGGAACGCGCTCGAAGGCGGCGAGGTAGAGCCCACCCTCGGGGGGGACGTCGAGGAGCGCGGTCATGTCGTGATCGCCCGCGTCGTAGAGGTTGCGGCTCCAGTGGCTGATGTACGGCTTCCAGTCCGCCCAGCCCCAGCTCGCCTTGTACTCGGGGCTCGTGAAGGCGTCGGGCGACGCCACGACCCAGAGAGCCAGGTACCGGATGGTCTGATCGAGCCCGACCGCCTGGTAGCGCTGCCCGGAGAGGAAGTGGGGGTGAGTCACCATCTCGGCGAGCTTGGGCCCGCTATACCACGCGTGCCATTGCTCCTCGAGGTCGGGTCGCGTGAAGTTGCTCCGCACCGCGTAGACGAAGCTCATGAGCCCTCCCGAGGCTCGGAATTCGCGGACCGCTGTCGAGTCTGGCCCGGCCGGCGACGCGATTCAAGCATCACGCGCCCGACCGGGAGTGCGGCGGTCGCCCAGATAGGCGGTGATCACGGCCGGGTCGCTGGCCACCGCGGCTGGCTCCCCGCGGGCGATGACGGTCCCGTAGTTGAGGACGACCATCTGCTCGGACAGCGTCATCACGGCCCGCACGTTGTGCTCGATGAGGACGATTGCGAGGCCGAGCTCCCGGCCGAACCGCCGGACGATGTCGGTCATCTCCTCGGTCTCCTGGGGATTGAGCCCGGCCAGCACCTCGTCCAGGAGCAGAAGGTCGGGCCCGGTGGCGAGCGCCCGCACCATCTCCAGGCGCTTGCGCTCGGAGAGCGTCAGCGTGCCGGCGGGCCAGCTCGCCTTGGGGCCGAGCTTGCCGTACTCGAGCAGGTCGCGGGCCCGAGCCTCGGCCTCCGATCGCCGGAGCCGGCCGCCGGTGCCGCGGCGGCCGAAAAGATAGCCGGCGGCGACGTTCTCCACCACGGAGAGACGGGAGAACGGCTGGACGATCTGGAACGTGCGGGCGATCCCCGCGTGGCAAACGGCGTGAGGCGGGCGGCCAGTCAGCTCCCTCCCCTGGAAGACGACCCGCCCGCTGTCGGGACGGATCACGCCGGAGATGACGTTGAACAGCGTCGTCTTGCCGGCGCCGTTGGGGCCGATGAGCCCCACCACCTGACCGGCCTCGACCGCCAGGGTGACGTCGGCGAGGGCCCCGATCCCGCCGAAGCGCTTGGAGACCCGCTCGACGTCGAGGAGCGCCACCGTCTACTGGCGCGGAGCCGGCCGGTAGGGGCCGTCCGCCGCCGCGGCCGGCGCGATGATGACGATCTTGCCGTTCTGGAACTGTCCCGCGTAGAGGTACTTCTCGCCCATGCCGTTGAGCACGCGGTTGCCGAGCTTCACGTTGTAGTTGAAGCGGTGCGGGCCGTGCAGCGTGTCGAACTGAAGGGTGCGAAGCGCCGCCATGAACTTCTCGCGGTCGAGCGTCCCGGCGGCTTCGATGCCCCGCCGCATGGTCTCCAGCGCCAGGTACCGGATCGGCAGCACGAGCGACTTGAAGCCGTAGGGATCGCCCACGTTGAGCTGCTTGAGGATCGTGAGGTAACGCTGGTCGAGGTGTTTGCGGGCGATGTGGGTTTCGCCGGTCACGCCCTCGGCGAGCTTGAGACCGGTCTGCTGAGCGAACTCGGGCACCAGGTGGATGACGTGGAGCTCCCGGGGCTTGAGGCCGAGCTCGTTGGCCTGCTTGACGAACGGCACGCTGGTGGGGGTCCACCCCGACGAGTACACGATATCGGGGTTGAGCTGCTTGAATTTGGCGATCACCGCCGAGAAATCGCTCGTCTGAAACGGCACCGACTCGGTGGCGACCACCTCCAGGCCCGCCTTCTTCGCCAGCTCGACGGAGCCCTCCGCGATGTCCTTGGTGTGCGGGTGATCTTCGATGAGAAAGGCGATGGTCCGGTAGTTCGCGACACCCTTGTCCCTGAGCTCCTTGATCAGGTCGAAGTACGGGATCGACCAGTACTGGGCGGGGCGGTCCACACCGGCGATCCACTGGAAGCCGCGCGCGTAGATGATCGGGCTGTTGGCCTCCACGAGGATCATCGGGATCTTGAGGCGCTCGGCCACTGTCGAGGCGCGGAGCGTGATCGGGCTCGACCCGGGCCCGATGAAGAACTGGACCTTGTCCACGGCCGCCAGCTTCTCGTAGAGCTCCACCGACTTCTCGGGGCTCGACTCGTCGTCGTAGAGCACGAGCTCGATGGGGAGCTTCGCGTTGTATTCGCGGACGAAGACGCCCCCCTCGGCGTTGACGAGCTTCTCCCAGCCCTTCATGAACTCGATGATGCCGGGGCCCCAGTCGCTGGAGAAGCGGCCGGTGACGGCGACGGTGCCACCGATCTTGACGCGGTCGGGGCGCTGGGCCTCGGCGGGCAGTGCCAGAGAGAGTCCGAGGCCGAGCGCGAGCAGGATGGCGAGGAACCGTCTCGACCCGATCATGTGCCGTCCTCCTGCGAGCCGTTGCAGCGTCGGCTCGCGTCGCTGCGCCGCTCACTTCCTACTGCCACGTCCGTCGCTCCAACCCGATCGCCCGGTCCACGGCCAGAAAGCTGGGGCCGGCCAGCACGAGCATCAGGGCCAGCACCGCGAGGGTGAGCGGGAACTCCAGCCCCGCCTTGCCCCAGAAGAAGCCGTTGGGCACGTGCACCTTGAGGACCGCCACCGTCATGTCGATGACGAGACCCGCGGCCCAGAAGCGCGTCAGGAAACCGAAGAAAATACAGAGACCGCCGAAAAACTCGGTGATGGTCACGACCCAGGCCCAGAGGACGCTCGGTTCAAGCCCGAGCTTGGCAAAGTACGCCGCCAGGCCGGCGACGCCGGAGCCCCCGAATGCTCCGAAGAGCTTCTGAGAGCCGTGCATCACGAAGACGAAGCCGAGAAAGAGCTGCAGGACCAGCACCGCCCACCGCTCCAATCCCTCGAGTCGTTGTAGCACGGGGCATCCTCCCTGCTCAGCGGCTGAGCGGCCAGGATGGTAGGAAACGCGGGGAGACGTGTCAACCGAACTCCGCCCGCAGCATCTTGGCCGCCGCCACCATCGACGCCATCTTGCCGAAGGCGACCTGGCGCGGCAGGTACTTCATCCCGCAGTCCGGCGCCAGAATGGCGTTCTCCGGCTTGACGTAGGGCAAGGCGCGCTTGATGCGCGCGACGATCGTTTCCGGCGTCTCCACCGTCGGGTCGTTGAGGTCGAGGCACCCCACCATGATCCGCTTCCCCGCGAGCTTCGCCAGCACCGCGCAGTCGAGCTTCGACTGCGCCGTCTCCACGGAGACCTGGTGGCACGAGCACCCGGCGAGCTCGGGCAGGAAGGAGTAGCCCGACGGCCGCTGGTGGATGATGGCAGCGTAGCCGAAGCATATGTGCACCGCGGTCGTGCCGGCGATGCCCAGGAGCGCCCGGTTGAGCGCCCGGAGCCCGTACTGACGCGCCTTCTCGGGCCGGGCCTGCATGTACGGCTCGTCGAGCTGCACGACGTCGGCGCCGGCGGCGCAGAGGTCGCGGATCTCCTCGTTCACCGCGGCCGCGTAGTCCATCGCGGCCGCCTCCTCGCTCGGGTAGTAGTCGTTCTGCGCCTGCTGCGACATCGTGAACGGGCCGGGCACGGTCATCTTGATCGGCTTCGTCGTGTGCGCGCGCAGGAACCGCGCGTCCTCGACCTCGACCGGGTGCTTGCGCCGGATCGGCCCGACGATGCGCGGCACCGGGTTGGGATGGCCCGAGCGGTCGAGGGCGGTGCCGGGGTTGTCGATGTCGATGCCCTCCAGCGCGGTGGCGAAGCGGTTCGAGTAGCTCTCCCGCCGGATCTCGCCGTCGGTGATGATGTCGAGCCCCGCGTCTTCCTGGGCGCGGATCGCCAGCAACGTCGCGTCGTCCTGCGCCTCCTCCCGCCACGGCTCCGCGATGCGCCACAGCTCTTTGGCCCGCACGCGGGGCGGGAAGCGGGCGGCGAGCTTCTGGCGGTCGATCAGCCACTCGGGCTGCGGGTAGCTGCCGACCAGCGTGGTCGGGAAGAGCATCGTCACGGCTTGCGCAGGTCAGTTGTAGAGGATCGCCTTCAGCTTGGCGAGGAGAGCGGGATCGAGCCTGAAGAGCTCGGCGACCATCTTTTCCAGCTCTTCACCGGTCACTGGATCAAGACTGAGCTTGGCCTTTTCTGTCTCCGCCAGGAACGCCTTGTCCTTCAACGTCTCCTGAAAGGCCGTCCGTAAGATTCGGACACGCTCTTGGGGCGTGCCGGGAGGTAGGACGAAGGGGCGGGAGTAGGCACTGGTCGAGTGGGCCACCTGGATCAGGTGGCGTGCCTCGTCGGTCTTGGCCAGGCTGATCGCCAGGGGAACATTGGACAGATCCGGGGATTCCTTGGCGGTGACTTGCAGGACCACGACCACGTGACCCGCGTCCAGAGGCCCGCGCCACGTCGCCCTCATCGACTCCCAGGACCAGCAGCCTCCGGCCACCTCACCACTCTCTGCGGCCAGACGGATCTCGGAGGTTCCCTTGTACCCCGAGACCACCTGGATCGGAAGCCCGAGGGCCGCCTTCACGATCCTGGCCACGTTATCGGGCGGGGAGCCCAGGCCGGTCCCACCGAGCTTGACCGGCGTCTTGGAGGCCATCCATTTCTCGATGCTCGTGACGCTGCTGGCCTGGGTCAACGCGCACACAGCGTCCTCCTTGAGGGCGGCCCCTATGAACTCGAATTTCCGGGCATCGAACTCGATCCCCGGCTGCCCCAGGACTTGACCGAATATCAACGACCCGAGGAAATGAGCCACGGTGAGACCGTCCGGCTTGGCCACCCTGTACAGGTGATTGGCGGAGATGAGACTTCCGGCCCCGGTCATGTTCTCAACGATGATCGTGGGACTCCCGGGGATGTGCTTGCCCATGTGCCGCGCGATGACCCGGGCGTACGCGTCGAAGCCGCCCCCAGCCGCCAGACCCACGATGATGCGCAAGGTCTTGCCCTCGTAGAAGGACTGAGCCTGGACCGGGCCACTGCCGGCGCAGCTCAGCACGACCAGCGAAGTCAGTAGGGCCAGAAGCCGTCCGTGCATGCGGTGCCTCCGGGTTACGCCCTCGTTCGGGATCGGCGGTAAACGGAAGAGTAAACGGCCTGCGCCTACCGGGCAAGGGGCTGGCCGAGCCAATTCCCGCTTGACGCCCCCCGGGCCGCGGTGTAGCAGGAGGTCGGCGGAGACCGGCGGAATCTCCGAGGCCAGCTGAACCAGCGCGACACGCTCCGGGCGATGGAGCACTTCGCCACAGACGTGATGCCGCACTTCGCCGAGGCGAACCAGGCCATCGCGGTGTAGGCGGCCAGCGCAGGAGGCATACATGGCACGCGTGAGAGGACTGGGCCGCGTCGGAATTTACGTCCGCGATCTGGACCGCATGGTGGGGTTCTATCGCGACGTCATGGGCATGCAGGTGACGAAGCAGAACTGGCGCCACGGGATCGTGTTCTTGAGCGCGGACGCGGCGACCGTCGACCACGAGATCGCGCTCGTCCGGGGACGGCCCGCGGGCGAGGAACCCCGCTTGATCCACCAGATCTCCCTGCGGGTGGAGACGCTCGACGACTTGCGAGACTTCCGCCGTCGTCTGCTGGCCGAGGGCTACCGCATCGACCAGATCGTCAATCACGGCAGCGCGCTCGGCTGTCATTTCTTCGATCCGGAGGGCAACCGCACGGAGGTGTTCTGGCTGACCGGCCGCGCCTGCTGGGTGCCCCACTCCGATCCGATCGACATCGAGCAGTCCGACGAAGCCGTCATGGCCGACGTCGACCGGGTGTGGCGGCGGATCGGCCACGTCCCGGTGGGCGGGGTGATGGAGGCTGAGACCGCGACGTTGGGGTCGGGCGGCTGATCGAAAGGAAGCCTCGAGAGCCCGGCGCGCTGACGCGCAAGTACCCGAACGCCGGCCGGGAGTGGGGGTGGCAATGGGTCTTTCCAGCCACGCGCTTCTACCTGGACCGCCTCACCGGGCAGCGTCGCCGCCACCACCTGCACGAATCCGTTCTTCGGCGGGCGGTGAAGGATGCGGTCCGTGGCGCCGGGATTGTCAAGCAGGCCACCTGCCACACCTTCCGTCACTCGTTTGCCACCCACCTGCTGGAGGAGAGCCACGACATCCGCACAGTCCAGGAGCTTGCTCGGCCACCAAGACGTCAGCACCACGATGATCTACACCCACGTGCTCAACCGGGGACCGGCCGGAGTTCGGAGCCCCGCGGATCGGATGTTCCTGTCATGACGTTGAAGGCCGCGAGCATCGGGCGGCCGCGGACGCCCGGGTGATAGCTTGCGGCGCCTCGCGGTGTATCACGGCAAGCGAGCCAAGGCGTGTTCTGCAACGTGGCGGAAACTCGGGCACCTTCGGATCTCGGCCGGGCTCGTTCGTTGCGCTATACAGACCTATGCAGCCGGATAACGCAGTTCAAGAGAGATCGAGTTGGGCCGACAGCATGGAAGCTAAAGCTTGTCGAGAAGACGATCATACTCAGCGTGCGACCCGATTCAGAACCAGGTGATCTCGTCGTCCCCCAGAAGGGCGACGGCGCGATATCCGAGGGTCACGCGGGCGGAGTAGATGGGGTCGCGATCGTGAAACCTTCTTGAAGTGGAGGCTCGGGTGCCCGGGGTTCTCCCGGAACAGCCGATACGCTTTCTGGGCAAGGTTTCGGATCTCAGGTGGCAGGTCGCGATACGCCGCCCAGAAGCGCGGCGTCGCGCGCGATCTCACAGTTTGTCGGGGTCGAGTTCCGTCGCTCTGCCGGCTGCGCGCTCAGCCCGGGCCTCGGCCGCGAGCTTGCTCAGCGCGCTCTGTGAGGCTGCAAACTGGCGTGCCCAATGCTCTTCGTCCCGAAGTTCCTCGAGCAGCCACTGGGCGATCCGGTCCTGCTCGTCGGCAGGCAGCGTCGTGAGTTTCGCGATGGCGGCGTCCAGTGCGCGGGTCATTGGACGTATTATACCCATCCCGGGCCGACGCGGCCCAACAACCGGTTGCAGCAGCCGGCGCCAGAGCGCCGCCGCTGAACCGGGGCGTTCGGCAGACAAGAGGAGGCGACGAAATGCCGGCTACCGCCCGCTTGGCTGACAAGAGCATCGAAGTCAAGATCACCAACACTAGCCCGGAAAGAGACGATGAGCGGAAGCGAGGGCCACGGTACGAATACCTGTACCGGCGAGCGACCTTGGTCCTCATCAAGCAGCTCGTGGGCGCCCTGGAGAGTCTCGACAATCGTTGAGAGCCGCCAACTCGCCCGGCGAGGCTATGATGGCGGCTCGGGCCACCCAGAGAGCAATGGCTCGTCGCCCACGCCGGCAGCGGACAAGACGGCGCCGGACCGAAGGAGCGATTGCTCTTCTGCTCCTCCTCACGTGCGGAGGATGTGAAGGCGACCCCAATGATCCGGCCGTCCAGAAGTCGAAGCGAGACCTACTGAAGCGCGATGCTGCACGCTGCGCGCGATTCGTCCAGGAAAACATGACGTCGTCATGGACTCGTGAGATGGGCGAACGGGTGTTTGACAGATGCATGGAAGGTGATCAAGGCTCCTCGTCCTACGAGAAGGTGGGAGGCCGTTGGTGTTGGAAACAGTCGAGGCCAGGTCCCCGCGTGTGTGAGTAGAGATCTGAGCCAGGAGCGAGCAAAGAGTGCGCTCGCGGGATAGCTGCCGAACCACCCAGTGCAGCGGACCGGGGGCTCGCGATGCTCGCCTCCCGCTGACCGGGGCGTTAGCCAGAGCAGTGCCGGGCGGAGAAATGCGCTACG
>MNEF01000028.1 GCA_001917535.1 Candidatus Rokubacteria bacterium 13_1_40CM_69_27
CGATCAAGCCGCTGGCCTTGATCTTCTGGACGAAGGTCAGGTCCACGAACTGTTCGGGCCTGGCCGTCTTCGCCTCGGGGATGTCGGCGGCGGCGACGTCGATGTTCTTCTGGATGGCCTCGAAGGATGGGAAGCCGTCTTTCCCCCACTGATCTCTGTAGAAGTCGTATGTCTCGTCCAGGAGCTTGGGGTCGGATTGCCGCGTGTACTTGCCGATCACCTTCATCCCGAACTCCTTGTCGGTCTTCAGGCGATGGGCACCCTTGATGGCGGCCCTGATGTACCGCTCGACCAGCTCCGGGTTGTCGCGCGCCCACTGTCGGGTGGTCGCTATCGCGGAGGTCTGGGCTTTGGTGCCGATCTTCGAGTGGCTCAACAACTCCCGGAAGCCCAGCTCGCGCGCCCGGATCGTGTCGGGCGGCGAGAAGACACCTGCCTGCACTTTGCCGAACTGCATCGCCGCCAGCGTCTCCGGCGGTCCGCCGGTGGCCAGAAAGTGGACCTGCCCTTCCAGACCGAGGTACTTCGCGCCCTCCTTGCCCGCCACATGGGTGATCGCCCCGAAGTTCGTCACTCCGATCACCTTTCCCTTCAGCTGCTCCGGGCGCTCGATCGACGGGTGCACATAGATGGACTGGCCGAGCAGGTCGATGAAGCCGGCCACGATCACGAAGCCGCCGCCCTTCACGTTGGCTTCGACGATCTGCTGGGCGCCGACAAAGGCCAGGGGGACTTCGCGGGCGTGGATCGCCGCCATGATGGGAGCGCCGGCCTGGATGCGCGTGAGGGTGACGGTCAGCCCCTCCTCGTCGAAAAAGCCCCCTTCCCTCGCCGCCCACAGCGGCGCCATGGTGGCGCTGGTCGTGGTATAGGCCGAGGTGAGCGCGACCTTCGGGGTCGGTTTGGGCGTCTGGGCCGAGAGGCCCGCGGCCAGCCACCATGGGCTGGCCAGGGCGAGCAGGCCCAGTAGCCTCGGCCGCACGAGCAGCGATCTCATGGCGTGAGGGAGTACAGCCGTCGCGCGTTATCGCACAGGATCTTCCGGCGGGCCGGGAGAGCGACGTCCTCACGCGTCTCCAGCTCCCGAAGGCTCTGGGGAAAATCGTGATCCCAGTGCGGGATGTCACTGGCGTAAAAGAGGATGGCGTCGCCGAGGCGGCGCACCACCTCGGGCAGGGACTTCTCGCCCGATTCCACGGCGAAGTAGAGCTGCCCGCTGAGCAGGTACTCGCTCGGCTTCCTCCGGCAGAGCGGCGCTTCCACCTCCCCGCGCTTCTCCCACTCCTCGTCCATGCGGTCCATCCAGAAGGGGACCCACGTGCAGCCGGCCTCCATGAAACCGATCTTCAGGCGCGGGTAGATCTCGGGCACGCCCTCGAAGATCATGCCGGTCAGCTGGATCATCTGAGCGAACGGGTGAGAGAGCGTATGCACCTCCACGAACTTGTCGAACCCGTCCGCTCCGAAGTAGTGCGCGCCCCGCACCGTCGCGTGGCAGGCCACCATGCACCCCAGCCGCTCCGCCTCCGCGTAGAGGGGATGAAACTGTTGGTGGCCCAGGGGCGGCCGCAGCCCGACCGCCGGCGCGAAGGCCCCCACCATCCCCAGCTCGGTGACGGCGCGCCGCAGCTCCTTGACCGCTTCCGGGACGTCCTGAAACGGAACGAGCGCGACACCTTTCAGGCGTGGGCTGACGGTCAGAAACTCCTGGTGCAGGAAATTGTTGTAGGCGCGGCAGAGGGCCACGGCGAAGTCGGGCTCCCGCACCCAGCCGATGCCGAGTCCGGCGGTGGGGTAGAGGATCGCCGTCTCCACCCCACCCTCATCCATGAAGCGGAGCCAGGTCTTGGCGTCGCTCGCCCGGCTCCCCAGCCGGCCACCGAGGGAGCGATCCCAGCCATCTTCCGGGTAGTACGAGCGCCGACCGGCCCAGTGTCCCCGATCGCCGTAACGCCCCTCGAAATACGGCCTGAGCTGCTCGGTGGACTCGGTGATATGTCCGTCAGCGTCGATGACAGTCACGTCGCTCATCGCTCCCTCCTCGGTCAGCGGCCCCGACGATCGCGGCGAGATCTGCGGGCTCGCGCCCGCGGCTCACGAACCAGGGAAACGCTCGCCCCAGCGTGGGATGACCGCGGGGTTCTTGATGTGACCCGGCAATTCACCGCGCAGCGCTCGCAGGACATTTTCTATCGCCATGCGCGTGTACGCTGCGAGGCCCGGCTGTTGCCGACACAGTGGGGCGTCAGCATCACGCGGTCCGGATCCAGGCGGCGGAGCGGGCTGTCCGGCGGCAACGGCTCCTCCTCGAAGACGTCGAGGGTGGCGGCCGCGATCCAGCCTTCTTGAACGGCCCGGGCCAGGGCGGCCTGTTCGAGTGCCTCCTGCCATCCCGGATCATCCCAGGGCCCCGAGGCCACGAGCCGCCATTGCTCTCCCATCGATTCCTCCTCGCCCGGCCGCTGGCGCGGGCCGTTCATGCCCTTGCCTCCGGTGACCGGTTGCGAGAGCCTTCTTCCTACCGCGTCTTCTCCGGCAATGGCAAGTCCCGGCGCGGCGCGGGTCGGGAGGAGTGGCGAAGGATCCTCACCAGACGAGCCTTTTGACATTATCGATCGGCAATAGTAACTTGCGCCAACGATGTCCTCACCAAAGCCAGAGACGGTGGAAGTTTCTCCCCACGGCGGGCGGTTGATCGATCGGGTCCTGCGCGGCGACGCGCTCGGCGAGGCCCAGGCGCGCGCCTCGTCGCTGAAGCGGATCTCGTTCAACGCCCGGATGATGTCCGATCTCGAGCTCCTGGCCGTCGGCGCCTACAGCCCGCTGGAGGGGTTCATGGGCGCGGCCGACTATCGGGCCGTGCTGCGCGAGATGCGCCTGGCCAACGGGCTTCCGTGGACGCTGCCGATCACGCTGGCCGTGCGCCGCGCCGCCGCCGACGAGCTGCGCGAGGGCGAGGAGATCGCGCTGGTGACGCCGTGGGAGGAGCCGATCGGCATCCTTCACCTCGAAGAGCGCGTTCCCTATGACGGCCGCGAGGAGGCGCGCCTCGTCTACGGCACCGACGACCCGCGCCATCCCGGCGCCTCCTACCAGCTCACGCGCGGGGACGTCCTCCTGGCCGGCCCGGTCGACCTGATCGCGCGGCCGCGGCTCAAGGGGTTCGAGCCGTACCGGCTCGATCCCGCCGACGCCCGCGCGCGCTTCCGGAAGCTCGGCTGGCGGACCGTCGTCGGCTTCCAGAGCCAGCAGCCGATGCATCGCGCCCACGAGTACATCCAGAAGTGCGCGCTGGAGCCGCTCGACGGGTTGTTCATCCACCCGCTGGTCGGCCAGACCAAGCTGGACGAGCTGCCGTCGGAGGTGCGCGTCCGCTGCTACCAGGTGCTCGTCGAGCAGTACTATCCAACCAACCGCGTCGTGCTCGCCGTCTTCCCGGGCGCCATGCGCTACGCCGGGCCCCGGGAGACGCTGTTCCACGCGCTGGTGAGGAAGAACTACGGGTGCACCCACTTCATCGTGGGGCGCGAGTACGCCGGCATCGAGAGCGCCTTCGCGCCGGTCACGGTCGATCAGATGTTCCGCGCCTTCGCGCCGGAGGAGCTCGGCATCGTTCCCCTCTTCTTCGACGCGACGTTCTATTGCCGTCGCTGCGAGACCGTCACATCGCCCAAGACGTGCCCCCACGGCTCGCAGGATCGCGTGGCGCTGAGCAGCGCGGCGGTGCGCGAGCTGCTGGGCCGCGGCGAGCTGATGCCCACGGAGGTCGCCCGCCCCGAGGTTGCCGAAATTCTCCGAAATTGGGTCCGCGGGACCGATGTCGCCGTCGGGCCGCCCACCGCGCCCGCCGCCCCGCCCGTCGCGCCCGCCGACGCGCCGAAGGAGACCAAGGCCCAGCGGGCCGAACGCCTCAAGCGGGCGGTGAACCCCTGGGAGCAGCTCGAAGCGATCCGTCGCTTTGCCCGCGAGGGTTATCAGTCCATCCCGGCGGCGTGGCTCAACACCTACTTCCGGTGGTGGGGCGTCTACACCCAGGGCGACGGCATCGGCGCCGTCGGCGGCAAGGGCGGCGAGGGCAAGGCCGTGCCCTCCTTCATGGTGAGGATCCGCATCCCCAACGGCCAGCTCTTCTCGCACCAGCTCCGGATGATCGCCCGCTTCGCCGAGCGCAGCGCGCGGGGCCAAGCCGACATCACGGTCCGCGAGAACGTCCAGCTCCACTGGGTTCCGATCGAGGATCTTCCGGATCTGCTGGAGAGCCTCTGGCGGTCGGGGCTCACCACGATGGGCACGTGCGGCGACGTGACCCGCAACGTCACCGGCTGCCCGCTGGCCGGGGTTGACTCCGACGAGCTGGTGGACGCCTCACCCCTCGTCCAGGCCGCCACCCGGATGCTGAACGGCAATCCCGACTTCTACAACCTCCCCCGCAAGTACAAGATCACCATCACCGGGTGCCGGGCGTGGTGCTCGTACCCGGAGATCAACGACATCGGGATGACGGCCGTCCGCCAGCCGGCCAGTGGCGAGGTCGGCTTCTCCGTCCGCGTGGGCGGCGGCCTCTCGACCACCCCGCATCTCGCCGTGCGGCTCGGCGCGTTCGTCCACTCGAACCAGGCCCTGCCCGTCGTCCGCGGGATCACCGAGATCTTCCGCGACAGCGACGTGCTCCGCCAGGACCGCGAGAAGGCGCGACTGAAGTTCCTCTTCCTCCAGCACGGCTGGACCGCCGAGCGTTTCCAAGAAGAGCTCGAGCGGCGGGTCGGCTTCTCGCTCGATCCCGCCGTCGCCGAGGAACCGCCGGACGACGTCTACCGCGACCACGTCGGCATTCATGGGCAGAAGCAGGACGGGTACGTTTACGCCGGCGTCGCCGTGCTGCGAGGGCGCCTCACCGCCGACCAGATGCGGACGGTGGCCGACCTGGCCGACCGCTACGGCACCGGCGAGCTGCGCACGACCACGATGCAGAATCTCCTGATCCTCAACGTGCGCCGCCCGCAGTCGGAGGCGCTAGCCAGGGAGCTGGAGGCGGCGGGTCTGCGGCTCCAGGCCTCCCCGTTCTGGCGGGGCACGATCGCCTGCACGGGCACGGAGTTCTGCAAGCTGGCCCTCACCGAGACCAAAGGCTTCGCGCGCTGGCTGGTGGAAGAGATGGAAGCGCGGATGCCGGGCTTCGACCAGCACCTGAAGATCCACGTCACCGGCTGCCCCAACAGCTGCGGGCAACACTGGATCGCGGACCTCGGGATCGAGGGCAAGAAGACGAAGGTCGAGGGCACGCTGGTCGACGCCTACTACTTCTGCGTCGGCGGCGCCGTCGGCCAGCACCAGCGCACCGCGCGTCCCATCGGCTATCGCGTCCCGGCCACCGAGGTCCCGGATGCCATCGAACGATTGCTGCGGGCGTATCTCGCCGAGCGGCGGAACGGGGACAGCTTCCGCCACTTCGCGGCCGGACACACCGACGAGGAGCTGCGGAGCTTTCTGGCCGGACAGGCGGCGGCGGCGGTCGGGCGGGACGCCTCTCCGGGGCGCCCGCCCCACGGCGTGGACGGCTGACCGCAGGGCCCCAGACTCGCTCCACTGGGAGGCGACGACATGAGCACACCCGAGCGCGACAACGACATTCAACGCCGCGCCTTCCTGAAGGGCGCCGCGGCCGCCGGCGCCGCCCTGGCCGCGGCCACGACGGCCACGGCGGCGGAGGAACCGCGGCCGGCGCCCCCGCCGGCGGCCGCCAACCTGGCCGGCGACACGTTCGTCACCCGGCCGGGCTCGGACTTCATGGTGGACGTGATCAAGTCCCTCGACATCGACTACGTCGCCGCCAATCCGGCGGCGAGCTTTCGCAGCATCCACGAGTCCATCCTGAACTACGGCGGCAACAGGAAACCCGAGTTCCTCACCGCCTTGCACGAGGAGTCCTCGGTCGCCATGGCCCACGGATACGCCAAGGCCCGCGGCAAGCCGATGGCGGTGTTCGCGCACTCCACCGTCGGCCTCCAGCACGCCTCGATGGCCGTGTACAACGCGTGGTGCGACCGCGTGCCGGTCCTGATCTTCGCCGGCAACGGCACCGACGCAACGGCCCGGCGCCCCGGCGTGGAGTGGTATCACTCCATGCAGGATCCCGGCGCGCTGATGCGGGACTTCCTCAAATGGGACGACCAGCCGGCCTCGCTGCAGCATTTCGCCGAGTCCACGGTGCGCGCCTACAAGATCATGATGGCGCCGCCGCCGGAGCCGGTGCTGATCGCCTGCGACATCGAATTACAAGAAACGCAGATCCACGCCGGCACGCTGTCGATCCCCAAGCTCGTGCTCTCGGCGCCGCCGCAGGCCGACGAGAAGGCGCTGCGGGAGGCGGCGAAATGGCTGATCGCGGCCAGTCAGCCGGTCATCGTCGCCGACCGCGCGGTGCGGTCGGCGGAGGGCGTGCGGGCCCTGGTGGAGCTGGCCGAGACGCTCCAGTGCCCGGTCATCTGCACCGGCAATCGCATGAACTTCCCCAGCACCCACTATCTGAATCTGTCGGAGAACCGGGCGTCGCTGGTGGCCAACGCGGACGTCATCCTGATGCTGGAGGTCGCCGATTCGTGGGGCGTGCTCCACGGCCTCGGCGACCCCTGGAAGGACGTGCGGCGCGTCGCCAAGCCCGACGTCAAGGTCATCCACATCACGCTGGCCGACTTCCTGATGAAATCGAATTATCAGGACATGCAGCGCTTCCTGCCCGCGGATCTGCCCATCAGCGGCGACGCCGAGACGTCGCTGCCCCCGCTCGTCGACGCGGTGAAGCGCCAGCTGACGCCGGCGCGGGCGGCGACGCTCGGCCAGAAGGCCGACGGGTTCCGCACGCAGCACCGTGAGATGAAGGAACGCCAGAAGGCGGCCGCGGCCCTCGGCTGGGACGCGAGCCCGGTGACCACCGCGCGGCTCGCCACCGAGGTGTGGAACGCGGTGAAGAACGAGACGTGGTCGCTGGTGGTGTCCGATCGCGTGAGCTGGCCGAAGCGCCTGTGGCCCACCACGGAATATCACCAGATGCTCGGCGGCTCCGGCGGCGCCGGGGTCGGCTACTCGGCGCCGGCGGCGATCGGCGCGGCGCTGGCCAACCGTGATCGCGGGATCTTCTCGGTCACCCTCCAGCCCGACGGCGATCTCCTGTACGCGCCGGGCGTGCTGTGGACGGCGGCCCACCACAAGATCCCGCTGCTCATCGTGATGTTCAACAACCGCGGCTACGGGCAGGAGATCATGCACGTGCAACGCATGGCGAACCTGCACCAGCGCAATCCCAAGAACGCGCGTATCGGCACCATGATGTGGGACCCGCACGTGGACTTCGCCAAGCTCGCCCAGGCCCACGGCGTGTGGGGCGAAGGGCCGATCACCGACCCCAACGCCGTGGGGCCGGCGCTGGCGCGCGCCCGGGAGATCGTCAAGGGCGGCGCCCCCGCGCTCGTGGACGTCGTGTGTCAGTTGCGTTGAGGGCGACGTCGATACGGATGGCGATCATCGTCGCCACCGCGGCGCTCGTGCTCACGGCCGGTGCCGCCGTTGCGCAGGACACGCCGGCGGGGGGATCGGCGGAGCGCGGTCAGAAGCTCTTCGTGGACCTCGGCTGCTTCGCCTGCCACGGCACTCACGGCCAGGGTGGAGACCGCGGCGCCGGCCCCAGGATCTACCCCAACCCGTTTCCCTGGCCGGTGTTCCAGCACATGGTGCGCAAACCCCGGCGTGACATGCCGGCCTACACGGAGAAGTGGGTGAGCGACCAGGACCTGGCCGACATGTACGCCTATCTCCTCTCACTCAAGGCGGCCCCGGCGGCCAAGGACATCCCGCTCCTCAATCGATAGCGTCGAGGTCGGTGACGCCTACGCCGGGTCGATGCGGTGCAGGTAGTAGAGATCGATGGAGTCCACCCCGAGCCGCTTCAGGCTCGCCTCGCACGCTCGCGGCACATATTCGGGCCGCCCGTTGTAGCCCTTCTGGCCGCCCGCCAGATCGAGATTGCCGAATTTCGAGGCGATGATCACCTCGTGTCGGCGGCCCCTGATCGCTTGACCGATCAGCCGTTCGTGCGTGCCTCCGGCATAGCCATCCGCGGTGTCGAAAAAGTTCATCCCGAGATCGAGCGCGCGCCGCATGGTCGCGATCTGCTCCCCGTCGTCGCGGTCGCCGAAATTGGTGGTGGCGCTCCCCTGGCCCAGGCCGATCGCCGACACCACCAGTCCGCCCTGGCCGAGCCTGCGGGTCTTCATCGGACGTCCCCGATCTTGGAGGGATCGGGCGCCCGCGTCAATTAGAATGACGACATGGAAGAGCGCGTCTCGTTTTCCTCCGACGGCTTGAAGCTCTCGGGCGTGCTGCAGACGCCCGGGGGGCGTGGTCCGCGTGAGCGCCAGCCAGCCTGGCTGGTGCTGCACGGGTTCGGCAGCAACAAGGACGGCGGCGTCTCCCTGGTGGTGGCCAGGATGCTCGCGGACCTCGGCTATGTCACGCTGCGCTTCGACTTCCGCGGCTGCGGCGAGAGCGAGGGCCCGCGGGGGCGGGTCATTTGCCTCGAGCAGGTGGAGGACACCAAGAACGCGCTCTCGTTCCTGGCCACCCGCCCCGAGGTGGATCCGCAGCGCATCGCCCTCATCGGGAACAGCTTCGGCGCGGCCGTCGCCGTCTACACCGCCGGCGTGGACCCCCGAGTCGCCGCCTGCATCTCCACCGGCGGCTGGGGCGACGGCGAGAAGAAGTTCCGCAAGCAGCACGAGTCGCCCGAAGCCTGGAAGACGTTCACCGCCATGGTGGAGAAGGGACGCCGGCAGCGGGAACGGACCGGCCAGTCGATCATGGTCCCGCGCTACGACATCGTCCCCATCCCCCCCGCCCTCCGCAGCAACCTGTCGCCGGGCTCGATCATGGAGTTCCCGTTCGAGGTGGTCGAGAGCATGTACGCCTTCAAGGCCAACGAGGTGGTCGGGAAGATCGCGCCGCGGCCGCTGCTGCTCCTGCATCCCTCCCACGACTCCGTGACTCCCACCGAGCAGTCGATCGACCTCTTCCGGCATGCCGGCCAGCCGACGGAGTTGCACCTGGTGGCGAACGTCGACCACTTCATGCTCGGGGAAGGCAACCCCCTGGTCATCGACCTCGTACGCCACTGGCTCGAGAAGTACGTTCCGCTGTCGGCGGGGCCACGATGAGCCGATCGGCCACAGGCCAGGCGGCCGTGATCGCGACCGCCGATGCGCTGGAGCGCTTTGCCCGGGACGTGTTCGTGCGCGCCGGCATGCCCGAGGCGCACGCCGGGATCGTGGCCGACGTCCTGGTCTGGGCCGATCTGCGCGGGGTGGAGTCCCACGGGGTGATGCGAATTCCCAGATACGTGGAGCTGATCGGCGCCGGCGATCTTAACCCGACTCCGGCCATGTCGGTTCGGACCGAGACGGCCGCGGCGGTCCTGATCGAGGCCGACCGCGCGGCCGGCCCGGTCGCCATGACCTCGGCGATGACCGCGGCCGTGCGGAAGGCCCGGGAGGCCGGCGTCGGTCTGGCTCTGGTGAGGGGAACGACGCACACGGGGGCGCTCGGCTATTACACGCTGATGGCGGCGCAGGAAGGGATGGCGGCCCTCGCCCTGGCCGGGACGGTTCCCCTCATGGCCTATCACGGTGCCCGGGCCGCCGGCGTCGGGACGAGCCCGATCTCGATCGCGGTTCCGGGAGGCGATCGCGGGCCGGTCGTGCTCGACATGGGGATGGGCCTCATCTCGATGGGCAAGCTGGTGCAGGCTCGAAAGACCGGCCAGCCGATTCCCGAGGGGTGGGCGCTCGACGGCCACGGTGATCCGGCGACCGATCCGCGGGCGGCCAGGATCCCGCTGCCTCTGGGCGGCCCCAAGGGCTCGGGCCTGTCGCTGATGATCGAATGCATCACCAGCCTCGTCGTCTCGAACCCGATCCTGGCCGAGGCGCTGGAGGGAACGGCCGAGGGGCGCCGGCACAAGCAGAACGGCCTCGCGCTGGCGATCGATCTCGCCCGCTTCGGCGATCCGCGGTCGTTCCGGCGCGAGGTGGACCGCCTCATCCGGGCGCTGAAAGCGCTGCCGCGCGATCCCGATGTCGACGAGATCCTCATGCCCGGCGAGCGTGGAAGCCGCACGCTCGAGCGGCGCCGCCGGGAGGGAATCCCGATCCCGCGCGCGATCTTCGAGGAGCTGAAGGCCGTGGCGGACCGACTCGGCCTGCCGATGTTTCCCCTTACGGCATCGTGATGCCGCGGCGGGCCAGCTCGGCCTCGAGGTCCAGCGGCCGGGTCCCGACCGGGGTGCCGCCGGGGACCGTCCAGAAGATCTCGAACTCCAGCCCGTCCGGATCCTTGGCGTAGAGCGACAGGCTCACGCCGTGATCCGACGTCCCCACCAGCGCGCCGGCCTCGATCAGCCGCTGTCGCGCGCGCACCAGGTCGGTGATGTCGCCGACCTCCCAGGCCGAGTGGTACATGCGCGCCACCCGCTCGTCGGGCCGCTTCACGCCCGTCTGCTCGAACAGGCCCAGGTGATGATCGTCCGGGCTGCCGGGGATCCTCAGGAAGACCGCATTCGGGTACCGCGTCTTGACCTCGAAGCCCAGCACGTCGCCGTAGAAGCGCAGGCTCCGCTCGACGTCCGACACCCACAGGACCAGATGCTGGAGTCGCTTGAGGCCGATACCGGTCGTGGTCGTGCTCATCGTCGGGGCTCCTGGGGATATTCAGCGCTGACGGTGATGGCCGCGCACGCAATGAGCGTGTCGGCCCCCGGCACCCGCAAGCCGCCGCTGACGGGACGGACGGTCACCTCGCCGTGGGGAAGCTCGCGCCGGACCCGATCGACGTCGACGGACGCGGGGTCGGGCACACCGACGGTGACGTCCACCAGCATCCGGCCGCCGCGCTCGCGGACCTCCTGGAACAGCGGCAAGCTCGAATGCCGGATGGCATCCGACACCGCGCGGCAGGCCGCGGTGGTGGAGTCCGCCCCGTGAACGTCCACGCCCATCCCGAACTCGAGAACGACCGGCTTCGCGCTCACGCTCCACCTCCGCGCACATGTCGATGCTACACTACGGCTCCGTCTTTCGCCGCGGGAGGGATCGCCGATGACGACGCCGCCTTCGAAGGAAGCGCTGATCGCCAACCTGGACAGAGTGGTGCAGGAGACGTTGGCCTATTTCGAGGGGCCGGGCCGGATGACCAAGGCCCGGGTCGACCGCTGGCAGGCCCGGGATGTGCTGATGCACTTCATCTACTTCCACGACGCCACCGCCTGGGGCATCCAGTCGGCGGCGCAGGGCGGACCGCTGTGGCCGGTCCCGGGCGACTCCGACACCGTGAACGAGGTCTGCCGCCGCCTCCATGAGCACGAAAGCTTCGACGAGCTGCTGGCCCAGGTGCGGCAGGCTCACGCCCGGCTGGTGCGCGCCGCCCGCAGCGCGCCCGATCTCGACAGGCCCTGCTTTCAGCGGGTGACCGGCGAGACCATGACCGGTCGGCAGCGCCTGGAGCTGCTGGCCCGCCACTGGGGCGAGCACGTCAAGGAGCTGCAGGAAGCGGCCAGAGCCTAGCGCGCCGCCCGGCCGGTGCCGCCGGAGACCCGAGGACGAAAGGAGCCGCCATGAACAGGACCATGCTCATGCTCGCCGCCGTGTTTCTCGCGACCACCGGCGGGGTCGCGCCGGCCGCCGACTATCTGGAGAAGAGCGACTTCCAGAAGAGCCGCGCGTTCTCGCCCGCCGTCGTCACCGAGGGAGGGCGCATCGTCTGGATGGCCGGCCAGACCGCGACCATGGACGGCGACGGCAAGGACATCTCCGGCAACTTCGAGGCCCAGGCGCGGCGTGTGTTCGCGCTCATGGACCAGACCCTGCAGCGCGCCGGAGGGAAGCTCGCCAATCTCGTCACCATGACGGTCTTCATCAAGGACGCGCGCTACGGCGACCGCTTCGTCCAGATCCGGAGGGAGATGTTCCCCGACGGCAACTTCCCGGGCAGCGCGCTCATCACGGTGTCGAACTTCGCCCGTCCCGGCATGGAGATCGAGATCCAGGGCATCGCCGTGATCGGCGACAAATGCACCAATGGCGGTTGCTCGACAAAATAGTCCCGACCTGGCTGCTCCTCTCGCTTGTGTCCATGGCGCTGGTCTTCCTGCTGGCCGCGCCCCTGTTCGGTGAGCCCGTGACCCCGCGCAAGCTCTCCGGCCTGGTCGCCGCCATTCTGGCCGTTCTCGCCTTCTACCAGTAGCTACGAATCGTCTCAGGGGCGGCGGACCCGTCTGACCGCCGCCAGCGAAACTTCTCGCCATCCGCCGGAGCCATGCGTATACTGTGACTGTCTGGCTCGATCCAGGGCTCATCGCGAGCCCCGTCCTTCTCAGACCGCGTTTCCCGGCCACTTCCGCTTCGTGGGGCGTGCTCTTGAACTCGCGGAAGACTGACCGGGGCCCAGAAGCGCCCTCACGAGGAATTCGTTCCATGTCGTTCACCTCCTTCACTCTGCACGCCGATCTGCTGCGCGGTCTCGACGCCCTCGGCTTCGCCGTGCCCACGCCCATCCAGAAGGACGCCATCCCCCCGGCCACCGAGGGGCGGGACGTGCTCGCCTGCGCCATGACGGGCAGCGGCAAGACCGCCGCGTTCCTGCTGCCGATCCTCCAGCGGCTCGTCGACCGGCCGCGGGGCGTCACGCGCGCGCTCGTGCTGGCGCCCACCCGGGAGCTGGCCGCCCAGATCGACGAGCATCGCCGGGAGCTCGCGCGCTTCACGCGCATCGGCGGCGCCGCCGTCTTCGGAGGCGTCGCCCTGGGCCCGCAAGAGCAGGCGTTCCGTCGCGGCGCCGACATTTTGGTCTCGACGCCCGGCCGGCTGCTGGACCATCTTCAACATTCGTACGCGCGGCTGGCCGGCCTCGAGGTGCTCGTGCTCGACGAGGCCGACCGCATGCTCGACATGGGGTTCCTGCCCGACATCCGGCGGATCATGAGGGCGCTGCCCACCGCGCGCCGGCAGACGCTGCTCTTCGCGGCCACCCTGCCGCCCGCCATCACCGCGCTGGCCCGCGAGCTGCTGCGCGACCCGGTGATGATCAACGTGGAGCGGCCCGCGGCGCCGGCGGTGGGCGTGACCCACGCCGCCTACCCGGTGGCGTCGGAGCTGAAGCTGCCGCTGCTCCTCGAGCTGCTGCGCCAGCCCGGCGTCCGCAACATGCTGGTCTTCACCCGCACCAAGCACCGGGCCAACCGTCTCGCCGACGGCCTGGGGCGGCGCGGGGTGGCGGCCGAGCGCATCCACGGCAACCGCAGCCAGGCCCAGCGCACCCAGGCCCTCGCCGCCTTCAAGGCCGGCGCGTGTCACGTGCTGGTGGCCACCGACGTCGCCGCGCGCGGCATCGACGTCACCGGCCTCAGCCACGTGGTGAACTTCGACGTGCCCGCCATGCCGGAGGACTACATCCACCGCGTCGGACGGACGGCGCGCATGGAGGCGGTCGGCGATGCCGTCACGTTCGTGTCGCCGGCGGAGGAGGCCGACCTCCGGTCGATCGAGCGCGCCGTTGGCACGCGGATCCCGCGCGTCACCCTGCCGGGCTTCGACTACACGGCGCGGGCGACCGAGCGCCTCGAAGTGCCGATGGCGCAGCGCATCGCCGCCATCCGGACCCGCCGGGCCGAGGAGCGCGCGCGGAGCCGCGCCAACGCCGCCCGCCGCGCTGCCCCGTTGGGCCGCGCTTCTCATCGCCGTTAGCTTCACCTTGCAGACGCGCGAGGGCCGGGACTCAGCTTCCGGCACTGCGCGGCCGGACAGATGGTCGGCCTTATCTGCACAGACCGTGATGCGCCAGGGGACCCACCAGCGAGGCAGCGCGCGGCCGGGAATGTCGGTGGTGCCGACCGTCAAGGTGCGGTAGGGTTTCCAGGGCATGCGAATCGCGACCTGGAACGTCAACTCCCTGAAAGCCCGGCTCGAGAAGGTCACGTGGTGGCTGGAGCGGGCCAAGCCCGACGTGCTGCTGATGCAGGAGACGAAGCTCGCCGATGCCGACGCGCCGGCTGACGCCTTCCACAGTGCCGGCTACGACCTGGCGCACCACGGCGAGGGCCGCTGGAACGGCGTGGCCATCGCCAGCCGCGTCGGCCTCGCGGAGGTCGTCACGAACTTCGGCGAGCCGCTGCGCCCCCCGGCCACGCCCGACATTCCCGACGACGAGCCGCTGGCCGAGGCCCGGATGATCTCGGCGGTGTGCGGCGGCGTCCGCGTGGTGAGCCTCTACGCGCCGAACGGGCGAGCCGTCGGCTCGCCCTTCTATCAGGCCAAGCTCGCCTGGTTCGACCGCCTGGCCCGCTGGCTCGCCGCGGCCGCCGATCCCGAGCAGCCGCTCGTCCTGGGGGGCGACTTCAACGTCGCCCCCGAAGACGTGGACGTCTGGGACCCGGCGGTGTGCCATGGAGGAACCCACGTTTCCGAGCCCGAGCGGCTCGCGCTCGGGAGGCTCTGTGCCTGGGGCCTGGTCGACGCGTACCGTCTCCACCATCGGGAGCCGGGCCGCTACACCTGGTGGGACTACCGCGCCGGCAACTTCCACAAGAACTTCGGGATGCGGATCGATCACCTGCTCGTCACCGCCCGCGTCGCCAAGCGGACGATGTGGGCGGAGATCGACCGCGAAGCTCGAAAGGGAAAGCCGGTCCCCTCCGACCACGCCCCGCTCGCGATCGACCTCGATCAGCCGGGACACCCCTTCGATGCCGGCTGGACGGGGGCCGACGAGCGGACCGCCGCCCGACGAGCGCATTGAGCGCGAGCTTCTCCTCGCTCACGCCCGACCGCGTCCTCGATGCGGTGGAGGTCGGCGGACTGCGCTCCACCGGTCGCTGCCTGCCGCTCCGCGCGTTCGAGAACCGCGTCTACGAGGTGGAGCTCGAGGACGAGCGCCGACTGGTGACGAAGTTCTACCGGCCAGGGCGCTGGTCGCGCGAGGCGATCCTGGACGAGCACGCCTTCCTCGTCGAGCTGGCCGCCGCCGAGCTCCCGGCCGTGCCGCCCCTGGACCTCGGCACCGGCTCCACCCTCGCGGAGATCGACGGGATCCTCTACGCCGCGTTCCCCAAGGTGCGCGGGCGGATGCTCGACGAGCTGGACGACGAGCGCCTGCGGCAGATCGGGCGGCTCATCGGTCGCGTGCACGCGGTAGGGGCCGCAGGGGACGCGCCGCATCGCCCGCGCTTCACCGTGGAGCGGTACGTCCACGAGCCGCTCGCCGTGCTCCTGTCGGGTGGCGTCGTGCGCGAGCCACTGGCCGGGCGCTACCGCGACGTCGCGCTTCGGATCGCCGATGTCGTCGCCAAGCCCCTGGCCCGAGTGAAGACCCAGCGCATCCACGGCGACCTCCACTGGGGAAACGTCATCTGGGGCGCCGACGGCCCCATCCTCCTGGACTTCGACGACTGCCTGGTGGGCCCGCCCGTCCAGGACCTCTGGCTCCTGTCCCGCGGCGACTCGGAGGAGGCCCGACGGGGGCGCGCGCAGCTCCTGGAGGGCTACGAGATCTTCCGCGAGTTCGATCGGTCCACGCTCGCCCTCTGTGAGCCGCTTCGCGCGCTCCGGATCATCTACATGTCCGCCTGGATCGCCCGGCGCTGGGACGATGCATCGTTCCGGAGCGGCTTCCCCGCGTTCGGAACCGACGGCTACTGGGCCGCGGAGTACGAGGCCCTCTTCAACATCTTCGAATCGCTCTCCGGCCAGGCCTCGCCCTTCACTTCAGGTGGCGGTTGAAGAAGTCGATCGCCACCTCGATCGCCGCCTCCTGCATCGCGTCCACGGCATAGGCGCCGCCGGCGCCGCGGACCGGGAACAGATAGCCGTGCATCGGATGGTCGTAGGAGACCCATTCCGCGTCCTTGCCCTCCTCCCGCAGCAGGTCGTAGCTCACGCGGAAGATGCCCTGCAGGTGATCGTCCTCGCGGCCCAGGACCAGGATCGGCGTTCGGATCGTTCGGATGCGCTCGCGGGCGACCTTCTCGTTGATGCGCGCGCGCACCTTGGCGACCTGGCGCATCTGCATCTCCTCGATGTCGCGGAGCTGCGTCTCGGGCTTCACGTGGGCTGTCTCGTCAGGGGTCAGGTCGAGGAACTCGTGATTAGCAGGCTCGCAGGCCACGCCGGCGGCCACCCCGTGGTACTCGCTGGTGAGCTTGAAGATCATCTCCCCGCCGTGGCTCACTCCCGCCAGCCCGACGCGATTCGGATCCACGAAGGGCAGCGTCTTGACGTACTTCACGACGTCGATCTCGTCCTCGTACTCGAGCGGGGCGCGGTTGAGGAGCTGTCGCCCCTGGCGGATGTCCTCGACCAGCCGGCCGCCGGTGTTGTAGCCGAGCTCCACCTCGGCGCGGTACCGCAGCCAGGCCACGGCGTAGCCCGCCCGCAGCAGCCGCTCCATGATGAAGCCGCGGTTGCGCACCGCCTCGCGGACCCAGGGCATGCCCCCACCTCCGTTGCCGGAAGCCAGGAGAACGATCGGAAAGCGTCCCTCGCCCTGAGGCCGCCGGAGACCGATGGGGACGTAGAGCCCGTCGAGCGTGGGGACGTACATGAGGTGGACGGGGATGTCGGAGCCCGGAACGGGCTCGGTGAGGACGACGTGGTCCGGATCGACGGCGGCGCGCGCGCCCATGGCTCTCCTCCCGGTACTTCTCCATCGCCCATCGGGAGGCGGCTGTCAATCCCCCGGAACCCCGAGCGCCGCCAGTGCTTTGTATGATCATGAGCGTCTGGTTGCTCTTGCTCGTGTTGCTCGCGCTCGTTGAGGTGGGATGCGTCACCGCGCCCGCGAGCCCGCCGGCCATCTCGACGCCGCGGATAGCCTCCACCCCCGCCCCCGGCCGGGTCGAGCCGCCCCCGCCCGTACGGCCGGCGGAACAGGTCAGGGAGGTGACGCCCGAGGCCCGCGCCCAGGCCTATGTCGAGCTCGGCCAGGCGCTCATCGCCCGCGGTGAGATGGCCGCGGCGGCGACGGCGCTGCGTGAGGCGTTGCGGCGGGAGCCCGATCTGCTCCAGGCCCGCTCGAGCCTCGGGCTCGCCCTCTACGGGATGGGGGATCTCGACGCCGCGGGCGAAGAGCTGCGGGCGACCCTGCACCGGCAGCCAGACGCCGTCCAGGCGCGCCTTACCCTGGCCGCGGCGCTCGTGGCCAAGCAGGACTGGGAGGCGGCGCGCCTCGAGCTCGAGCACATCTTGAAGTCACACCCCGACCTCCTCCAGGCGCACTACAGCCTGGGCGTCGTGCGCTATGCGCAGGGTGATCTCGACGGGGCGATCGAGGCGTACCGGCGCGTCCTCGCGGGCGATCCGCAGCACCAGGACGCGCGCTACAACCTGGCGCTCATGCTGAAGCTGGCGCACCGGGATGGGGAGGCGGCGCCCGAGTTCCTCGCCGCCGCGCAGGCGGGGCACGCGCGGGCGCAGTATTTCACCGGCACGGCCTACGCCGGGGGCCTCGGCGTCGAGCGCGATCTCGCCATGGCCATCATGTGGTGGTTCCGGGCCGCCCAGCAGGGGGTGACGCAGGCCCACGAAGCGCTCGCGCAGTTGCGGCAGGTGGCGCTGGGGCGGGGCCGGCGCGGGTCGGCTGACCGCCAAGCCGCCGAACAGGCGTTTCGCGACTACCGGACGGAGCTCTGGAGGGACTTCCCGGGCCTCGCGACGAACGGCGATGACACGGTGGGTGGCGCGCTGCTTCGGCAGGGACGCATCCGGGAGGCGGTGCCGATGCTGATCCGTGAGGCCTCCGCGTTGAGCGGGCCGGCCCAGCGCCTGCTGGAGACGCTCTACGAGCAGGGCATCGAGGGACAACTCTCCGCCCACGACGCGCGGATCCTGGGCTACCTCGAGGGCGCGGCCGCCGAGGGTCTGCGTCCGCGGACCCGCTAGGGAACTCGCGATTCCCCGCCGCGCACTGACGGGCGCGCTGATCGGGCTCGCCGCGACCCTCCTGGCGCTGGGCGTGGCCACTCTGGGCGGTGCGGGCGTCACAGCGCTCGAGTGGTCGGTCTACGACCGCTGGGTTCGTGCGCGGGAGCCGGCGCCGGTCAGCCCCGCGCTGCTGGTCGTCACCCGCGATCCGGCCAGCGAGGCCCGATTCGGCACGGGCGCCTGGGACCGCGCGGTGCTGGCCCGGGTCATCACCAGCCTCTCCCGCGCCGGCGCCGCCGCCATCGGCGTCGACGTCCCGCTCGGGCAGTTGAGCGCGCCCGGCCGCGGGGGCCCGTCGAGCGACGCGCTGCTGAGCCAGGCGACCGCGGTGGCCGACGACGTCGTCTACCCGATCGCGCTGGAGCCGACCGGGGCAACGTCGGACCAGGCGTTCCCACCCCACGCATCCTGGCCGCCACTCTCGCAGATCCCGCTGGCCGCGCCGGCGGTGCGACCGTCCGGGGGACGCCTGCCGGGGCTCGCCCGGCACGCCAAGGCCGTCGGCCACACGCTCGCCCCGGTCGATCCCGACGGCGCCGTGCGCAGGGTCCCGCTCTTCGTCCGACTCCACGACCGCGCGGTGCCGGCGCTCGGCCTGGCGCTGGCGACCGTGTTCGCGAACGCGCGGGCGGATCAGATCGTCGTCGAGGGCCGCCAGGTGTCGATTCCGGGCTCGGGCCGGATCCCCGTCGATGGGCGCGGTCGGGCCCTGGTCGGCTACGCCGCGCCGGAGCGGCTCAGGCTCGTGCCGTTCCTCGACGTCTGGACGGCGATCGACGAACGGCGGGTGGACACGCTCCAGCGCCTGGTCGAGGACAAGATCGTGCTTGTCCTCACCGAGCCGGCCCGCGAGCAGCATCGCACGCCGATCGGCCTCATGTCCGACGTCGAGATTCAGGCGCAGCTCTTGAACACGGTGCTGGCCGGGTCGTGGCGGAGAGAGGCGCCACTCGGATGGACGGTGCTGGGCACGCTGGTCGTCGCCGGGCTGACGGCGTGGGCGTGCCTGGCGCTGCGCTGGTGGCAGGCGCTGGCCGGCGTCGCCGTCCTGGTGTCGGGCTGCGCCGGGGTGCTCCGGTTATCGCCGCCGCTGACCGGCGTCCTGCTGCCGGTGTTCCTGCCGCTCGCGGCGCTGATCGTAGCCGGCGCCAGCGCCCTGCTGTGGAACCAGTTCGGCTCGGTCTATCGCGTTCGGCACCTCGAGAGCGAGGTGGAAGGAATCCGCGAGGCGCTGGTGCGCCAGGAGTCCACCGTCGAGGCGCTGGAAGAGGACCTGGAGGCGGCCCGGGCGGCGGTGGCACGATCCGCGGGCGCCGAGCGCGAGCTTCTCCGGGCGGCCGATGCGTTACGGGCCCAGCTCGCGGAGGCCCGGGGGCAGGAGGAGCAGACGCGAAGCCGGCTGCGCGACCTGGAGCGCGAGTTGCGAGCCGCCGATACCCGGTCGGGGCAGCTCGACGACGCCGAGCAGGAGCGGCTCCGACGCCAGTGCACGGAGGTCGGCATCATCACCCGCGACCCCATCGTCCTGGCCCTGTTTCGGGACCTCGCCAAGGCGGCGCGCTCATCCCTGCCCATCCTCATCGGCGGCGAGCCGGGGACGGGCAAGGAGCTCTTCGCGCGGGCGGCTCACCGGCTGAGCCCGCGCGCCGGCGGACCATTCCTCGCGGTCAACATGGCCGCCATCCCGTCCGAGCTGTTCGAGAGCGAGCTCTTCGGCCACGTGAAGGGCAGCTTCACGGGTGCCGTCGGGGAGCGCAAAGGATACTTCGAGCAGGCCGATCGGGGCACGATCTTCCTGGACGAGATCGGCGAGCTGCGGACCGAACACCAGAGCAAGCTGCTCCGCATCCTTCAGGAAAAGACGTTCTACCGGGTCGGGGCCACGCGTCCCACCGCGGTGGACGTGCGGGTGGTCGCCGCGAGCAACCGGGACCTCGAGCGCGGCATCGCGGAGGGCTGGTTCCGCGAGGACCTCTACTTCCGCCTGAAGGGCCTGGTCCTCCCCCTGCCGCCGCTCCGCGAGCGGCGGCAGGATATCGCGCCGCTGGCCGCGCGCTTCCTGGAGGAAGCTGCGGCCGAAGCCGGCCGGCGCGTCAGCCTGTCCGAGGCCGCCCTGCTCGCCCTCGAGCGGCACGACTGGCCCGGCAACGTCCGGGAGCTGCAGCATTGCCTCCGGCAGGCCGTGGCGCTGGCCGAAGGCACACTCCTCGGGCCCCACGACTTGCGGTTGGCGCCGCCGACCGATGCCAGGGTCGACGCCGCTGACGACACGGCGGTGCTCGCCTGCCTGCGGCGATACCAGTTCGACATGCAGGCGACCGCGCGGGCCCTGGGGTGGGACCGGAGCACGGTGACTCAGCGGCTCAAGGGCCTCGGCTTCCGCGCGCTGGTCGAGGCCGGCGGCGACGTGGCGAAGGCCGCCCTGGCACTGGCCGGCGACCCGGCGCTCGCCCGCCCCGTAGAGCTGAAGCTCGGCGAGTATCACGAGCACCTGCTGAGAGCCGTCGAGGGATTCGACTCCGCCGAGGCCGCCGTCGCCGCGTGCCGGCGTCGCTTCAAGAACCTGCCCGAGCGCCACTTCCGCTCGCTCGACCTGCTGGTCCGCCAGCACTTCGAGCGCCGTCCTCCAACCGCGCGCGTCTGACCCGACGCGGGCGATGCGGGGCCCGGCAGCGGGGATGCGGGGCAGTCCCCGCACGGCGCGCGCTCGGCGTCGGCCCCAAGTTCGCGAAACGATTCGTTCCGTCGCCGGCAGCCGGTGTGGCTCGCCCGTTGCTCTCCTCCTCCGGCCAAGGAGGAAACAAGCCATGGCCAACACCGAGCAGCAGGCGACAGGGATCGTGAGTGGGAGAGGGCTGGTGGCGATGCTCGTCGGGGTTCTCCTGATGGTCGTCGCCGGCACGATAGCAGCGTACTGGGTTCATTCGAAGGACGCGGAGGTCGCCAAGCCACGCGCCGTCGCGGCCGCCCCCGCCGGGGCGCCGACGGCCGCGGCCGCCGAGGCGCCGGCCGCCTCCCCGGCCGCGCCCGCGCCGAGCGGCTCCGAGGTCGTGCACGCCGATGTCTACTTCGACTTCAAGAGCACCCGGCTCCGGGCCGATGCGGCTCGTCTTCTCGAGGAAAAGGCTGCGCTCATGGACCGGGCCGACGTCTGGGCGGTACTCGTTCAGGGCTACGCCGACCGTCAGGGACCGCCCGAGTACAACAAGGCGTTGGCCCGGCGCCGCGCCGAGGCGGTCAAGCAGTTCCTGGTCGAGCTGGGGGTCCCGGACGCCTCGGTCAAGGTCGTCACCATCGGGCAGGACGGCTCCGTGTGCGATGAGCTCCGCCCCGAGTGCCAGCGGCTCAACCGTCGGGTGCACATCGAGATCTGGAAGCTCGCCCGCGCCTCCGCCGCGCCTGCCCGGGCGGTGACCGCGCACGGCGACGAGCTCGACAGGGGCTCCAACGGCGCCGCCGGTGAGCTATTCCCTTGAGATCGAGTGATACACTCCCTCGAGTGGAGGGATAGCGCCCATGCGTTGTATCAGGCCTTCGGTCTGGATGTCACGGCTCGGGCTGGCTGCTCTGTTGTCGCTCGTCGTCGTCTTGTCCGGATGCGCGGCCAGGGCGAAGCCGGTGGCGGTGGGACCGAGCGTGACGGATGCCGGACGGCGCGTCGCCGTGGAGCGCGGTGGAACACGCGCGACGGTGACGGTGGATGCGTGGAAGTACGACCCCCGAGACCTGGACCGGACGCTCCTTCCGTTCTTTCTCGTGGTGGAGAACACCACGTCCGGTCCGGTGCGACTCCCGCTGGAACGCGTCACGCTGACGGACTCCACGCGGCGCCAGTGGAGTCTCCTGACGCCGGAGCAGGCGCACCACCTCGCCCTGAGCGGCCGGGGTGGATGGGGGGGCGGACCGCTCTTCTCCATCGGTGTTGGCGGCGGCAGCGGAGGCGTGGGCGGGGGCGTCGGGGTCGGCGTCCCGGTCGGCGGAGGGTCATCAGCGTACGCGGAGGTGCTGACGCGGGCATTCCGGGGTGGCGAAATCGCCGCCGGTCGCCGGATGGAAGGGTTTCTGTATTTCCCGCGGCTCGATCAGGACGTCGCGCGATTCACGTTGACGCTCTCCCCCGACGGTCAAGACGAGCTGTCCCTCGAATTCGCGATGGAGAAGCGATAACGCGAGAGCTACCCCGACGCCGGCTCGGCGCCCTCCCGCGCCGCTCGCGGCACCAGCCCGCTGCGCACCTCCTCTTCCACCATGCGCCAGATCTCGTCCACGCGCACGAGCAGCGCCGGCTGGCGCTTCACCGAGAGGGGGCGGGGGCGCGGGAGGTCGACGTCGATCGTCGCCTTCACCACCGCCGGGCGCGCCGAGAAGACCACCACGCGGTCGGCCAGGTAGACCGCCTCGTCGATCTGGTGCGTGATGAAGATCACCGTCTTGCGCTCCTGCGACCAGATGCGCAACAGCTCCGCCTGCATCAGCTCGCGCGTCTGGGCGTCCAGTGACGCGAAGGGCTCGTCCATCAGGAGCACGTCAGGGTTGATGGCCAGCGCCCGGGCCAGGTTCACGCGCTGGCGCATGCCGCCCGAGAGCTGGTGAGGGTAGTACCGCTCGAAGCCTTCCAGGCCCACCAGCTTGATCAGGTCCCCCACGGCGCGGAGGCTCGTCGTCCGGGCGCACCGCTGGATCTCCAGGCCGAAGCCGATGTTGTCGAAGACCGTCCGCCACGGGAGCAGGGAATCGCTCTGGAACACGAAGCCCCGGTCCGGCCCCGGGGCGACGACCGGCCGGCCGTCGATCCGGATTCCTCCCCCGTCGGCCGCCACCAGCCCATCGAGAATTCGGAGTAAGGTCGTCTTGCCCCAGCCGCTGGGCCCGACGATGGCCAGGAACTCGCCGGCGCCGGCCTGGAAGGTGATGTCCTTCAAGACCGGCATCTCCTTCCCTCCCGGGGTGATGAACGACTTCCGGATTCCTTCGACCTCCAGCTTGGCCGCGTCGCTCAGGGCTTCGCCAGCGCGAGCAGGCGGCTCCGCAGCACTCCCAGGACCGAGCCCGCGATCATCAGCCTGACGGCACCGATTCGTCCGACCGACAGCGCGATAACGGTCGCGACGAGAAGGGCGATCGCGAACGAGTCGACCAGCGCGTGCGGCGCTAGCCGGACCAGGGACACCGCCAGGACTCCGATCACCGCCGGCCCCATGCCTTTCATCACCGCCTTCGTCCACGCGAGCTTCCTGACGCGGTCGAGCACGGGAAGAACCGCCAGCATGAGGATGAACGAAGGGAGGAACGCGGCGGCGGCCGCCACCGCGGCTCCGGTGACACCCGCCACCTTGTAGCCCACGTACGCCGCAACCATCAGGATCGGACCCGGCGTGAACTGGCCGAGCGCGAGCCCGTCGATGAACTCCTGAGGTGTCAGCCACTGGAACTGCTCGACGACCTGTTGCTGGATGAACGCGATCATCGTCAGGCCGCCGCCGACGGTGAAGGCCCCGACCTTGAAGAAGTATGCTCCGATGTCCACCAGGCTTGAGGTATGCGGGGTCCCTGGCGGGACAGCCGACACGGCAGCCGGCGTCGACCACCAGGCCACCGGCAGCACGGCGAGAAGCGCTACCGAAGAGACGGCGAGGATCGCTCCCGGCCTTCTAGAATGAAAGAGGAGCAGCCCGGCGCCGCCGGCCAGCGCCAGGATGCTGGCGATCCCGAGCGGGCCGAAGATCGCGGCAGCGGCCGCCGCCACGCCGATGACGGCTTGCGGGATGGTGCTCGCCATGGATCGGCCCAGACGATACACGGCGACCACGAAGATCCCGAGGACCACCGGGCCCAGGCCATAGAGCGCGCCGCGCGCGAGCGGCGTGACGCCCACGGTGGCGTAGGCGATCGTGAGCGCGAGCATGATGAAGAAGGCGGGGAGCACGAAGCACAGTCCCCCCAGCAAGCCGCCCCACCAGCCGCCGCGGGCGTAGCCCAGGAAGATGCCGAGTTGCGTCGCCGTCGCGCCCGGCAGCATGTTCACCAGCGAGAGACCTTCGACGAACCGTTCTCTGGGGACCCACTGGCGCTTCTCCTGCAGCTCGGCCTGCATGACGCCCATGATGGCGGGACCACCGTAGGACGTAGCGCCCAGCCTGAGGAGCGCGGAAGCGATGTCCTTCCAGTTCCTCGCGAAGTCGGCGTGCTCCGTGGTGGTCAGGTCGGCCTCCTCTGAGTCGCCGTCATGTCCGGACGGCGTACTCGCGCCACGGCGCCAGCCACCGCTCCAGCTTCTGCAGCCCCACCACCGAGAGCACGCCGACCCCGGCCAGGATCACCACGGCCACGAACAGGGCGGAGGTGTCGAAGAGCTGGGAGGAGGTCAGGATGAGATAACCGAGGCCGGCCCGGGTGCCGAAGAACTCCGCCACCACGACGCCGATGATGGCGCGCCCCACGCCCAGCCGCAGACCGGCGATGATGAAGGCGAGCGCATAGGTGTAGGGCTCCATCTGCATCACGCCCCAGGTCGTCTTGGCGAGGATCGCCTGGGTCCGCTCGCGCACGCTCCCCATGGGCGCCACGGTGTAGTCCCGCGGGTCCTCGAAGCCGTGGCGGTGCAGCATCACGCGCATGGCTTCGGTGTCGGCCCCCGTCTTCACCCCCGTGCCACCCAGCACCTTACCCTTGGAGCGAGCAAGAGTGCGAAGCAGATTGCAACGGTCTTACCGCTCTTCCGCCGAGGCCGAGAAGCACCGGCGATAGGCTTCGTCACCCCTCCGGGGCGGCTACTTGGCTCGCTTCCATACGGCCTCCGTCGTTGACCCTATCGTGCTCGCAGGGTTGGTGTACCTCAGTTCGTCCGCGGTGAGCGATTTGATGATTCGCGTCTGACCCCTGCCGGAAAGATTGGGGAAAGAGCCTCCCTCAATCTGAGTGGTCACGATTTTGTCGGCCTCGTTCACGGAATACGTCCCGAATGTGACAATCAGTCCTCGCATGACAGCTTTGTTCTCCTCGGCCGTCCCCTGGTCCACCCTGTTGGCCGCGAATTTGGGTAGGTCGGAGCGCGTAATCACCAATACATAACGGCCATTGGCGTCGAATACCAAGATGCCCTTCGGGTTGGGACCCCAGCGGTCGACTTTGGTGCCATCCTTTTGCACGTCGACCGCTGAGACGAACGTCCAGGTTCCGACAAGGTCTTTGGCCATCTGGGCGGCGGCATTGCCCGTCGGCAGCGCAGCTCCCAGGAACGCCAGCGATAGCGTTGCCACTGCAAGCGTGAACAGTCGCTTCATGCTTTTCCTCCCCGAGTTACTTTCGTTGAATCGCTATTCCCGGATTTCAGCTAAACAGATTCTGCCGCTTCGACTCGGGCTGTTTTCCCGAGTTGTCCGGCCCGACCGGATTCCTATAGCGATTTGGCGTTGTTCTTCACTTCGAGATCTTGACCAGGGTCACGGCATTGACCAAGCTGTTGGCCAGCACGAAGTCGCCGTCCCGGGTGACCGAGGTGTTGCGCACGATGTTGCCGCCACCCGGGATGGCCCAACTCTGGAATTTGGCAGTCTTGGGATCGAAGCGCACGACCATATTCGGTGTAGATCCGGACTCGCTGTACCAGATGATGTCGTTGATCGCCGAGATGCCGTAGGGCTCGGACTTCGGCCCGCTCGGCGACTGCCACTCGCTCACCTTGCCGGTCGCGGGATCGAGACGACCCAGATACCCGCGCGAGAAGTCGCTGTACCACACGATGTCGTCGCTGGTGATCGTGAGACGCCGTGGGCGGGACGCCGGATCCGGCAATACGTACTCACGAATTTCCAGCGTCTTCGGATCGACACTCGCCACCCTATTGGTACCGAACAGGACGATGAAAACGGTGCCCTTCGAATTCACCGCCATGCCATAGGGGCGCGACTTCGGCGTCGGCGGCGTGAGCAGCTTGATCTCGCCGGTCTTGGGGTCGAGCCGCCCCACCCGGTTGGAATTCTGCGCCGTGAACCACAGGATTCCGCTGTGGTCGAAGATCAGCGTGTGCGGATCCTTGACGGCCGGGTCCGGCATCTTGTACTCGGTGACCGCGCCCGTCTTTGGATCGAGCTTGCCGATCAACGCCCCGGTGTTTCCCGTATACCAGATGTTGCCGTCCTTATCCTCGTCCAGACCATGAGGTCCGGAGTGAGGCGTCGTGAGGGGATATTCCCTGATCTTGCCGGTCTTCGGATCGACCCGGCCGAGCACGTTGTTCATCTGGCCTGTGTACCAGAGCGATCCGTCCCGCGCCGCCAGCGGATCGTGCGGCCGCGACCCGGGCGTGGGCACCTGCCACTCCTTGATCGAGACCTTGGCCGGCCCCGGGATCACCACGCCGGCGGGCTTCCCCTTTTCCGGAAAGTTCTTCGTCAAGTACGCCGTCATCGTCTCGAGCTGATCCGGCGGAATCGCCACGCCATGATTGGTCATCATCCGCATGACGGTGCGCCATCCCTGGGCCGTGTAGCCGCCGCCGAGGCGCGCGTGGAAGGGGTGACAACTGTTGCACTGGGCGGCGACCAGTTCCTTGCCCGATCCCTCGGGCAACTCCTGACCCCAGGCGGGAAGCGTGGAGCACAGCAGAGCGGCTGCCATCAGGGACACAAGTGAATTTTTCGACATAGTTCCTCCGTCAAGAGGAGCCGAGGAAACATAAAGGCCGTTTATCGGAGGTCGTGGCGGGAGCCGGGCCCGTCGGCGCGGAGTCAGCCATGCCTGGGCTAATACAGCGCGGACAATGGGGCTGTCAAGTGGCCGTCGGGCCCGGATCTTCGCCGAACGACCGGAAGATGGGCTACGAATTCTAGCGGTCGGCGCACCGTAGAGCAAATTCCCGGGAGCATGCACGAGGCAATCGCCTGTTGACACGCGCGCCTCGCCCCTGATAGCGTCCGCGGCGTCGATCGTACGGAGCGCCCGAGGCCTCTTCGGCCGTCCGTAGACGGCGCGGCTCACGTCGTTGCAGGTCGGCCCTCCCGAAGCCGGCGGGCGAAGTCCAAGGCCCGGGGAGTGTGCTTGGCTCGAATCCCAAGTCCTCTCAGACCCCCCGAAACGGGTTCGACGTGAATCCGACGTCACCGGACGCCGTTCACCGTCGTTGCACGCGCTCTCGCAGATTGCATGGCCTTGAGGCACAAGGAGGAAGGGCTATGAGGCAGCGGCTCGGGGTCATCGTGTTGCTCGTGACCGCGCTTCTTGGGGCTGCGGCCGCGGCACCGGTGGAGGCAGCTCGGCCGGAGGGGACGCTGACGGTGGCGGTGGCTACCTTCGGCAATGAGCGGTGGCTGCCTCAGCTCTATGTCGGGGCCGAGGACGTGGTCCTCAAGCCCATGTATGAGAATCTCCTGTCCCGCGATCCCAAGACCGGCGAGCTGACCCCCATGTTGGCGGAGCGCTGGAAGGTCATGGATGGCGGCCGCACGTGGACGTTCTATTTGCGCAAGGGAGTCCAGTTCCACGGGGGCCGTGGCGAGGTCACCGCGGAGGACGTCAGGTTCACCTTCGCCTCCATCGCCAAGGAAGGCTCCGCCAATTCCCTGGCGCCGGAGTTTCGGCTGATCAAGAGCATGGAGATCGAGGACCGCTACACCATCACCCTGCGCTTCGAAAAGCCTTCCGTCGCGTTCGGCAACAAGGTGAACCAGGGGCTGTTCGCGTCGGCGGCCTTCATCCACCCCAAGCGCTACATCGAGAGCGCCGGGGAGGAGGGGGCCGAGCGGCATCCGGTGGCGACCGGTCCCTGGAAGTTCGTGGAGCACGTCCGCGGCGACCGCATCGTCTATGAGGCGGTGGAGAACCATTGGCGGGCGACGCCTCACTTCAAGCGTCTCGTCTTCCTGAAGGTGCCCGAGCCGGCCACCCGCATGGCCATGCTGCGGGCCGGCAGCGTCGACGTCATCGAGATCGGCGGCGAGTACGTGGAGGAGTTGAAGAAAGTAGGAGTGCGGACGCTGGTGATACCCAATGTGGCCTGGGTGTACGTCATTCTGGGCGGACAATGGCCCACCAAGGCCACCTACGACCGCACGGTGCCGTGGGCGTTGCCCGACGCCGAACGTGCCCGCAAGGTGCGCCTGGCGCTCAACCTGGCGGTGGACAAGCAAACCATCATGCAGCGGGTGCTCGGGGGTTTGGGAAGCGCGGTGGGGTCCTGGATGACGTACCCCACTGACCCGTGGGCCACGGCAACCCTGATGAAGCCCTATCCGTACGACCCGGCCAAAGCCAAGGCGCTCCTGGCGGACGCGGGCTATCCCAATGGCTTCGAGGTGACCATGAACCTCACCGCCTGGCCGGGGCGAGGCTATCTACCGGACGCCGGAGAGGCGGTGGCGACGTACTGGGAGAAGGTGGGCATCAAGGTCAAGCGGCGGCCGGTGGACCGCGCGGTGTTCTCAGCCGACTTCCGGGCGCGGGCGTACGCGGGGGTGGCGCTGGCCTATGCCGCCCCGGTGGTGGGCCCCGAACCATGGGACATCCTCATGCGCATCAGCCATAGCAAGGGCGCGGTGCAGCTCTTCCTCGAGCATCCCAAGCTCGATGAGTTCCTCGACCGCCTGGCCACCGAGCCCAGCTACGCGGAGAGAGTGCGCATCATGCGGGACGAGATGGGACCCTGGCTCTACGAGTACATCCCCGCCGTCGCCATCGGCACCGCTCATAACATCACGGGGGTGGGGCCGAAGGTGGGGGAATGGCCGCTGATCCCCGGCCACATGGGGTTTCACAACTGGGAGTACGTGACCCGAGCCGGGAGGCGCTGAACGGCATGTTGCAGTATCTGGTCGGGCGCATGCTGCAGGCGCTGCTGAGCATGCTCGTGGTGATCAGCATCGTCTTCGTCTTGACCCGGCTCTCGGGCAATCCCGTCCATTTGCTGCTGGACGTCAATGCCACCCAACGCGATCAGGAAATCCTGACGCGCCATCTGGGCCTGGATCAGCCGCTGCCCGTCCAGTACGGCATCTATGTGAAGAACATCGCCCTGGGCGACCTCGGGAAGTCCATCCTCACCCGGAGGCCGGTCGCCGAGCATATCTGGGAGCGCCTGCCCGCCACCGTCGAGCTGGGGTTCGTGGCCATGTTCCTGAGCGTCCTCATCGGTGTCCCCCTCGGCATGTACTCCGCCGTGCGTCGGGGGGGGATCCTGGACAGCGGGGCGCGGGTGTTTGCCGTGCTCGGGCAATCCATGCCCACCTTCTGGCTAGGACTCATGTTGATCCTGTTCTTCGGCGTCGTGCTGGGGGTGCTGCCAGCGGGCGGCCGGGGTGGCCTCGAGCACGTGATCCTCCCCGCCTTCACGCTGGGGTATTTCACCTCCGCGGCGATCCTGCGCCTGACGCGCTCCGCGATGCTGGAGGTGCTGGGATCCGATTACATCAAGTTCGCCCGGCTGAAGGGATTGCACGAGCAGGTGGTGCTCTGGAAGCACGGCCTGAAGAACGCCCTGCTGCCGGTCGTCACGTTCGCCGTCATGCTGTTCGTGCAATTCCTGGGCGGCGCCGTGGTCACCGAGACGGTGTTCGCCTGGCCGGGTTTGGGGCGACTGATCCTCGAGTCCATCACCACCCGCGACTATCCCATCGTGCAGGCCGGGGTCCTGGTGCTGAGCGCCCTTTACCTCACAGGGAATCTGCTCGTGGACGTGCTCTACAGCTACCTCAACCCGAGGATCCGCCATGCTGGCGGGTAGACGACAACTCC
>MNEF01000062.1 GCA_001917535.1 Candidatus Rokubacteria bacterium 13_1_40CM_69_27
GTCTCGCCAGGTCGTCGTCGGCACGCGCCTCGGCGACGAGACGATCATCGAGCAGGGGCTGCGCGGTGGGGAGCGCGTCGTCACCGACGGCCAGCTCCGGCTGGTGCCGGGCGCCAAGGTCGAGGTCAGGCCGGCCAAGGCCTCATGAGCCCCGAGCTCTTCATCCGGCGGCCGGTCCTCACGACGCTCCTGATGGCCGCGATCCTGCTCTTCGGGATCATGGCCTTCCGGCTGCTGCCCGTGAGCGACCTCCCGAACGTCGACTTCCCGACCATCCAGGTCTCCGCCTCGCTCCCGGGCGCGAGCCCCGAGACGATGGCCTCCGCGGTGGCGACGCCGCTCGAGAAGCAGTTCACCACCATCGCGGGCATCGACTCGATGACCTCGTCGAGCGCGCTCGGGCTCACGCAGATCACGATCCAGTTCAGCCTCGAGCGGAACATCGACGCGGCGGCCCAGGACGTGCAGGCCATGATTACGAAGGCGGCGCCCCTCCTGCCGCCCGGCATGCCGACGCCGCCCTTCTTCCAGAAGGTGAACCCGGCCGACCAGCCCGTGATCTACCTGTCGCTCAGCTCGCCGACGCTGCCGCTCTACACCGTGGACGAGTACGCGCAGACGAACCTGGCCCAGCGCATCTCCACGATCAACGGCGTGGCCCAGGTCCAGGTGTTTGGCTCCCAGAAGTACGCCGTCCGCGTCCAGCTCGACCCCCGCGCGCTCACCACGCGGGGCATCGGCATCGACGAGGTCGAGCAGGCGCTCGCCCGCAGCAACGTCAACCTGCCGACCGGCACGCTCTACGGCGCTCACCAGATGTTCAACGTGCAGGCCACGGGCCAGCTCACGAACGCGGCCGCCTTCCGCCCGCTCATCGTGGCGTACCGCAACGGCTCGCCCGTCCGGCTGGAGGAGCTGGGGCGGGTGATCGACAGCGTGCAGACCGATAAGGTCGCGAGTTGGTACGGCGACGAGCGCGCGGTGATCCTCGCCGTCCAGCGCCAGCCGGGCACGAACACCGTCGAGGTCGTGGACGCGATCCGGGCGCTGTTGCCTCGCTTCCGCCAGGAGCTGCCGGCGTCGGTGAACCTGAACGTCCTCTACGACCGCTCGGTCGCGATCCGCGAGTCGGTCCACGACGTCGAGTTCACGCTCGCCCTGGCGATCGCCCTGGTCGTCCTGGTCATCTTCCTGTTCCTGCGCAACCTGTCGGCGACGATCATCCCGAGCCTCGCGGTCCCGCTGTCGATCATCGGCACCTTCGCGGTCATGTACCTGCTCGGCTACACGATCGACATCATCTCGCTGATGGCGCTGACCCTGTGCGTCGGCTTCGTCGTGGACGACGCCGTCGTGATGCTCGAGAACATCGTGCGCCACATGGAGGAGGGCCAGGGTCGCCTGGAGGCGGCCCTGATCGGGGCCAAGGAGATCGGGTTCACGATCCTCTCGATGACGCTCTCGCTGGCCGCGGTCTTCATCCCCGTGCTGTTCATGGGAGGCGTCGTGGGCCGGCTGCTCCACGAGTTCGCGGTGGTGATCACCGCCGCGGTGCTCGTGTCGGGCTTCGTGTCGCTGACGCTCACGCCCATGGCGTGCAGCAGGTTCCTGAGGGCGCCGGGCCAGTCGCACGGGCGCCTCTACGCCGTCTCCGAGCGCTTCTTCGACGGCATGCTTCGCACGTACGACCGGACGCTCCGGTGGGTGCTGCTCCACCGGCGCCCGACGATGGTCGTGATGCTCCTGACCTTCGTGCTGACCGCCTGGCTCTTCGTGGTCATCCCCAAGGGCTTCATCCCCACCGAGGACACCGGTCAGATCTTCGCGTTCACCGAGGCGGCGCAGGACATCTCGTTCGAGGCGATGAAGGAGAAGCAACGGGCGGCGGCCGCGATCGTCCTGAAGCAGCCCTACATCGACCAGATCATGTCGTCGATCGGCGCCTCCACCATTAACGTCGTTCCGAACACCGGACGCATCTTCATGCGGCTCAAGCCGCGCGACCAGCGCCCGTCGGCCGACAAGATCATCGAGGATCTCAGGCCCAAGCTGGCGGCGGTGCCCGGGCTCAAGGTGTACCCGCAGAACCTCCCGACCATCAGGATCGGCGGCAGCCTCACGAAGGCGCTCTACCAGTACACGCTCCAGGCCACCGACCTCCAGGAGCTCTACCGCTGGGCGCCGATCCTCTACGACAAGATGCGGACGCTGCCGGGCTTCCAGGACGTCAACACCGACCTCCAGATCACGAGCCCGCAGGTCACCGTGGACATCGACCGCGATAAGGCCTCGGCGCTCGGCGTCACCGCCGAGCAGATCGAGAACGCGCTGTACGACGCCTACGGCTCGCGCCAGGTCTCGACGATCTATACCCCGACCAACCAGTACTGGGTCATCATGGAGCTCGATCCCAAGTACCAGCGCGACCCCACCGAGCTCTCCCTGCTCTACGTGCGCTCGCAGTCGGGCAAGCTCGTGCCGCTCAACTCGGTGGCGCGTCTCCGGCCCACCATCGGGCCCCTGACGATCACGCATCTGGGTCAGCTCCCATCGGTGACGATCTCGTTCAACCTGGCGCCCGGCGTCTCTCTCAGCCAGGCCGTCGCGGACGTCGACAAGGTTCAGCGCGAGCTCCGGCTCCCGGCCACGATCACCGGGAGCTTCCAGGGCACGGCGCAGGCCTTCCAGGCCTCGCTCAAGGGCCAGGGGCTGCTGCTGGTCGTCACGATTCTGGTGATCTACCTCGTGCTGGGCATCCTGTACGAGAGCTTCATCCACCCGCTGACGATCCTCTCAGGTCTCCCCTCGGCGGGCGTGGGAGCGCTGCTCACCCTGATGCTCTTCGGGATGGAGCTGAACGTCTACGGCTTCGTCGGGATCATCATGCTGGTGGGCATCGTGAAGAAGAACGCGATCATGATGATCGACTTCGCGCTCGAGGCCGAGCGCGCGGGCGCGGCCCCGAGGGACGCGATCTACAAGGGGTGCCTGCTCAGGTTCCGGCCGATCATGATGACGACGATGGCCGCGCTCCTCGGCACCCTCCCGATCGCGCTCGGCATCGGGGCGGGCGCGGACGCGCGGCGCGCGCTGGGGCTCGCCGTCGTCGGCGGCCTGCTGCTGTCGCAGCTCCTGACCCTCTACATCACACCGGTGCTCTACATCTATATGGAGTCGGCGCAGAAGGGGCTGGGGATGCTCCGGGAGAGATTTCGGCGCGGGGCTCCCGTCGGACGACCGCTGCCGGCATCAGCGCCGTTCAGGGCGACAGGCGGCGGGGACGGCCACCCGCAGCCGGAGCCTCAAGCGAATCCCGTCGACCGGGTCGTCTGAACGGCAGACCCCTCAGACGCCAGCGTGTCGGGAGGCGACGACCTTGCCCTGCGCCGGCCTTCGTCCTACGCTCTGAGCCTGCCGGCGACGACCGGGCAGGAGGGGATCCGATGGCGCAGCCGCACGACCACCACCACGACCATGGCCCGACGGGCCACATGCATGATCTCGAGGGTCACGTGCGGGCCGTCGAGGAGGACCTCGAGTACTACCGAACCAGGCGTCTCGGCCGGGGTGACGGCAAGCTCCACGTGGACGTCCACGAAGACTGGCTGGAGCCGGCGTGAGCGGAACCCGGCGGCGCTTGGCCAGTGATTCCCTTGCCAGAGCGGTCGAGCTCCTGCGGGCCGGGGCGTGGCAGCGGGCCCACGAGATTGTCCAGCAGGAAACGTCCGCGCTGGCGGCGTGGCTCCACGGCATCGTGCATATCCTCGAGGGCGATCTCGACAACGCGCGGTATTGGTACCGAAAGGCCGGCCGCGTCTTCCCCGGCCGTGACGCCGTCAAGGACGAGATCGCTGCTGCCCGAAGGATGGTGGCGTACGGCCTGAAGAGCAGCTTCAAGACGAAGAGGGGGTCATCCCGATGAACACCGGGCGCCGAACCGGATGGAAGTGGCTGGCCGGCCCCGCCCTCGTCGCGGCGGCCGTCACCTGGGCGCCCACCGGATGGGCGGCTCCGGCCGACCTGGCCAGGCTGATCGAGGCCGCCAAGCAAGAGGGCGAGGTCCACTACATCGACGCCCTCAACCAGCCGAAGACCCAGGCCTTGCTCGAGCGCGCGTTCCGCAAGAAGTACGGGCTGCCCGACAGCTTCACGTTCACCCATACGCTGCGGGGCACGGGCGAGGTGGTCGCCACCGTCCAGCAGGAGATCAAGGCGGGGCAGCACACCATCGACCTGGTGTGGGTGGGGGCGCCCGCCTTCTTCAAGGCGGCGGCCAAGGAAGGTCACCTCCTGCCCTATGTCCCCACCGAGTGGAAGCGTTACGAGCCGGCCGCGAAACGGGCAGGCATCGAGGTCGACCCGCCGAACTGGATCGCCCCCGCGGCCTACGCCTTCGTGCCCGTGTGGAACCGCAAGTGCCCGGGGTTCGCCAGCGTCCAGATCAAGCGCTGGCAGGACATGCTGAATCCGGCCTTTCGGGGCAAGGCGCAGATTGGAGACGTGCGCAAGTCGTTCACCTTCGCCGCGACCTGGGCGGGCATGGAGGGGACGCTGGGGAAGGACTTCATCCCGAGGTACGTGGAGATCACCCAGCCGGCCATCTTCTTCCGCACCGAGGAGTCCCTCCAGAAGGTGATGTCGTGCGAGTTCCCGATCCAGCTCTGGCAGCTCTCGGGGCGCGTCTACCAGCGGGTCCAGGAGGACCCGACCCTGGACCTCGGGGTGGCCTGGCCCGAGGAAGGCGTGGTCCTTCTCGGCGTGCCGATGGCGATCCTCAAGGGCAGCCAGCGCCCCAACGCGGCGAAGCTCCTCATGGAGTTCCTGTTGAGCGAGGAAGGGATGAGCGCGTTCATCACGGGCGAGGGAGTCTTCAGCCTCCGGGAGGGGTTCCAGATCCCCGCGGCGGTCAAGAAGTACACGCCGGACATCGGCACCGTGAAGGCCATGCCGGTCAACTGGGGAGCCCTGACGATTCCGGAGGTCAGGAGGATCCAAAACGAGTTCCGCAAGATCCTCCGAGTCGACTAGAGCGGCCGCCGGCGCCAGCCCGGCGGTGTTCCGGGGCCGCGCCGCCACCTGGCCGGGCGCCGAGCCTGTGCTCACGGTGGGGGCCGGCCTGCTCGTCGCCGCGCTGGTGCTGCTGCCGGTGGGCATGCTCCTCTACACGAGTCTGAGAGTCGAGGAGTTCGGCGAGGCCGCGTACTTCTCGCTGAAGAATTACACCGAGTTCGTCGTCTCGCCCCGGATATTGAGGTCCATCGGCAACACGCTGATCGTGTCGACCGGAGCGACCCTGCTGGCCGGATTTTTTGGAATCGGGTTGGCCTGGAGTCACGCCCGGACCAACACTCCGGGGCGGCGAATCCTGGAACCCTTCACCCTCGTTCCGTTCTTCCTGTCGCCCTACGTCGGCGCCATCGCGTGGTCCTATCTGGCCGCACCGCGGGTGGGCATGCTCAACGGCTGGCTCCGCTGGCTGTTCGGGCTCGAGACGGATCCGCTCAGCGTGTACAACCGGTGGGGAATCATCTGGGTCCTCGCCCTCTTCTTCACGCCGGTGATGTACCTGTTCGTCATCGGCTCACTCCGCCGGATGGACCCCGCCCTGGAGGAGTCGGCGCGGACCAGCGGATCGAGCATCCTCCAGACGACCCGGCGGGTCACGCTGCCCCTGGTGACCCCGGCCATCCTCTCCGGCGCCATTTTGGTATTCGTCTCGAGCGCCGGCGAGTTCGGCGTGCCCCTGGCCCTGGGCTCGCCGTTCAAGATCGAGACGATGACCACCCAGATCTACAACCTCACCAGCGGGTCGGCGATCGATTACAACGCGAGCGCGGCCCTCTCCACCGTCCTGGCCGCCCTGACCCTGACCTTCATCTATATCCACCGCCGGGTCGTCCTCCCGCGGGGCTACACCACCATCACGGGTCGCGGGTATCGCCCCAGTCTCGTGGCCCTGGGCCGGTGGCGGTACGTGGCGCTGTCGTTCAACATCGCCTATCTGCTGATGGCGGTGATCCTCCCGCTCCTGGCCCTCTTCCTGGTCTCCATCTCCATCCGCTGGGAGGGGCGCTTCGATCCGCGCGCGCTGACGCTTGCCAACTACGCCTATGTCTTCACGTACCCCCTCTCGGCGCGGGCGGTCTGGAACAGCCTGAAGCTGGCGATCGCGGGCGCGACGATCTGCATGACCCTTGCGATCCTCGTCGGCTACACGATCCACCGCGGCCGGGGCCGGGGCCGGGCCGCGCTCGACGTCCTCAGCAGCGTGCCAGTGGGATTCCCGGGGATCGTCCTGGCCATGGGCATTCTCATCACGTACATCCGGAGCCCGCTCTACAGCACCCTCTGGATCCTGCTGATCGGCTACATCACCCGGTACATCCCCTACGGCCAGCGCATGGTGTCCTCGGTGCTGTTGGCGCTCTCGCCCGAGCTGGATCAGTCCTCGCGCACGTCGGGCGCGTCGTGGATCACGACCTTGAGGCGCATCACGCTCCCGCTGCTGAAGCCCGGCATCGTCGCCGGATGGCTGCTCCTCTTCATGATCTTCCTCCGGGAATTTCCCATCTCCGTCCTCCTGTACAAGGGCGGCCTGGAGGTGCTCTCGGTCGCGGTGTGGTACTTCGTCGAGCACGAGGGCGCGGTCCGTACCGCGGCCGTGGCCATGGTGCAGGTGGGGCTCCTCCTGGGCGCCATCTTCCTCTTCCGGCGCCTGGCTGGGGCGGACGAGCTGGCCGTCTAGGTCGATGACCGACTACCTCGTCGTGGACGGTCTTCGAAAGGCGTTCGGCCGCGAGACGGCGGTGGACGGGATCTCCTTCGGCGTGGAGAAGGGCAAGATCCTGACGCTGCTGGGGCCGAGCGGTTGCGGCAAGACGACCACCCTCCGCTGCATCGCCGGGCTCGAGCACCCCGACGCCGGCGCCATCGTCATCGACGGCGAGACCATGACCTCGGCCCGGGAGAGGCTGTTCGTCCCACCGGAGCGGCGGAGCGTGGGGCTGGTGTTCCAGTCGTACGCGGTGTGGCCGCACATGACCGTGGCCCAGAACGTGAGCTACCCCCTGGAGGTGCGCAAGTGGCCGCGGGTCGAGGTGGCGGCACGCGTCGAGAGGGTCCTCGAGATGGTCGGACTGTCCCGCTATCGTGATCAGTACGCCACCAAGCTCAGCGGCGGCCAGCAGCAGCGGGTGGCCCTGGCCCGCGCCCTGATCTTCAATCCCCGGCTGCTCCTCTTCGACGAGCCCCTGAGCAACCTGGACGCCAAGCTCCGCGAACAACTCCGGATGGAGATCGTTCACCTGCAGCGCGAGGTGGGGATCACATCGGTCTACGTGACCCACGACCAGGCGGAGGCCATGGTCATCTCGGACCGGATCATCGTGATGAACCGCGGGCGCATCGAGCAGGAAGGCGACGCGCGCACGATCTATACCCACCCGGCCAACCGGTTCGTCGCGCAGTTCATCGGGCAGGCCAATCTCATATCGGGCCAGGTGATGGAGGTGGACGGGCTCGACGGGTCGCTGCGGGTCGACGTCGCTCTGGGCGCCGGCGGGCGCGCCCCGCTGCGCGCCCTGCCGCCGGGGGCGGGCCTGCAGCGCGGAATGCGCGTGCTCATCCTGATCCGCCCCGAGGATATCGAGGTGGGCCCCGCCGGGGCGACCAGCCGGGACAACGGGCTGGAGGGGACGGTGGTGAGCGCGGTGTACATGGGGCAGTACCTGGACTACCAGGTGGACGTGGCCGGAGTCCGCATCCGGGCCCAGGCCAAACCCGGCGCGCCCTATCGGGGGGGCGATCGCGTCGCGCTCGGTGTCCCGCCGGCAGCGTGCTTCTGCATCCCGGAGGAGAGCGATGGGCAGTAAGTTTGGGACCGCCCCCGTCCGTCCCTTCCGCTACCGCGTGTCGGCGCCGCTCATCCGCCGCCCCCTGTTATCAGGTCGAACGAGAAGACGGTGATTCGATAGGTTGTCGCTCCACGCACAATGGGGGCGATAAAGTAGGTCCGGTTGCTCGGTGCGATATCGCCGAACGTCCATACGAACGAGTCCCCGACCGGACGACTCTCGGCATCGAGCCCTTCGATCCGCAGGCGGACATTGCGAGCTCTCCGAGTTGAGGGTGCAAAACGAGGGGCGGCGGAGCTGCGTGCCTCCGCCGCCCCATCGGGCCCGCCACGTTAGAGCGCCTGCGCGTCCTGCCCGCGTGGCGCCTGCGCATCCTGCCCGCGCGGCACTTCGACCTGCTGGCTACGCGGCGACTGCACCTCTTCGCCGCTCCTGTCCGCCAGCGCCACCGACGCGGTCGTCAGCACGCCGAGGGCGAGCAGGAGGGTTGCGAAAGTCTTCACTACCTTCATTGTCATCACCTCTCTTCTCGACCCCTTGGATGCCTGGACTTCGGGGAAGGATGCCCGGGACAGTCAGAAACCTCCGGGTACGCCGGGCCATCAAAACAGATCATGGGGCAGCGACGACCGTGGTGAGACGTCTGCTCGTTCCGCTGGCTGACCGGGTTGCCGACGAGGCGACCTTGCAGACGATCGTCGGCGTCGCGCGGAACGCCGGATGCACGGTCCGCCTCCTCTACGTCCGCCCCCTCCCCGGCGTGGATGCAGACGGGACGAAGGCGGCCAGCCAGACAGATGAGGAGAGACGGCGGCTGGAGGCCGAGGGCTCGCGGTACTTGGATGCGGTGGCGGCGAGTTTCGGTGACCTCCCCGTTGAGCGCGCCATTCGGCTGGGAGACCTGGACGCGACGATCCTGGATGAAGCCGCAGCCTGGCGGGCGGATCTTGTCGCGCTCAGCGCCGGAGACCGGACGTGGCTCAGTCGCGCGGTGCGCACGGGCAGCGCGGCCAAGGCGTTCCGAAAGACCGGGATTCCGGCGCTGCTCTACACTCCATCGCCGAGCTGAGGCGCCTCCTCCCGTGCCTGCCCCTTAGGCAGGTGCTTACGCGAACGCAGTTGGCGGTGACTCCCGCCACAGACACCCGCTCGTGAGCGGCCGCTGCATCACTCGTCGCGCCCCCTGCATCTAAGGAAGAGGAGATGGATGAAGGACGCATGCCCGCGCGAGGAGCAGTGAGTCGGCATTATCTGGTCGCGTGTGACTTCGACCAGACGCTGAGCTTCAACGATTCCGGGATCGTCCTGAGCGAGGTCATCGGTGCCTCGGGCTTCGTGGAGAAGGTCGCCGGTTTGTCGAACGTCCACCTTGTACAGCAGGGCGCCGAGCTGGCCTACCTGCTGCGGCACGATCCCGAATTCCGTTGCGTTCGTAGAGAGCATCTGGTCGGTGCGGGAAAGCGAGTTCGCCTGAAGAAGGATATTCGGCGGTTCGTCGAGATACTGGACCGCGGCTTCGACGGCCATCGCTTCTCGTTCTACGTCATTTCGGCCGCGCCGAAGGCGGTCATCGAGTCTGCCCTGGAGGGCCTCGTGCCCCCGGAGCACATCCACGGTGCTGAGTTCGACTTTGACCCCTCGTCGGGCGAAATCTGCGCGATCACCCAGGTCCCGGCCGGATACGGGAAGGTCGCCATTCTGGAGGAGCTTGAGGCGAAGCTTCAGGTCGGCCCCGACCGTACGGTCTACGTCGGCGACGGTAGCTCGGACGTTCATGTGATGCTGCAGGTCAACACCCGCGACGGCTTCACTATTGCCGTGTCCGAGGCCAGGCACATCGCCCGGATCGCCAAGCGCACCGTGGTGAGCGACAACGCGCTCAGCGTTTTGGTTCCCATCCTCGAGGACGTCATCGGCTGGGACGCCATTCGCATCCGTCAATTGTTCGAGGCGCATGGCCTGATTCTCCAGGAATGGGGCAGAGCGCGAACCGACTGGCTTACCATTCGAGACCATCCCCCGGCTGGCATGGACGTCGTCGGATGAGCGGGCTCAACGGCGTGGAGACCTCTGGGGGCTCATCGTGGACGACGACACTCTGCTCCGGGTCCTGAAGGCCCTCGCTGAGCCGAACCGCCTTCGAATGGTTCAGGAGGTCACTGACGCGGGCGAGCTCTCCTGTGGCCAATCGCTACTTGACAGCGGCCGTCTCCAGGCAGATTGTCGCGCGCATCGGCCGATGCGCGTGGCTCCCGCAGGGTGGCCGTTTCGGCGAGTGGCCGTGTGCTCCCGACCGGACGTGAGAACGACAGGAGGACTGATATGCGCGCTGGGGTCGTCATCGGTCTCGTCTCGGTGCTGGCTACGCTCCTGATCCCCGGCCAGGCGCTGGCCCAGGGCCGTTGGGACAAATTGAAACCGATCCCCCAGGGTGAAGAGGAGGTCATCGGGACCGCGGCCGGCGGCAAGCTCTACGTTCTGGCCGGGCTCGGCGCCTTCCCGGGGTGGGAGCCCAAGCAGATCCACTACAGCTACGATCCCGCCTCCCATCAGTGGACGAAGCTGCCGTCACTCCCCGAAGGGATCCACCACCCGGGTTTTGCAGCGGTCGCCAACAAGCTTTACGTGATCGGGGGCTTCCTGATCGCTCGTCCCGCCGGCGGTGGCCTGCCCGCCTGGGTCCCGACCAACTCGGTCTGGGTCTTCGATATCACCACGAACGCGTGGTCGAAAGGCCCTGCGCTGCCGACCGCGCGCGGGGCGCTCACGGCCACCGCGGTCGGGACCAAGATCTACGCGATCGGCGGCGCCCGCAATCCCAGCTATTCCACTCCCGAGCTGCGGCCGACGGTGCCGGTGGAAAACCTGGCGACGAACGAGGTCTACGACACGCAGGCCAACACCTGGTCCTCGGCCCGGCCGATGCTGACCGCGCGCAATCACCACGGCGCGGCCCTGATCGACGGCAAGATCTACGTGGTGGGTGGACGCGTCGGTTCGACGTTCATCATCGGGCTCTCCACCAACGTCAGCACCAACGAAGCCTACGACGTGGCCAAGGACACCTGGTCCTCCGTGCTCGGCGTGCCCACGGCCCGCAGTGGGGTGGGCGTCGCGGTGCTCAACGGGCGGATGCACGTGCTCGGCGGCGAGGCGTACCTGAACGACCTGGTGGGCACCTATCGCACGCACGAGGCCTACGACCCCCGGAGCAACAGCTGGGAGCGGTTGCCGCCGATGCCCACGCCCCGACACGGTCTGGCCGTCGCTGAGATCGGCGGCAAGATCTACGCGGTGAGTGGCTCCAACGTGGCCGGGGGCGGCGGGCCGCACGAGGGCGTCAACGTGAACGAGGTCTACGACCCCAAGTAGCCGCGCCGGCCGGGGCCTGGCGCTCCTCGGTGCCGGGGCGCCGCTCAGGGGACGTGGGTGAGCTCCTCGACGGTCAGCGGCCCCACGTCGAAGAAGGCGATGATGCGGCAGGGGCAGGCCTCGCCGCCCTCGAACTTCCAGGGGAAGGCGCCGATGATGCAGCGCTGGTTGAGCACCTTCTCGATGTCACCGCCCACGTTCTCGGCGTGGATGCACCCTTCCGGGAAGGCCAGGTAGTGCATCGGGAAGATCTCCTCCTTCACCAGGCGGCCGCTCTTGTGATGCCGGTACTCGTACTCGCCGAAAAACCGCCCCACCGGCATCCCCACCTTCTCCTCGAACCGTCGCGTGAGATCGGGGCGCATGTAGCGAATCGTCGTGTTCATGGGGTGATCGCCGGAGCCGGCGTCGATGCCCCACCAGGAGATCTGCATGTCGTGCATCCAGGCCGCCAGCTCCTGGGTGCCGCCGGGATGCATGCAGAAGTACCGGGTGAGGTCCTGCTGGGGTTTGTCCACGAAGTACCGGTGGTAGCCGGTGTGGAGAATGAGGACATCGCCGTTCTTGATCCGTACCTTGTCGGTGATGTGCTTCGGCGTGATGATGTCCCAGTCGCCCACCACGCCGGACACGTCCACGATCACCCCCTCGTGGACGAGCTTGGTCAGGGGCAGCGACGCGATATCGCCGGCGCCGTCGGCCGCGTGCATCGGCCCATCGAGATGCGTGCCCACGTGCAGCGAGGTCTCGATGCGCTGGGAGACGATGCGGTTCGTCTGCAACGTCTGCGTGTAGTAGATCTTCGAGCCCGGGTAGCCGACCCAGCCCGGCGTGTGCATGTTCCACGGGTGAGAGAGATCGACGAGCTTCATGGACGTCCTCCGGTCACGGGGTGAACCGCACGCCGGCATATTACCTCATCGCGTTGACGGTCCCGGGGCTTCCTGATAGATTCGCGCTCTCACAGCACACGAGGAGGGGAGTCCGCACATGGATCTCGGCTTGAAGGGCAAGGTGGCGCTGGTCACGGGCGGGAGCAAGGGCATCGGCAAGGCGGTGGCCCGGGGCCTGGCCGAGGAAGGCGCCAAGGTCGCGGTCTGCGCGCGGGACAAGGCCACGCTGGAAGCGGCGGCCCAGGACATCGCCCGCGCGACCGGGGCCGAGGTGTTCGCGGCAGCCGGCGACCTCACCCGGCCCGCGGACGTCCAGCACATCGTCGACGCCACCGCGGCCCGGTTCGCCCGCATCGACATCCTCGTCAACAACGCCGGCGCCGCGCCCGGCGGCGAGATCCTCGATCTGACCGAGGAGGACTGGCAGAAGGCCATCCAGCTCAAGTTCATGGGCTACGTCCGCTGCATCAAGGCCGTCATCCCGCACATGCTGAAGCAGGGGGGCGGGCGGATCGTGAACATCGTCGGCAACGACGGCGTCAAGCCCATCGGCATCGAGCTCAGTCCCAGCGCGGCCAACGCGGCCGACCTGGCGGTGACGGTGGCGCTGGCCGAGCAGTACGGCCGGCGCAACATCTGTGTCAACGCCATCAATCCGGGGCCGGTGGCCACCGAGCGCTGGGACCAGCTCATCGGCGGCATCGCGCGGCTCCGGAAGATCAGCGTCGACGAGGCGCAGAAGCGGGCCGAGCGCAGCATCCCGCTGGGCCGCATCTGCACGCCCGAGGAGGTGGCCAACGTGGCCGTCTTCGTGGCCTCCGGCCGGGCCAGCTTCATGAACGGCGCCCTGATCACGCTGGACGGCGGGCAGCGCAAGGCCTTACTCGACTGATTGGCGGACGGGAGGTCCGGGCATGGCGACGACATGGAGATCTCGCGGAATGCGGTGGCTGGCGGTCCTGCTCCTCGCCGTGGTGGCGCTGGCGGCGCCGGGAAGCGCGGGGCGAGGGCTGCGGACCGCCGACGCGCAGCCCAAGGAGTTCCGGGTCGGCGTGGCCCTCTCGCTGAGCGGCATCTTCAGCCGCGACGCCGCGCTCTTCAAGGAGGTCTACGATCTCTGGGCGGAGACGGTGAACCGCGCGGGCGGCATCAAGGTGAAGGGGACCGGCTATCCCATCCGCATCACCTACTATGACGACGAGTCGAGCCCGCAGAAGAGCGCGCAGCTCGTCGAGCGGTTGGCGACGTCGGACAAGGTCGACCTCATCCTCGGGGCCTTCGGCTCGAGCATCGTCTTCGCCGCCAGCGCGGTGACGGAGAAGTACAAATACCCCTACATCTCGGGAGCGGCCAGCGCCAACCCGATCTTCGAGCGCGGGTTCAAGTACGTGTTCGCCACCCTGAACAAGACCTTCGACGAGGTGGAAGGGGCGGCCAAGGTCTTCTCCATTGTCCAGCCCAAGCCGACCAGGGCCGCCGTCATCGGGTCCGATCACCTCTTCGGCAAGCTGGCGGCGGAAGGATTCAAGAAGTTCCTGGGGGAGATGGGCATCGAGGTCGTGCTCTTCGAGATCTTCCCGCTCGACCTTACCGACTACAACTCGCTTCTCCTGAAAGTGAAGCGGCAGAACCCGGATCTGCTCCTGGTCGGCGGTCTGTTCTCCCACGCGCTGCGCGTGATGAAGGCGACCAAGGAGGTGGACTTCACCCCCAAGGGCCTGGCCTTCAGCTACGGCCCCACGGTGCCGGAGTTCCTGAAGGAGTTCGGCAAGGACGCCGAAGGCGTCATCGCCGCCTCCGAGTGGCTGCCGTCCTTCCCGTTCAAGGACCCCGTGTTCGGCTCCGCCCAGGCCTTCGCGGACGCCATCGAGAAGAAATACGGGCACGCGGCCGACTACGTCCAGGCGGCCGCGGCGGGCGGCCTGGTCGCCCAGCAGAAGGCCATCGAGCAGCTCGGGCTCCAACCCCCGCTGTCGGAAAAGGACCGCGAAGCGCTCATGGAGCAGCTCCACCGGCAGGACATCCAGACGCTGTACGGGCAGGTGAAGTTCGGGCCGGACGGTGGCATCGTCCAGAAGCCGCCCATTGCCGTGCAGATCCAGGGCGGCAAGTTCGCGCTGGTCTACCCCAAGGAAGTGGGCGGTGCCCAGGCCGCGAAGCTCGTGTATCCGCTGACGCCCTGGCGATCGCGCTAGTGTTCCGTCTGAGAAGTCATGTTCATGATAGCCACGCTCGCGCCGGCGGAGCCGACGGGCACGCACGGCAGGGATCGCGGGACCACGCGGCACGCGTCCGCTTGCCCCGTTGCGGCTGGGCTCCACCTGGGCACGCGGGGTCCGTTGCCAGCGGGCGGGAACGGATCCCGTCGACCCCTGCCGCACGTGCCCGTCGGCCCCGGGGCCGCGTGCTGGCCCGTCCGAGTTACCTCCGTTCGAACGGCAGCTTTGCCGCCGTAATCGAATCCTGGGGGGAGGTTTCGGAGGGGGCCGTCACGCCCTGCGGGCGCGCCTGTGGAATCGCCCCCTCCGACGAGCTGGGAGCCGCGGCATGCGCGTCGTGTTCGAGCAGGTGATCCCGCCCAAGCGCGGACTGGCGGTGAGGGTCCGGAAAGGCCAGCATCTACGCGTGACGGACCTCGAGGGCCAGCAGGTCGTCGACATGGCGGTGTTCAACGCCGACAACCCCCGCGAGAAGCTGTCGACGTCGTACTCCCGCACGCGCTACGTCCCCAAGCCCGGCGCCGAGTACGTGCCGCGCGACAAGCTGACGGAAGGCGACACCCTCCTGTCGACGATCTGCCGGCCCCTGATGACGATCGTCAAGGAAACGCCGGAGCCGAAGGGGGTCCACGACACTCACAACCGCATGTGCAACCGGTTCCTCTACGAGTCCTACGGGCTCGGTCCGCGCGACGGCTGTCACGAGAACATCGCCAACGCGGTGGCGCCGTACGGGATCCTGCCCGAAGACATTCCGGACACGATGGACCTCTTCATGAACTACCACCACGATTGCGCGCGCGGACGCTGGGTGATCGGCGAGCCGGTGTCGAAGCCGGGAGACTACATCGAGTTTCGCGCGGAGATGGACTGCCTGGTAGGCTTCTCCAACTGTCCGCTCGACGTGCTGGCGCCGTGTAACGCGTACCACTGCACGCCCGTCAAGGTGGAGATCTTCGAGTAGCGGCTCCCGTGACGCTCCTCGCCGACCTCGTCCAGACGCTCATCAACGGTATCTTACAAGCCGGGGTGTACGCGGCGGCGGCCGTCGGCCTCTCGCTGATCTTCGGGGTGAGCGGGATCCTCAACGCCGCCCACGGTGAGCTCGTCATGCTGGGCGCTTTCGCGACCTACTGGCTGGTCAGCGCCGCGGGGGTGGATCCATTCCTGACGTTGCCGATCTCCTTCGCGCTGCTCTTCGCCCTCGGCTATCTCCTGCAGTACTTCATCCTGAACCGGACGCTGGGGAGCCCTCTGCTCCTCTCGCTCCTGGTGACGTTCGGCATCTCGCTGATCCTCGTCAACACCGCGCTCCGGCTGTGGAGTGCCGATTACCGGCTGGTGAGGATCGCGTACTTCGAGCGGAGCCTCATCCTGGGACCATTCATCATCCCGCTCTCGCGTCTGGTCGCCTGCGCCGTCGGCGTCGGCATGGTCGTCGGCCTCACCGGGCTGCTCCAGAGGACGCATCTGGGCCGGATGATCCGCGCCACCGCGCAAGACTGGGAGATGGCGCGCCTCCTGGGGGTGAGCCACCGCATGATCTACGCGGTGACCTTCGGGCTGGGAGCCGGCATCTCGGGCGTGGCGGGCTCTCTCATCGCGTTCTACGCGCCGGTGGAGCCCTATATGGGGCTCACGTATACGTTGTTCGCCTTCTCCGTGGTCGTCCTGGGAGGGCTCGGCTACATCCCCGGGGTGGTGTGGGGCGGCCTCGCGCTGGGCATCGCCCAGGCTCTGACCGAGACGTATCTGGAATCCGGGCTCTCGCTGCTCGTGGCGTTCTTCCTCCTCTACCTGATCTTGCGCTTCATGCCAGCCGGGATCATGGGGAAAGGCCGCCTGGAGTAAGTGCGATTCCTGTCGCTCGGGCCGGGCGAGGTCGCCGCACTTCTTCTCCTCTTGCTCCTCCTCCTGTTCCCGGCGGCGGCCGGCGCCTACCAGATCCGGTTGGCGACGGTGATCTTCATGTGGGCGGCGCTGGCCGGGAGCTGGAATCTCCTGGCCGGCTACGCGGGCGCGGTGGACCTCGGTCCCGTGGTCTACTACGGCGTCGGCGCCTTCGCCACGGCGGCGTTGATGCTCCGGGCCCACCTGCCGTTTCTGGTGAGCCTGGTCCTGGCGGGAGGCGTGGCGATGGTCATCGCCTACGCCGTCGGCACCCCCACGCTCAGGCTGCGCGGCGCCTACTTCGCCATCGGGACGCTGGCGCTGGCCGAGTCCGCCAAGCAGCTCGCGTTGGCGTGGGACCGACTCACCGGGATCCCGCTCACGGGCGGAAGTGCCGGCGTCTCGCTGCCCTTGAGCGCCGGCTACCTCCTCTTCTATTACGTGATGCTGGCCCTGGCCTCGCTGGTGACGGCGGCGGCCCTCTGGCTGGGCCGCTCCAAATTCGGCTACGGGCTGCGGGCGATCGGCGAGAACGATCGACTGGCCGAGGCCTCCGGCGTGAACATTCATCGGCTCAAGCGGCGGGTCTACGTGGGCAGCGCGCTCCTGATCGCCTGGACGGGAGGCACGGCCGGCTACTGGCTTTCCTACATCAACGCCAGCGACTTCTTCGGGGCCGGGCTCACGTTCCAGATGGTCGTGATGGTCCTGCTGGGCGGGCTCGGCACCCCCTTCGGCCCGCCGCTCGGAGCCCTCTTTCTCACGCTGGCCGCCGAGATCCTGGGGACCCGATTCGTGTATCACTACCTGATCGCGATCGGGGTCCTCATCGTGGCGGTCTCGCTGTTCATGCCCGCGGGGCTGGCCGGGGTCGGCCGGCTCCTGCGCTCCCGCCGGGCGGGGGTCCAGCCGTGAGCATTCTCGAGGTGCGCGCGCTGACGAAGAGCTTCGGGTCGCTGGTGGCCCTCGACCGCGTCGACCTGAAGCTGGCGGAGGGCGAGATCCTGGGGATCATCGGGCCGAACGGCGCCGGCAAGAGCACGCTCTTCAACCTGATCGCCGGCCTCGAGCGGCCGAGCGCGGGAGCCGTCTACTACCGCGGCGCGGCGATCTCCGGCCTCACTACCGACGCAGTCTGCCGACTGGGAATCACCAAGACCTTTCAGATCCCCCAGCTCTTTCCTCGGATGAGCGTGCTGGAAAACGTCTTCGTCGCCGGCCTCTACGGCAAAGGCGTGTCCCTCGGCCCGGCGCGGTACCAGGCGGAGACGTGGCTGGAATTCGTCGGCCTGGCCGACAAGGCGGCGGCCGCCGCCGAGACGCTCTCCCTGCCCGAGCGCCGTCGCCTCGACCTGGCCCGGGTCCTGGCCACCGACGCCCGCGTCCTCCTGCTCGACGAAAACATGGCGGGGTTGAATCAGCGGGAGGTGGCGGCGTCGGTCGCGCTCCTGCGCCAGGTGCGCGACCGGGGGCGGAGCCTGATGGTGATCGAGCACATCATGCGGGCGATCGCGGACCTGGCGGATCGGGTGCTGGTACTCAACTACGGCGAGAAGATCGCGGAGGGACGGCCCCGGGACGTGATGCGCGATCCCGCCGTCATCAAGGCCTACCTCGGTGAAGCCTATACTTAGGGTCGAGGCGCTCGACGCGGGCTACGGCGCGCTTCAAGTGCTATGGGGTGTTTCGCTCGAGGTCGGCGAGGGCGAGGTCGTGAGCCTCATCGGGCCGAACGGGGCTGGCAAGACCACGCTGATCAAAGCCATCGTGGGGCTGGTTCGATCCCGCGGTGGCGGCATCTTTTTCCGAGGCCGCCGGATCGACCGCCTGGCGCCGGAGGAAATCGTCCGGCAGGGGATCGCGGTCGTCCCCGAGGGGGCGCGCGTGTTTCCCGAAATGACCATCCTCGACAACCTGAGAATAGGCGCCGTGGTGCCCCGGGCGCGGGCGCGGCAGGCCGAGACCCTCGCCGCCGTCTTCGCCCTGTTCCCCCGGCTCGAGGAGCGGACGCGGCAGCTCGCCCGCACGCTCTCGGGCGGCGAGCGCCAGATGCTGGCGATCGGGCGGGCCCTCATGGCTTGCCCCGAGCTGCTGCTGCTCGACGAGCCGTCGCTCGGACTCCAGCCGACGCTGGTCAAGCTGATCATCGAGACGATCCACCGGATCAACGAACAGGGCATCACAGTGTTCCTGATCGAGCAGAACGTCCACTTCTCGCTCCCCATCAGCCACCGCGCCTACGTGCTGGAGCAGGGGCGGATCGTCCTCGCCGACGCGGGCACGGCGCTCCTCCAGAATCCCCACGTGAGAGTGACCTACCTCGGGGTGTGACTGGATGAGGAAGCTCGCTTGACAGGTGCCAGGCAGCGGCCCTAGCATTCCCTCCGGATCGCCCGTTCGCCTCTGGCGGTGTGCCAGGGGACGATTTATCAGGCGATCGTCGACGAGGCGGTAGAGGCTCTTCCTTTCCGGGTAAACCAATGGGGTGATCGACCGCTCCGGGCGCTATCGCACAGATCGTGCGGTTGACGTCGGGCCTTCTTCAGTCCCCTCGGGCGGATCAAGTCGTGCGCCGCCGATGCGACCTCTTTGGCGCTCGCACTCTGGCGGCGGTTTCCGCCTCGCACATCCTTGGTGCCGCAGAGGCCCAGAAACGGAGTGTCAAACATGTCAGGTGAGGATCGCAGGGACGATACGTGGCTCAGTGACGCGCAGCTGGCGAAATGCGCCAGAGCTGACGCGGATCCGTTCCCGTCACCCATTCCCACTCAGATCGTCTCGAACGGCGAGTGGATGCCGCTGCCGCAGACCCCGGAGCAGAAGAGGATCGAAGCCCGCACCAACGAGCTCGCCGACGGCGCCGCCAAGAAGCTCGGCATGAGCCGCCGGAAGTTCCTGGCGAGCACGGGCGGCATGGCCGCCACGTTCCTGGCGATGAACGAGGTCTTCGGGCGCTACTTCAATATCAGCCGCGACGCGATGTTCGAATCCGAGGCGTTCGCACAGGACGGCCCACCGTCGGACCTCTTCGTGTTCGACGATCAGCTGCACATGATTCGCCAGAGCAACACGACGTCGAATCGCGGGCTGCGGGCGCTCGCGCAGGGATACCCAGGGGCGGCGGAGTTCCACTCGAATCCGTTCAATCCCGAACTGCACGACGGGCCCACCCCGTTGCCCGACGAGCTCGCCCTGCGCGGCAATATCGACATCTCTGGCGGTCTCTGGAGGAACTGGAACCCGGCGTTGATCGGCGACCCGATGGACTCCGAGATCTTCCACCTGCGGGCGTTCATCAAGTCGCTGTTCCTGGACAGCCAGATGACCGTGGGTATGCTCAGCAACATCACCGGATTTCTACCCGTGTTCGTTACGGGCACAGAGCCGAAAAACGTGAACGATGCGCGCAGCATCGAGGTCCTGACGGCCGACCAGACGGCCGGCGTGAGAGATTTCGTCAACAAGCTGGCGGGCTCGCAGCGTCTCTACGCTCACGGCCTGCTCTACCCGGGCACGGCGAACCTGTTCGAGATCCAGCGACAGATCGACCACAACAAGCCGGACTCGTGGAAAGGCTACTGCGTGTCCCTGGCTGCCAAGCAGCTCACCGATCCGGCCGGCGCGTCGATGAAGCAGTGGAGGCTCGACGACGAGCAAGTCATGTATCCGACCTTCGAGTTGATCCGGAAGTACCAGGTGATTCTCCGGAAGGAGCGACCTGCCTTCGGCAACATCTGCGTCCACAAGGGCTTCGCACCGACCGCGGATGACACGCCTGAGAACGGCAACCCTGAGGACCTGCCGAAAGCGGCCCGGGACTGGCCGACGTTCAACTTCATCATCTACCACTCGTGCATCTTCCCGGTCCTCTTCTACAACCCCGATCCCCTCGCCAACCTGCTGAGTGCCCACCCCGTCCTTCGCGAAGGCGTCCCCGACATCCGGTGGACGACGCGGTTCGCGCAGCTGTCGCGCAACCTCAACAACGTCTACGCGGAGGTCGGCTCGACGTTCGCCTCGACCATCATCACCTTCCCCACGGTGTGGGCGCACATCGTCGGCCAGCTCCTGCAGAACATGGGATCGCACCGGATCAACTTCGGCTCCGATTCGCTGTGGTATGGCTCCCCACAGTGGCAGTACGAGGCGTTCTGGCGGTTCCAGATCCCGGAAGCGCTGCAGCGCAAGTGGGGGTATCCGGAGATCACCGAGGCCGACAAGCGGAACATCCTCGGCCTGAACTCCGCGCGGCTGTACCACGTCTCCTCGACGATACCGAAGAAGTTCGGGGAGCTGACGCAAAACGGGACGGTGCTGACGAAGAAGAACTTCGACGCGACGTTCACGGTCCCGACGGACCTTGGGACGCTGCTCGAATTCACCCACGCCTCGGACAACATCTCGAAGATGCGGCAACGCTATCTCGCCCAGGGCGCAACTCCGGATCACAAGCGCTACGGCTGGATCAGGACGATGGTCTAGCGGGAAAGCGCTCGGGGAGACGAAGGGCGCGGCCCCCAGCCGGGGGGCCGCGTCTATCCTTTAGGCTGGCACCCGGTCGTCTCAAGTGGGGGACACGTGCGTCGAGGGATGAGGCGCCGGTCGACCCGGGCCACGGCCCTGGCCCAAGAGGGGCCGCGAGGCCCCTTCGATATCGACGACCTGGAGGAGCACCATGCGGAGAAATCTCGTTGTCTCCGTGGTCCTGCTGGCGCTGGCGCTGACGCCACTCGGCCCGGGCCGGCTGGGCGCGGAGTCGGACTACCCCAGCCGCCCCATCGAGTTCATCATCCCGTTCCCGCCCGGGGGACCCGCCGACACCGCGGCCCGCATCGTCCAGCCCAAGCTGTCGGCGGCGCTGGGCGTGCCGATCGTGCTCGTGAACAAGGCGGGCGGCGGCGGCGCCCTGGGCGCCGACTACGTCGCCAAGTCGAAGCCCGACGGCTACACCGTCTTCGCCGCGACGAACGCGCCGATGACGATCGTCACCGCCATCCAGCCCGACGTCTCCTATCGGCCGTCCGACTTCGCCCCGATCGGCAGCTACATCGCGGATATCGGGGTCATCACCGCCAGGGCGGGGAGCCCGTGGAAGACGCTTGAAGAGTTTGTCGACTACGCGAGGAAGAACCAGGGCAAGCTCAGCTACGGCTCGGCCGGCCTGGGGACGGTGTCGTTCTTCATGGTCGAGCTGTTCAAAGCCTCGTACGGGCTCGACATCACGCACGTGCCGTTCCAGGGGGGAGGGCC
>MNEF01000075.1 GCA_001917535.1 Candidatus Rokubacteria bacterium 13_1_40CM_69_27
CGATACGGTACGTCGTCAACCCGCGCTTGGTGCGAGGGCTGGACTACTACGTGCGGACGACGTTCGAGCTGACGACCACACAGTTGGGGGCGCAAAACGCGGTGGCCGGGGGTGGCCGGTACGACGGGCTCATCCAGCTGCTCGGCGGCCCGCCCGACCCCGGCATCGGGTTCGCGGTCGGGGTCGAGCGCGTCGTCCAGCTGCTGTCCGAGAAGGGGCCCGAGGCCGGGGAGGGTCGCCGGCCGCGCGTCCTGCTGATTCCGCTCGGCGATGAGGCCTTGAAGCGCCTCCTGCCCGTAGGGAACAGACTGAGGGCCGCCGGCGTGCTGGTCGAGATCAGTCACGGTGAGCGAAAGCTCGGGAAAGAACTCGAGCGTGCGAATAAGCTGGGCGCCCAGTACGCTGTGATTCTGGGAGCGGACGAGCTTGCACGTGGCGACGTGTTGCTGAAGGACATGACGGCTGGCCAACAGCGAGCGGTGCCGCTGACGAAGCTCGAGCAAGAGCTTCTCAGTCTGAGAGCACGGGCGTGACGGATGCGCTGGGCGACTGGCGCCGGTCGCACTCCTGCGGCGCGCTGCGAGCGGCGGAGGCGGGGCAGACCGTCACGCTGATGGGCTGGGCCCACCGCCGCCGGGATCATGGCGGCCTCATCTTCGTCGACCTCCGGGACCGCACGGGCCTCACGCAGTGCGTGTTCAACCCGGCGACGAGCCCCGCCGCCCACGAGCGGGCGGAGGCTATCCGCGTCGAGTTCGTCCTGGCGGTGCGGGGCGTCGTCGCCCGCCGGCCGCCCGGCACCGAGAACGCCAAGCTGGCCACCGGCGACATCGAGGTCCACGTCGGCGAGCTCCGGATCCTCAACGAGGCGCGGCCGCTGCCGTTCCCCATCGAGGACGAGGTCGAGGTCGACGAGCTGACGCGGCTGACCCACCGCTATCTCGACCTGCGGCGCCCGGCCATGTACCGCAACTTCGTCATCCGGGACGCGGTGTCCCGGGCGACGCGCGACTACCTGCACGCGCACGGCTTCGTCGAGGTGGAGACGCCGTTCCTGATCCGCACCACTCCGGAAGGCGCCCGCGACTTCCTGGTGCCGAGCCGGCTGAACCGCGGCTGCTTCTACGCCCTGGCCCAGTCGCCCCAGCTCTTCAAGCAGCTCCTGATGGTGGCGGGCTTCGAGCGGTATTTCCAGATCGTGCGCTGCTTCCGGGACGAGGATCTCCGCAAGGACCGGCAGCCGGAGTTCACGCAGATCGACATCGAGACGTCGTTTCTCGATCGGGACGAGCTGCTGTCCCTGATCGAGGGTATGGTCGCGGAGATCCTGCGCCGCATCCATGACGTCGAGCTGGCGCGGCCGTTCCCGCGCCTGACCTATGCCGAGGCCATGGAGCGCTTCGGCTCCGACAAGCCGGACCTGCGCTTCGGGATGGAGCTGCAGGACGTGACGGCGCTCTTCCGGGACGGCGAGTTCCAGGCGTTTCGGCAGGTCGCCGAGGCGGGCGGGGTCGTGAAGGCGGTCCGCGTGCCCGGCGCCGGCGGGCTCACCCGCAAGGAGGCCGACGATCTGGTGGCCACGGCGAAGACCTGGGGCGCCAAGGGGCTGGTGTGGATCAAGGTCACCGAGGGCGGGCTGCAGTCGCCGGTCGCGAAGTTCCTCGAGCCGGTCAGGCCGGCGCTGCTGGGCGCGCTGGGCGCGTCAGCTGGCGATCTGCTCCTGCTGGTGGGCGACGCCAGGCCGACGGCCACCACCGTGCTCGGACGCTTCCGCGTGGAGCTGGCCCAGCGTTCCGGGCTGATCCCCTCGGGCGGCCACGCGGTGCTGTGGGTCGTCGACTTCCCGCTGCTCGAGTGGGGCGAGGAAGAGGGCCGCTGGCAGGCGATGCATCACCCGTTCACGGCGCCCCGCGACGAGGATCTGCCGCGTCTGGAAAGCGAGCCGGGAGCGGTCCTGGCCAAAGCCTACGACCTCGTCCTGAACGGGCAGGAAGTGGGCGGCGGCAGCATCCGCATCTACCAGCAGGCCGTGCAGCAGCGGGTCTTCGATCTGCTGGGGATCGCCAAAGACGAGGCCCGCGCGAAGTTCGGCTTCCTGCTCGACGCCCTCGAGTTCGGCGCGCCCCCCATGGGTGGCATCGCCTTCGGGCTCGACCGCCTGGTGGCCATCCTGGCCGGCCAGGACTCGATCCGCGAGGTGATCGCCTTCCCCAAGACCCAGAGGGGCGTCGATCCGATGACCGACGCGCCGGCGCCGGCGAGCCCGGCCCAGCTCCGGGAGCTTGGAATCACCGTGGTAGACTGGGACAGGAATCGGAGTTGAGCGACGCCACCACGGTCACCCGTCGCATCTCGCTTGCCCCGGAGATCGACCTCTTGCCGCTCCTGGGGCGCAACGACGATCATCTGCGGACCCTGGAGGGAGAGCTCGACGTCCGGATCGTCGCGCGCGGCCACGAGATCATGCTGAAGGGGGACGAGCGTCAGGTGCGCAAGGCCGAGCGCGCCATCACCCAGCTGGCCGAGCTGGTCCGCGCGGGCGCCCCCCTGCGCACGGCCGAAGTGCGCGCCGCCGTCCGGATGCTCACCGACGACGAGGACGCCGATCTCAAGGCGGTCTTCGCCGACGCCATCCCGGTGCCGTCGCGCAAGAAGTGGATCGCGCCCAAGTCCCTCGGCCAGAAACGGTACATCGACGCGATTCGCGCCCACGACATGGTCTTCGCCATCGGCCCGGCCGGAACCGGCAAGTCGTTCCTGGCGGTGGCGATGGCGGTGTCGGCGCTGATGAAGCGGGAGGTCGCGCGCATCGTGCTGACACGACCGGCCGTGGAGGCGGGGGAGCGCCTGGGGTTCCTGCCCGGCGACCTCTACGAGAAGGTCCACCCGTACCTGCGGCCGCTCTACGACGCGCTCTACGACATGCTGGAGGCGGAGAAGGTCGCCAGCCTGATGGAAAAGGGCCTCATCGAGATCGCGCCGCTGGCCTACATGCGCGGACGCACGCTCAACGACTCGTTCATCATCCTCGATGAGGCCCAGAACAGCACCGCCGAGCAGATGAAGATGTTCCTCACGCGCCTGGGCTTCAACTCGAAGATGGTGATCACGGGGGACATCACGCAGGTCGACCTGCCGGCCTCCCGGGGCTCGGGCCTCATCGAGGTGCAGGCCATCCTGAAGGGCGTCCCCGGCATCCGCTTCGTCTACTTCGACGATCAGGACGTCGTGCGCCACCAGCTGGTGTCGGCCATCATCCGGGCTTACGACGCCCACGATGCCAGATCGCGCGAAGACGGCGCGTCGACCAAACCCGCCTAGTGCCGTGCGCCATCGACAATCGCCAGCGCCGGGTCTCGTTCTCCCGGCCGCGCCTGGCCCGGGCCGCCGAGCGCGCGCTCCGCGCGCTCGGGCGTGCCGGGGGGGAGGTCGAGATCCTCGTGGTGGACGACGCCGAGATGCGGCGGCTCAACGCCGCCTTTCGGGGCGTCCGGCGCCGCACCGACGTCCTGGCCTTTCCCTTGGAGACGCCGGAGGTCGGGGGCCGCCTGGTGGGCGAGGTCGTGATCTCCGCCGAGACGGCGGCCCGTCAGGCCCGGCGCGTCGGCGTGGACGTCGCGACGGAGCTGGACCTGCTGATCACCCACGGCGTGCTGCACCTGGTGGGCTACGATGATCGTGATCCGGTGGAGGCTGCCCTGATGCACGAGCGCGAGCGCGACATCCTCTCGTCCGGCCGGCGCCCGCCTCCGTCGCGACTCTGGAAAGGACTCCTGCACATATGAAAACGCCCCTTCGAGCGCCGGCTCCGCCGGCGCCACCGGTCCTGGGGGGAGGTATCGGAAGGGGGGCGCAGCCCCCCTCCGAGGCTATGAGAGCCGGATTCGTGGCGCTCATCGGGCGGCCCAATGCCGGCAAGTCGACGCTCCTGAACCGGCTGGTGGGCGAGAAGATGGCGATCGTCTCTCCGCGCCCGCAGACGACGCGCAACCGGATCACCGGGATCCGGAACCTGCCCGGGGCCCAGATCGTCTTCGTGGACACGCCCGGCCTGCATCCGGCCGGCGGCAAGCTCGGCGAGTTCATGTCGAAGACGGTCGAGCGTGCGCTGGAGGACGTCGATCTGATCTGCGTCGTCGTCGACGCCGCCGAGCGCCAGCACCCCGACCAGATGGTGCTGGAGACCGTGCGCGCGCACTCGGCGCCGGCCTTCTGTCTGCTGAACAAGGCGGACGAATTCCGGGCCAAGAGCCTGCTGCTTCCCCGGATCGACGCGTGGCGGACGGCCCATGCCTTCCGTGAGATCCTGCCGATCTCGGCCCTGGACGGGACCAACTGCGATCGCCTGGTCGACCTGATCGCCGAGGCGCTGCCGGAGCATCCGTGCTTCTTTCCCGCCGACACGACGACTGACCAGCCGGAGACGTTCTACGTCGCCGAGGTCATCCGCGAGAAGATCTTCCTGCTCACGCGCGAGGAGGTGCCGTACGCCGTGGCCGTGCGCGTGGACGAGCTGGTGGAGCACGAGGAGCCGCCGCGGCTGGACATCCAGGCGACGATCTTCGTGGAGCGGGACTCCCAGAAGGGCATCCTCATCGGCAAGGGGGGGAGCATGCTCAAGCGCATCGGCATGACGGCCCGTCAAGAGCTGGAGGCATTCTTCGGCGTTCAGGTGTTCCTGGGGCTCGCCGTGCAGCTACGCCGCGCCTGGCGCAAGGACGACCGCGCCCTGCGGGAGTTCGGGTTCCGGCTGACGTCCTAGGATGGCGCTCGGCAAGTCGGCGGCGGTCGTCATCGGCTCCTTCCCGCTCGGCGAGAGCGACCGCATCGTCACGTTCTTCTCCCGGGAGTACGGCAAGGTTCGGGGCGTCGCCAAGGCGGCGCGCCGGATGAGGTCGCGCTTCAGCGGCGCGCTGGAGCTCCTGACGCTCGGCCAGCTGCTGTTCTTTGACGCCGGGCGCAGCGATCTCGTGGCCGTGGACCACTTCGACGTGCTGCACCCCTTCGACCGGGTGCGCGACGACCTGGAGCGTCTGGGGCAGGCAGCGTGGATGGCCGAGTGCGTGGGGCGGCTCACGGCGGATCGCGACCCCAACGCGGCCGTCTACGGCCTGCTGCTGCGGGCGCTCAGGAGCGTGGAGGGGGGCGCGCCGCCCCGACGTGTCGCCGTCGTCTTCGGCGTCCGCGCCATCGAGGCCCTGGGACACCGTCTCCGCACCGACGCCTGCGTGGTGTGCGGCCGGCGCGCTCCGACGGGGCGCGGGCCGGTGGCCCTGGACGTCGAGGCGGGCGGCGTCGTCTGCGCGGGGTGCGATGTCGCGACGCCTGACGTGCTCCGGCTGGAGCCGGCCAGCGTGGCGGCGCTCCGGCGGCTCCGGACGATGGCCTGGGCCGAGGCCACCGCCGCCCGCCTGGGCCGGGCGGAGCAGGAGCTGCGCGAGCTGCTCGATCAACAGGTGGCGCGACTCATCGGCCAGCCGACCCGCACCTCACACTTCGTCCGCGAGGTGGAACGATTCTCGCCGATCCTCGGAGGCAGACGACCCGTATGAACATGGACGTGCTCGTATCGCTGTGCAAGCGTCGAGGCTTCATTTTTCAGTCGAGCGAGATCTACGGCGGCACCGGCTCCTGCTGGGATTACGGCCCGCTCGGCGTGGAGCTCAAGAACAACATCAAGCGCGCCTGGTGGCGCGACAACGTGCAGCTCCGCCCCGACATGGTGGGGCTCGACGCCTCGATCCTGATGCACGCAACGGTGTGGCGAGCGAGCGGGCACCTGGATCACTTCACCGACCCGATGGTGGACTGCAAGGCCTGCCAGCGACGCTTCCGGGCGGACAAGCTCGACGAGCAGTCCTGGATCCATTACTGCCCGGCGACGAAGGGGAACAAGTTCGAGGTGCCGGGGGGCGAGCCGTGCAAGCACTGCGGCGCGCGCCGGACGCTGTGCCCCGAGTGCGGCAAGGGGGAGCTGACGGCGCCCCGGCAGTTCAACCTCATGTTCAAGACGTTCATGGGGCCGGTCGAGGACGAGGCCGCCGTCACCTATCTCCGACCCGAGACGGCGCAGGGAATCTTCGTCAACTTCGACAATGTCTTACAATCGATGCGGCTCAAGCTCCCGTTCGGCATCGCCCAGATCGGCAAGGCATTTCGCAACGAGATCACGCCGGGAAATTTCATCTTCCGGACGCGTGAGTTCGAGCAGATGGAGATCGAGTACTTCGTCAATCCGCACGAGACCATCGACGGGCGCCCGGCCGACGAGGCGTGGCACGACCGCTGGATGGAGGAGCGGCTGGCCTGGTACCGGCGATACGGGATCCGGGCGGACAATCTCCGGCTGCGGGAGCACGACAAGTCCGAGCTGGCCCACTACGCGAAGCGGACCGCGGACATCGAGTATCGGTTCCCGATGGGATGGAGCGAGCTGGAAGGCATCGCCAACCGTACGGACTTCGATCTCCGGCAGCACGCGCAGTTCAGCGGCAAATCCCTGACCTACTACGACGAGGACCGCCGCACTCACGTGGTGCCCTACGTCATCGAACCCTCGGCGGGGGCGGACCGGAGCCTGCTGGCCTTCCTCGTCGATGCGTATCAGGAGGAAGAGGTGCGGGGCGAGAAGCGGGTGGTGCTCCGCCTGCACCGGGCGCTGGCGCCCACCAAGATCGCGGTGCTGCCCCTCCTCAAGAAGCGCACCGACATCGTCGCCACGGCCCGGGAGCTCCATGATCGGCTCGCCCGGCGCTGGGTCACCGTCTACGACGACACCGCGGCCATCGGCCGCCTGTACCGGCGCCAGGACGAGGTCGGCACGCCGTACTGCGTGACGGTCGACGTCCAGACGGTGGGCGACTCCGACAAGGGCGAGGCCGGCGACCGCTGCGTCACGATCCGCGAGCGGGACTCGATGGAACAGATCCGCGTTCCCATCGAGGATCTGTCCCAGGTGTTCGACCGGCTGCTGGGCGAAGCGGCCTGGGACGAGGTGGCGCGCGCTTACCCGCGCGCCAAGAGTTGAGACGTCTCGGCGCTCACGGCGACTGCCGGAGGACCGCGGCCGGCCGCTGCGGATTCGGTGTGCCGAGCGTGCTGGGGCCGGGAGAGCCGGGGGGCGCGGGTGACGTGGGTAGCGGCGCCGGCATCGGCACTGGCATCGGCACCGCCTCCGGGGCCGGCAGGGGGCCAAGGTCAGGCGGCTCACCGGGGGGGCGCGGCCCGCAGGCCACCGTGGGCTCGGTCCCGCGGACGAACGCCATCATCACGACGTGCACGCACTCGTTCGAGGGATCCAGGTCGACGGGGGCCAGCACGACGCGCTCGGGCACCGGGAAGTCTTCTTTGGGGCTGTTGCCCAGGATCTTCTGCATGTAGGTAGTCCAGATGGGGACGGCGACACGGGATCCGGTCTCGTCGCGCCCGAGGCTCCGCGGGCGGTCGTAGCCCACCCAGACGCCCGTGACCACCCGCGGCGTGAAGCCGATGAACCACGCGTTCGAGTAGTCGTTGGTCGTCCCGGTCTTCGCGGCGATCGGCCGCCCCAGCACTTTCGCCCCCTGTCCCGTTCCGCGATCGACCACGCCCTTGAGCATATGCGTGATCACGTAGGCCGTCTCGGGCGCCACCGCCTGTTTTCCCTCGGGCACGGCCTCCTCGAGCAGCTTTCCCTGCGCATCGGTCACGTAGCGGACGACGGTGACCGGCATCCACGTGCCCTGGTTGGCCAGCGCGCTGTAGGCCGAGGTCAGCTCGAGCAGCGTGAGGTCCGATGTCCCCAGCGCCAGCGTGAGGTCGATGGTGAGGGGGCTCGTGATGCCCAGGCGTCGGGCGACCTGGATGGTGCGAGAGACGCCGACGCGCTCCTGCAGCTTGATGGTGACGACGTTGACGGATTCCTCCACGGCCTGCTGGAGCGTGGTCGGCCCACGGAACTTCCGGTCGTAGTTCTCCGGCTTCCAGGGCTCGCCGTTGCGACCGACCGGATAGGTGACCGGCGCATCGTCGATACGGGTGGCAGGTGTGAACCCGGCCTCGACCGCGGCGATGTAGATGAACGGCTTGAAGGCCGAGCCCGGCTGGCGTCGGGCCTGGACCGCGCGGTTGAACTCGGTGCGGAAGAAGTCGGAGCCGCCCACCATCGCCTTGACGTACCCGGTCTGGGGCTCGATGGTGACGACCGCGCCTTCGGGATGCTCGCCGGGTCGCCCCTTGGCGCTGCGCACCTCCAGCGACTTGAGGCCGTCGCGCAGCGCTTGTTCGGCCGCGAGCTGCATGAACGGGTTCAAGGTGGTGTAGACGTTGAGCCCGCCCTTGAACACCATGTCCACGCCGTACTTCGCCTCCAGCGTCTGCTGGGCGTACTCGAGGAAGTACTGGCCCGTGGTCCGCCGGCGCTCGGGCGGCACCAGACCCAGGTCCGTTCGGGCCAGGCGCTTGGCCTCTGCCTCCTTGAGCGTGCCGTACTCCACCAGCCGGCGCAGCACGAGCTCGCGCCTGAGCTTGGCCACCTCCGGGTGCTCGAACGGCGAGTAATTCGAGGGCGCGCGGGGCAGCCCGGCCAGGAGCGCAGCCTCGCGGACGTTGAGCTCGGAAACCGACTTGCCGAAGTAGGTCCGCGCGCCGGCCTCCACGCCGTAGGCCCCGTGCCCGAAGTACACCTGGTTCAGGTACATTTCTAGGATTCGGTCCTTCGGGTACCGGCGCTCCAGCTCGAGGGCGAGCACGGCCTCCTTGAGCTTGCGCTCCAGGCTCTTGTCGGGAGTGAGGAAAAGGACCTTGGTGAGCTGCTGGGTGATCGTGCTACCGCCCTCCACGATGCGCCCGCGCCGGTAGTTTTGGACGACCGCCCGCGCGATGCCGATGGGATCGATGCCCCAGTGCGAGTAGAAGCGGCGGTCCTCGGTGGCGATGATGGCGTCGCGGAGGACCAGGGGAATCTGAGCAAGGGGGACGAAGATGCGGCGCTCGGCGTGGAGCTCGGTGATCAGCTCGTCGTTGTCGTCGTAGATCCTGGAGCCCAGCACGGGCTGGAAGGTCTCCAGGGCGCTGACCGGAGGCAGCGAGCGGGGGAGGATCATGAACACCCAGAGCGCGATCACGCCGACCGCCGAGGCCAGCACCAGCGTCGCGACGCCGACGCCGATGAGCACCCGCCGGAGCCACTGCCTTGCCTCCGGCGGGCTCGGGAGCTCGCCCTCGCCGTCCTGCGTCTTCGCTTTGGGCCACCACCGCCACATGCGCCCTCAATTATACCGGTCCGGCGCACGACCCGGGCCAGACAGGATGGAAGACGGAGCGGATTGTTCCCCCCTCCCGCCGGCGGTGAGATAATGCTCGCTGCTTCGGCACCCATGCGAACAGCGTTGCTCCGCGATCTCCAGGCCCGCGGACTCGTCGCCGACATGACCAATCCCGACGAGCTGGGTGCCCATCTGTCGCAGGGCTCCCGCACGGTCTATTGCGGCTTCGACCCGACCGCCGAGAGCCTGCACGCGGGCAGCCTGCTGCCGCTGCTCGCCCTCCGCCGCTTCCAGCTCCACGGCCACCGACCCATCGTGCTGATCGGTGGCGGCACGGGGCTCATCGGCGATCCGAGCGGCAAGGCCGGAGAACGCGCGCTCAACCCCGAGGAGCAGGTGGCGGCCTGGGCGGAACAGCTCAAGCGCCAGGTGGCCCGCTTCGTCGATTTCGAGGGACCCCGTGGCGCCAAGCTCCTCGACAACTACACGTGGCTCTCCAAGCTCAACGTCATCCCGTTCCTTCGGGACGTGGGCAAGGAGTTCTCGGTCGGGGCGATGATCGCCAAAGAGTCCGTCAAGTCCAGGTTGGGACGCTCGGACGCTGGCCTCTCGTACACCGAGTTCAGCTACCAGATCCTCCAGGCCTACGACTTCCTCGTCCTCTGCCGCGACCACGAGTGCACCATCCAGATCGGCGGGAGCGACCAATGGGGCAATATCACGGCGGGCATGGACCTGATCCGTCGCCTGCTGGCGGCGCCGGCCTTCGGGCTCACGCTGCCGTTGGTGACCAAGGTGGACGGGACGAAGTTCGGCAAGACCGAGACGGGCACCGTGTGGCTCGACCCGGCGAAGACCTCGCCCTACGAGATGTACCAGTTCTGGGTCAACACTGCCGACGCCGACGTGGTGTCGTACCTCAAGTACTTCACGTTTCTTACCCCTGACGACATTACCGACCTCGAGGCGGCCGTGCGGCGCGCGCCCGAGAAGCGCGAGGCTCAGCACGTGCTGGCCCGCGAAGTCACCGGGCTCGTCCACGGGGCGGCGGGCGTAGAGGAGGCGGAGCGGATCACGGATGCCTTGTTCACAGGCGACGTCAAGTCTTTGACGAGAGAGGAGGCTGCTCAAGCCTGCAGCGCCATGCCGCGGATGGTGCTGACGCTCGGGGCTGACCCCGTCCCTCTGGCCGAGGTGCTTATACAGGCCGGTCTGGCAGAATCAAAGAAGCGGGCCCGCGAGTTGATCGCAGCCGGCGCTATCCAGATGAACGGGGAAAAGGTCAGGAGCGCGGATGCTCAAGTTAGCCGCGACAGGGCGTTGCACGGGAAGTACCTGATCTTTCGGAAGGGCAAAAAGACCTACCACGCGGTGACTCTCGCCTAGCCCGGCCGGGACCGGTTGATGCCGGGAAGCGATGGCCTGTGGGCGACGGGCCCTGGCCCCGGAGGGCCACGAAGAATCTTGACACGGGGACCCGTCATGCGTATAGTCAGTTTTTGCTCGCGGCAGAGGCGAGCAATGGTTTAGCAGTAGATCCGGTCACCTTCCAAGCTGACCGTAGCGCTCTTTGAAAGTCGCATATGCTATCGGCTCACCGAAGAGGTGTGAGCACCATCCGTTTCTGAGGGACCTTGCGCCCGGCCGAGTAACTGCATCGCAGTGAAACGTTCGGGCTTCGGGGACCAGGTTCATCGCTTTTTATGGCGAGTTTGATCCTGGCTCAGAGCGAACGCTGGCGGCGTACTTAACACATGCAAGTCGAACGAGGATCGCGGTGTGAGCAATCATATCGCGGTCCTAGTGGCGTACGGGTGAGTAACACGTGGGTAACCTGCCCTTGAGACCGGGATACCCTTTCGAAAGGGAGGCTAATACCGGATACGTTCCCCGGGTCGCGAGATCTGGGGAGGAAAGGCGGCGCAAGCTGCCGCTCTTGGAGGGGCTCGCGGCCTATCAGCTAGTTGGTGAGGTAA
>MNEF01000081.1 GCA_001917535.1 Candidatus Rokubacteria bacterium 13_1_40CM_69_27
GCTCCCGTGGTACCTCCGGGTGGTGAACTTCCCGGAGGGTCCCGTCCTCGTCGGGCAGCGGCGAGCACACGACAAGGCCTTCGACGGTCCGATCCGTCGCCTGGTCTGGCAAGGGGGTAAGCTCGTTCCCGGCGAGGACCTTCGCCTTCCTGGTCACGTGACCGTCTACTCGTTCGCCGTGGTCGACCTCGACGGCGACGGCCGGCGCGAGGTCGTCTCGTTGCAGCCGCAGACTCCCTTGACCCTGTATGGCGCTGATGGCACGGTGGTGGGCAGAGGCGCCGCCTACGGCCAAACCAAGCTCTACGTCGTGGCGAAGCGGAGCGGGAACGCGGAGCTGGAGGAAGGCGTCTATCTCCCGGGGCGGGTGGTGGCGGTCCAGCTCCCCGGACAGGGGACCGGGCTTCTGGTCAGCCGAAACCACGAAGCCGTACCGATCTTCGCCCGAGCGCGGAACTTCAGGAACGGGGAGGTCATCGGCCTCCTTTGGCAGAGATACGAACTGAACGAGATCTGGCAGACGGAGCGGCTCGCCTACGTGGCCGATTTCCAGGTCGGCCCGCTCGAGCGGGGACGCGAGCCGGTCCTCGTGGTGGGGGCCGTGACCAGTTTCGATGGGGTCTTCGGCTCGGCCCGGAGCTACCTGACCGTGATCCCGCTCCGCGCAACGTTCAGCCGGTGAAAGTGACGAAGGCCGGACGGCTCGCGCTGGGAGCCTTCGCGTTGCTCCTGGCGGGGTGCGGAGGGCTGACCGTGCGGCCGGCGGTCGCTGTCCCCGAAATCCCACCGGGAGAGTATCAGGCGAGCGCCTTCATCGCGATGGCCCCGACCCTCCAGGGTGACGGCGAGGTCGTGGCAGCCGTCCTCTACACGATCCCCGGCGGGCGCGGCATCGAGGTCCGCGACAGCCCGCGCTGGTGGCTCTGGGAGCGCGCGCTCGGACGGGGGACGGGGAGGGAACATCTGGCGCTGGTGAAATCGCCGACGCACTATGCCATCGTCAGCCTCCCCGGGCGGGATGGCCAGCCGATCGCGTACGCCGTCCTCCACCGGAAAGGCGTGCACGGGGCCGTGCAGGACCGGGGTGACCGGAGCGTGCTGTTCCTCTCCACCCTCTACTTCATCGATCCCAACTACATCCAATCCAACGACGGTAAGGCCGGTCACTAAGCCCGCGCGGCGACCTTCGCAGCCGCCGGCCTCGGTGCGAGGACGGAGATGACGCTCGTCGTGAGCAACGAGGATGTGGAGCAGGTCCTGACGCTCGAGGACTGCCTCGAGGTCGTCGAGACCGCCTATCGCGAGCTGGCAGAGGGTCGGGCCGTCAACCGGGCCCGCTCTCACACCTACCTCCCCACCAGACGGCCTGACGTCGCCTACTGTCTGAAGTCCATGGAGGGCGGCGTCCGGTCGTTGGGCGTGATGGCGCTCCGGCTCAGTTCGGACCACGTGGCGGAGCGTGTGGTGGCGGGGTTGCGCCGCCGGGACAAGCTGCCGTCCGCGAGCGGCGATCGCTACCTGGGGCTCATCCTGCTATTCAGCACCGAGACGCTGGAGCTGCTCGCCGTTCTGCACGACGGCGTCATCCAGAAACTGCGGGTCGGCGTCACCACGGCGCTCGCCCTGCGACACCTGGCGCGGACGGATGCGCGCATCCTCGGGCTGTTGGGGTCCGGCTGGCAAGCGAGCGCCCACCTGCCAGCGCTGTGCCGTATGCGGGACTTCCGGGAGGTCCGGGTGTATAGCCCCACGGTGGAGCACCGGCGGCGATTTGCCGACGAGATGGCGCGCGCGGTCGGGGTGCCAGTGCGGGCGGTGGACGGGCCACGGGAGGTGGTGGAGGGCGCCGACTGCGTCGTGGCGACCACCAATGCCAGCGCTCCGGTCTTCGAGGGCGCGTGGATCGCGCCGGGAACCTTCGTGGCGTCGATCGTGGGAGGAGATCACGTGAGGCCCCGGCGGGAGCTCGATGACACCACCATCCGAAGAGCGGACCGGATCGTCGTCAACTCGCGCGAGCACCTCCGTGCGGCTCATCAGCGCGATCTCCTGGATCCGCTCGAGACGGGCGCGCTCCGCTGGGAGATGATCGCCGAGCTCGCCGACGTGATCGCCGGCCGGGAACGCGGCCGGACCCGGCCCGACGAGATCACCCTCTTCAGGAACAACGTGGGCTTGGGGATCCAGTTCGCGGCGGTCGGCGCCCGGGTGCTCGAGCTCTGCCACGCGAAGGGACGAGGTCGCGAGATCCCGTCGGAGTGGTTTCTGCAAACCGTCCATCCCTAGCTCCTCAGAGGGGGGCCTCGCCCCCCTTCCGAAGCCTCCCCCAGGAGAGGGTTGCGCCGGCGGAGCCGGCGCTCGAACAGCGGTTACTGGCGAATCGGAGGGAGAAGGACATGGGAGAGCGAGAAGAGCGGCTGCTCCAGGCGTACCGGACGGGCGCGCTCACGCGGCGCGACTTCATCGCCGAGGCGATCGCGATCGCCGGCAGTTTCGCGGCGGCGGCGCCGCTGCTCGAGGCCGCCGGCGTCGGGACGGCCACCGCGGCGCAGGTGGATCCCCAGGCCCCCGATCTCGCGTCCGGGATGGTGCAGTATCCCGGAGCAACCGGCGCGGTGTCGGCATATCAGTCACGGCCCAAGGCGCCGGGCCGCCAGCCCGGTGTCGTGGTCATCCACGAGAACCGCGGCCTCACGGCCCACATCCAGGACGTGGCCCGCCGGCTCGCTCGAGCGGGCTATCACGCGCTGGCCCCCGATCTCCTGAGCCGACGCGGGGGGACGCAGGCCTACCCAACACCCGAGGCCACCATCGAGGCCATACGTGGACTCTCCAACGCCGACGTGCAGGCCGACCTGCTGGCCGCCCTGGCCTGGCTTCAGAAGGCGGACGCCGTGCGGAGTGACCGCCTCGGCGTGATGGGATTCTGCTGGGGCGGCGCCCAGTCCCTGCTCCTGGGCACCGGGAGTCGCGACCTCCGCGCCGTCGTCGTGTTCTACGGCCGGAACCCGTCGCCCCTGGACCTCGTGCAGAACATGACCGCTCCTCTCCTGGCGATCTACGGCGAAGATGATCCGTCGATCATGCCCGGCGTGGCGCCTCTCGAGGCCGCCCTCAAGCAGTCCGGGAAGGTGTACGAGATCAAGATCTATCCCGGCGCCAAGCACGCCTTCCACAACGATACGAACCCCGAGCGGTACAACGCCGAGGCGGCCCGCGACGCCTGGGAGCGGGTGCTGGCCTTCTATCGGCGCCACCTGATTGGCTGACCTGGGTTCGAGCGCCGGCTCCGCCGGCGCAATCCCGTCCTGGGGGAGGATTCGGAGGGGGCCGTCGAGGCCCCCTCCGACGCTCGAGCGCCGGCTTCGCCGGCGCAACCCTGTCCTGGGGGAGGGTTCGGAGGGGGCCGTCGCGCCCTGCGGGCGCGCCTGTGAAGTCGCCCCCTCCGATGACTACTCGCGCGGCCGGGCCAGGCGCATCGCCACCATCACCAGGCCCATGCAGAGCAGGGTCACGACCACGCCCAGCGCCGCCATCCGCCCGTGCAGCCCATCGAGCCACAGGTGGTAGAGCAGAGGGCCGATGGGTTCCGAGGCCGGGGTGTAGAGGAACACCGAGAGGCTGAACTCCCGGACAAAGATGGTGGCCAGGAGGATCCAGCCGGCCAGAAATCCCGGCTTCATCAAGGGCAGGAGAATTTTCCGGAAGGTGACCAGGAACCCTCCCCCCGAGATCTGAGAGGCCTCCTCCAGCTCCCGGTGGATTTGCACGATGGTCGCCGTCATCGAGCGCAAGCCGTAGGGAAAGAACCGGGTGATGTATCCGATGAGGAGAATCCAGATCGTGGCGATGATCGGGATGGGAAAGCGGACGTACGCCCACAAGAGCCCGATGCCCAGGGCAGTGCCCGGGAAGGCAAAGGGCAGGAAGCTGAGCCCCTCGACGATCCCCCGCCCGGCGATCGTCGTCTTGACCGTGATGTAGGCGGTGACGGAGGCCAGGAGCATACAGAGGGTCGGGCCAGCGACCGCGAGAAAGAGGCTGTTGCCCATGGCCGTCCACACGCGGTCGTCGTTCACGATCGTCGTGTAGTGCTTCGCCGTGAGCAATCTCATGGCCTCGTCCAGGGGCATCGGAAAGTACGGGAGCAAGGAGGTGAGCACGAGGATCAAGAAGGGGAACACGACGAGCAGGACCAGGATCCCGGCGGCCACGGCGGAGGCGAGATAGCGGAACCCCCCGAGGTCGATCAGGGCCGGGCGAAATCCCTTGCCGGTGACGGTGGCGAACCGTTCGGCCCGGCGGATCATCACGCGATACACGTACACCAGGCTCAGGGTGATCGCGAGCAAGCTCATCCCGTAGGAGGCCGCCAGGTTGTGGTTGGGGGGAAAGGCATCGAGCGCTTCTTTGTAGATCTTCGACGTGAGGACGTCGATCCGGGCCGGCAGCGCGAGGATCGCCGGCGTGTCGAAGCTCTCGATCGCCCGCACGAAGTTCAAGATCGCCGCCGCCAGGATGGCCGGACGGACCAGGGGCAAGGTCACGCGCCTGACGACCTTGAGGTGGGGCGACCCCGACATCCGCGCGGATTCCTCCAGCGCGGGATCCATCGAGCGCAGCGCGGCCGCGATGATCAGAAACGCGAGCGGCGTCAGGATGAGCCCCTCCACGAAGATCATGCCGGGCAGCGAATACACGTCGAAGGGGGCCGCGGAAAGCCCGAAGACCCTCATCACCAAAATATTGATGACGCCCGTGGACGGATTGAGGAGAAAGGTCCAGGCCACGGCGATGAGCAACGGCGGCATGATGTTGGGGACGACGGTGATGAGCTCGAAGAGCCGCCGGCCGGGCGCGTTGGTGCGAACCACGACCCACGCGATCGCCGCGGCGAACACGATGGACAGGAGCGCCGAACCCGCGGCGAAGACGAACGAGTTCAGGATCACCCCGACGATTTCGGGGTCGGCGTACGCGGTGCGATAGTTCTCCAGCGTCAGCTTCCCCGGGCGGCCGAGCGGAGCGTCGGTGATGCTGCCGTAGAGGAGCATCACGGTCGGTTGCAGGCTGAGGAAGGCGATGAGCCCCCCGACGACGAGCGTGAGGGGCAGGAGCGGAGTTCGGAGCGCGCTGATCGCCCTGATCACAGAAGGGTTAGAAGAAGATCTTCTTGAACTCTCCCCGCCACTTCTTCAATTCCTCGTCCCGGAGGTCGTCCATGGTCATGATCTCGAGCTTGTCCGCGTCTTTGATGGGCGGATAGACGCCCTTCACCAGCACGAACTCGCCCTCCGAGGCGAGGACCTTCAGGCCGTCCGGGGAAATAAAGTAATTGGTGAAGACTCTGGCCCCACTGGGGTTGTCGGTCTTGGCGGCGATGGCGATGTGGTGGGCATCGCCCAGGGCGGGATTCAACCGGGCGTAATCGATGGGCGCCCCGTCTTTGGTCCCCATCAGGTAGACGTACTTGATGTAGCTGAGCCCGAGGAGGGCTTCCCCGCCAATCACTTTCTTCGCCGAGGGGATGAAGGACTCGACCATGATCGGTTTCTGGGCGGCCAGCCCCTCCAGGAACGGCTTCCAGTCTTTGCCCAGAAGCTTCTCCAGATTGACCAGCCACGTCATCGTCGTGGAGTGCCGTGTCGGATCCGGCAGCGCGATCTTGCCCTTCCACTTTGGCAGGAGAAGGTCTCTGAGCGTCTTGGGCGCATCGGCCGCCTTCACGAGGCGCGTGTTATAGAGAACGCCCACGACCACGACCCGGTAGGGAGGTGACAGGACGCCGTCGCGGTCCTGGACCTTGGCCGGGAAGCGGGCGGCCGAGGGAGCCTCGTAACGGGCGAAGATACCTTCCTGTTTCAGGATCTTCATCGGGGTCGCGTTCGTCAGGACGACGTCGAAGAGCGGCTTGCCCGCCCGGCTCTCGGTCAGCACGCGATCCATGACCTTCGTCGAGGACGCCCGCCAGTACTCCGTCTTGATGCCGTACTTGGCCTCGAAGGCTTTCTGCACCGCCTGCATGCTCTCCGTCTCGATCGATCCGTAGATGGTGAGCTTCCCCTCCGTCTTGGCCGCCCCCAGAATCTCTTTCGATACCTCCTGGGCACTCGCCCCGGCCGCGAAGGCCGCCAGCCCGGCGATTCCCATTGCGAGCGCCATCCTCCGGATCATGTCGGCGCGACCTCCTCTGAATGCAGGCAGTTCATTGTACTTCATGGTAAGGTCCCTTCGTCTCACGCGTGAGAATCAGGAGGACTCCGAGATGGCCAAGGACTTCCGTCAGTTCCTGGAACAGCTCGAGCGCGACTCGCCCCTCGAGGTCATCCGGATCAAGAAGCCAGTGGACCCTGCCGCGTTCGAGCTGACGGCCCTCCTGGTCCACCTGGAACGGCAGGGAAAGTTCCCGGTTCTCCTCCTCGAGCAGCCGCTGAATCTCAAGTCCGAGCGGGCGCCGTTCCACTTCGCATCGAACCTCTACGCGCTCCGCCAGCGCTGCGCCCTGGCCCTGGGGCTCAGGCCGGCCGACTGGGCGCTCCCCCTCAGCCTCGAGTACGCCCGGCGCGAGACCCAGGTGGTGGCGCCGGTGGTGATCGGCCGGGCCGAGGCGCCGGTGCAGGAAGTCGTGCGAACGGGCGACGCGGTCGACCTCCGAGACCTTCCCATCGTCCGCCACCACCGCATGGATCCCGCCCCCTACATCGACATGACGCCCGTGATGCGGGACCCGGAGGGCGGCTTCTACAACGTGGCCTTTCTCCGGACGATGTACCAGGGGCCGCGGCGACTCGGCCTCCACATGTCGCCCCGACACAACTGGCAGATCCAGAGGAAGTACGAGGCCGGGAAGCGGCCCACGCCGGTCGCCATCATCGTCAGCCATCACCCCGCCTTCTATCTCGGCGCCCTCAACGTCTCGGCCTTCGGCGTGGACGACTACGCCAAGATCGGAGCGATCATGGGCGAGCCGCTCCGCCTCACGGCCTCCCAGAGCTTCGGCGACGACCTCCTCGTCCCCGCCGATGCCGAGCTGATCATCGAGGGGCAGATCCCCCCCGGCGTCAAAGAGGTCGAAGGGCCGTTCGGCGAGTTCACCGGCTACTACGGGCCCCAACGCCTCCGCCCCGTGATCGAGGTGACGGCCATCACCCATCGACGGGAGGCCATTCTCCAACACGTCTTCGTCGGGCACCGCGACAACTGGATCATCGGCGGGATCCCCAAGGAGGGAAGCCTCTTCAACGTGATCAAGGGGGTCGTCCCCACGGTCAGGGCCGTCCACTTCGCGCTCTCCGGCTGCTGCCGCTTCAATTGCTACGTCTCCATCGACAAGAAGGTCGATGGCGAGACGAAGCAGGCGGCCCTGGCCGCCCTGGGGGCCTGCGACTTCGTCAAGAATGTCATCGTCGTCGATGCCGACATCGACGTCTTCAACGAGCGCGACGTGATGTGGGCGGTCGCCACCCGAGTGCAGGCCGATCGGGACGTGGACATCATCAAGGGCGTCAAAGGCAACACGCTCGATCCCTCGCAGACCGACGACATCATGACCGCGAAGATGATCGTCGACGCCACCAAGCCGGTGCGGCGAGCGTTTCCCTCGCGGGTCGAAGTGCCGAAGGAGGCGCTGGAGACCGTTCGGCTCCAGGACTACATCCCGCTCGAGATCCTGGAACGACTGAGCCCGGCCCCCGAGGTCAGCGGAAGGGCCTGACCATGGCGCGAATCTTCTGGGTCACCTGCCCCCAGTGTCGCGACCGCTTCTACTGTCACCGCGACGAGCTGCGGGGCAAGGGGATCCCCCTCCTCTGCCCGTACTGCGGGCACCGCTTCCTCGACAGCGAGAGCCCGCAGATCGAGGAATGACGATACTCCGCCTCGCGCTCGTCGCCGGCCTCCTCGCCACGATGGTCGCGCCGGCCTGGGCTCTCGAGAAGTTCTCGCTGATCCACAGCTCCGTCTCCGGCTCCCAGGCGGTCCTCTTCGTGGCCCGGGACGCCAGGATCTTCGACAAGCACGGTCTCGACGTGGACATACGCTTCGTCGCGGGCGGTCCCACGGCGATCCAGGCGCTCTTGGCCGCCGACGTGCACGCCGCCGTCATGGGCGGCCCCGCCGCCCTGGCCGCGAAGCTCCAGGGGGCCGATACGGTCATCATCGCGGGATTGATCAACACCATGGATCACGTCATGATCGCCCAGCCTCAGATCAAGCGGCCCCAGGACCTGAAGGACAAGAAGATCGCGGTGTCCCGGTTCGGCTCCTCCGACGACTTCGCCGCCCGCTTCGCCGTTCGGAAGTGGGGGCTGGCCCCGGGCACGAATGTAACCTTCCTCCAGATCGGCGAGCAGGGCGCCCGCCTCACGGCCTTGAAGGCGGGGCGGGTCGATGCCTCGCTGATCCAGCCGCCCCTGACGGTGGTGGCCCGCAAGGCCGGCTTGACGGAACTGGCGGCCCTGGCCGACCTGGAGGTCGATTACATCGGCACCACGGTGGTCGCCACGCGGGGACTGATCGCGCGTCGCGAGGACCTCGTGCGTCGGTTCGTCCGCGCCCTGGTGGAAGGCATCCACTTCTACAAGACCAACAAGGCGGCGGCCCTGGCCTCCATCGGAAAGTTCATGAAGCTGGAGGACCCGGACGCGCTGGAGGAAACCTACAAACAATACGCCGGACGCCTCACGCCCCGGGCGCCGTACCCGACGGCGAAAGGCGTCAAAACGATCCTCGACGACCTCGGAGCGACAGATCCAAAGGCCAAGGGGGCGAATCCCGCCGACTTCATCGAGTCCCGGTTCGTGCGTGAGCTGGAGGAGTC
>MNEF01000039.1 GCA_001917535.1 Candidatus Rokubacteria bacterium 13_1_40CM_69_27
GTCCGAGGTCATGGTGAAGAGGCCGCCGCGGTGCTCCCGCACCGCGGCCTCCCGGAGGGCGGGAACCTGGCGCGCGACCGTCCCCGCGAGCCTGATCAGCACCGTGAGGTCGAGCGGGACGTCGTCGACCGAGAAGCCGGGGACACGAGGGTCGACCGGCATCGGATCCGGCTCGAACCCGCCCAGCATGAGGCCGCCGCGCGCCGGCCGGATGTAGACCGCCGTGTCCACGACCCGTACGATCGGGTCGTCGGGCGTGGTCCCTGCGATGGGCTCCGTGATGTAGAGCTGGTGACGGATGGGCACGATCGGTGCCCGCGCGCCGGCGAGCTCCGCCACCGCGCCGGACCACGCGCCCGCCGCGTCGACGACGATCGGAGTCCTGATCTCACCGGCGCGCGTCACCACGCCCTCGACGCGGCCCCTGTTCACCCGGATGCCGGTGACGGGCGTATCCGGAACGAGCGTGACCCCCTGGCGGCGGCACGCCTCCAGATAGGCCTGGAGCAGGCTCGACGGCTCTTCGATGTAGACGTCGTCCGGGGTGTAGCACGCCGCCCGGATCCCCTGGGCTTCGAGAAACGGCATCAAGCGGTGAGCTTCGTCGCCGTCGACGAGCTGGATGTCCACTCCCCAGGCCTGCGACTGCCGCGCCTCCTCCAGGACGAACGCGGCGTGCTCCGGGGTCCGCGCGATCATGAGGCTCCCCGAGCGGACGACCTCGAGCGGGACGCCCGTCTCCTCCCTGAAGCCCGTGACCTTCTGGATGCTGAGGCGGGCGAGTCGCGTGCGAGTCTCGTCGGCTTGAAGGAGCTTGAAGAGCCCGGCGGCTCTCGGCGAGGTCTGCGAGGCGGGCGCGAAGCGGTCGACGAGGGCGACCCGCCGCACTCCCAGTCGGGCGAGGTGAAACGCGGTGCTGAGCCCGAACGCGCCGGCGCCGACGACGACCGCGTCAGCCTCGGAGATCATCGCGGCCTCCTGGCGATCAGCTTCCTGCGGCGCGTGCTTGGTCCAGGCATAGCACCCCTCCCAGACAAAGGAAGATCAGAAGGTGCCGCTATTCTAACGGAGGTCGCCCGGCCAGCGAGCACGGCGGGTGGACGACCTCGCCGAGGAACTCCGGGCCGCGGCACCGGAACGGAGCAACGTGACCATTCCGACACCAACACCGTCACGTCGCTGACGCGATGAGTCCCGCTCACGCACGCATATCCACGCGCTATACGGAGGTCCCGACGTCTGGCAGGGCTCTTGCTGGGTCGCCACGTATGCGCAGAACGAGCCCCGGTCGATCACTGGCGAGGAAAGCGGGCGCGCTCTCGATCATGGTGATCCTTCTCGTGGTCGGGTGCGCCGCCGTGACGCTGAGAGCGAAAGATCCGGGCGTCCGCGGCGGCCCGGCCGGGGCGGGGGGCCCGCTGCTGGGATTGACGAAGGCTGAGCTGGCGTTCTTCCAGGCTGGGCGAGCGGCTTTCCTGGAGGTTGAAGCGGTGAAGGATGGCCTGGGTCCGCGGTTCAACCTCGATAGCTGCGGCGGATGTCACGCGCAGCCGGCCACCGGCGGCTCGAGTCCGTCCGTCAATCCTCAAGTGGCTGTCGCGACGAAAGCCGGTGCGAAGAATATCGTTCCCGCCTTCATCAGCCTCCACGGGCCCGTCCGCGAGGCGCGCTTCAAATTCAAGGTCGACGGCACGCGTGACGGCGGTGTCCATAATCTGTACACGATCAGCGGCCGTACGGATGCGTCGGGATGTGTCCTGGCCCAGCCAGACTTCACGCGCGAAGCGGCCCGCAATAATCTGATCTTTCGCATCCCCACTCCGGTGTTCGGCGCTGGCCTGATCGAGGCGATCCCGGACGAGACGATCGTGGCGAAGCTCCAGGCCGAGCGTTCGAGTCGGGCGGCGATGGGAATTGTCGGAAGGCCGAATCGGCAGGGGCCGGGCCGCGCCAACACCAGCAGCAATGACGGCAGCATCACCCGGTTCGGCTGGAAGGCGCAGAACAAATCCCTCGTGATCTTCGCCGGCGAGGCCTACAACGTCGAACAGGGCGTGACGAATGAGGTCTTCCCGACCGAACGCGACGAGACGCCCACGTGCCTGTTCACTGCCACCCCCGAAGATCACACGAAGTTCGACGCATCGACAGCGACCGAGATCATCGGCGACGCGATGAAGTTCGCGATCTTCATGCGGTTCCTGGCGCCGCCGGAGGCGGCTCCCCAGACGCCGTCCAGCGCTCGCGGCCGCATCGTGTTTACCGAGGTCGGCTGCGCCCTGTGTCACACGCCATCCCTGACCACGGGGCGATCATCCAGCGCGGCGCTCAGCGAGAAACCGGTCAGACTGTTTTCTGACCTGCTCCTGCATCGAATGGGACCCAGGCTGGCTGACGACATTGTCCAGGGCGTCGCCGGGCCCGACGAGTTCCGGACGGCACTCCTGTGGGGGCTCGGGCAGAGGATCTTTTTCCTGCACGATGGCCGAACCACCGATCTCGTCGAGGCGATCGAGGCGCACGCGAGTCCGGGCAATGCTGATGTCCCGCCGTCGGAAGCCAACGCCGTGATTGCGCGATTCCACGCGCTGGGAAAAGCCAAACAGCAGGACCTGTTGGATTTCCTGCGGAGCTTGTGAAGGACGGACGGAAGCAGCTCCTCGGCAATCGGATCAGAAGATCTGGACGTGAAGTTCGGTGGGCTTGAAGGCGTTGCAGGGGTTTCGGTCCTGGGGACAGGCGGAGATGGCGACCAGAGCATCCATCTCGGCGCGGAGAACGACGTGGTCACCCGCTCCCGACACCGGTTCGATGATCTCGATGTGGCCGTCGGGCGTCCAGGGAACGTTCATGAACCAGTTCACCGTGTCGGGAATGCGAGCGTAGGGAACACGGCCCCCCAGCGCCTTATGGAGATTGTCGCGGCACCCGGGGTGATTCGGATCTCCGTAGTCGAGGGCATAGCGCTTGCGGTCGCAGGGAGCGAACAGCATGTCGTGCACGCCGACCGTGTCCTCCTCGAGGAGGACGATCGCGTTGCGGAGGCTCGTGTAGAGGGGGTGGCCGCGCTGGGGCCGGAGGCTTCCCAACATCCCGCGCGTGTGGCACACCGAGAGGAACTCGTCCAGGTTGTGCAGGTTGAAGGCCACGAAGTCGGCCACCTGCTGGCCTTGGACGTCGACAATCTTCAGCCGTTGACCGGTGCGGATCTCAAAAGCCCGGCCTTCTCGAGCGGGGATGATGACATCGATCGTGTCCATCTCTCTGCCTCCGTTGGTCTCTCAGATCAGCCGGACGCGCTCCTTCATGGCCAGCCGCTCCTCGGCCAGGCGGTCTGCCGCCACAGAGGTCGGGATGGCCTCGCGCTGGGATCGAGCGATCAGGCGCTCCATCGTCTCGCCGATGCGGGCCACGTTGCGCATGGCCCGCTCGCGGTTGAATCCGCCCTTGCGCAGCCGATCGGTGTCGAAGATCGTCCCCCCGGCGTTGGCGATGTAGTCGGGCGCATACAGGATGCCCCGCCGATGGAGCTCGTCCCCGTGTCGCTCTTCCCAGAGCTGGTTGTTGGCGCTTCCGCAGATGATCCGGCAGCGAAGGGCGGGGATGACCTCGTCGTTCAGGATGCCGCCCAGGGCGCAGGGACAGAAGATGTCGCAGGGCTCAGCGTAGAGCGCGTCCGGCCCGACGGCCCGGGCGCCCACGTCGCGCCGCGCCCAGCCGACCTTGACCTCGTCGATGTCCGCGACAGTGATCTGCGCCCCTTCCTCGGCCAGGAGCTTGAGCATCTCCGCGCCCACGGCGCCGAGCCCCTGGAGGCTCACGCGCCGACCCTTGAGGCTCTCGCTGCCGTACACCTCGCGACAGCACACCTTCATGGCCTGGAGGACGCCGAACGCGGTGGCGGGGGCGATCGGACCGGCGCCCCCCGCGTGCTCGGGGAGGGTCACGATGTAGTCGCACTCGGCCGCCATCACCTCCATGTCGTCGAGCGTCGTCCCCACATCCTCCCCCGTCTGGAACTCACCACCGAGGGACTGGATGAAGCGACCCAGGGCCCGAAGCAATCCCTCCGTCTTCTCCGTCTTCGGATCGCCGATGATCACGCACTTGCCGCCCCCGAGGTCCACGCCGGCGGCCGCGTACTTGTAGGTCATGCCGCGGGCGAGCCGCATCGCGTCGACGATGGCGTCCGCCTCCGATTGGTAGGTCCACATCCGGGTCCCGCCCGTGGCGGGCCCCAGCGTGGTGCTGTGAATCGCAATGACCGCTTTGAGGCCGACGTCCGCGTTCTGGCACAGGACGACCTTCCGGTACCGGTACTTCGTCATGTAGGTGAAGATCGGCGCCTCCATACCTTCCGCTCTCTCCCTCACCATCCGCCGTAGGCGAGCCAGCCGCCGTCGACGTTCACCACGCTGCCGGTGATGTACCGCGCGTCCTCCGACGCGAGGAAGAGCGCGCACTGGGCGACCTCTTCCGGCGTCCCGTAACGCCCCTGCGGCGTTCGCCGGCGGATGTCGGCGGGCGTGTAGCCGCCCGAGGTCTGGTCTCCCGCATCCATCGGTGTCTCGATGTACGCGGGGTTGATCGCCACCACGCGGATGTGGTGCTGCGCCCACTCGACCGCGAGCGCCTTGGTCAGGCCGATGAGCCCGTGCTTCGCCGCGCAGTAGGCGGCGCGCATCGGCAGCCCGGTCTCCCCGAGGATCGAGGAGATGTTGAGGATGACGCCGCCGCCCCGCGAAATCATTTCCCGGGCCGCCGCCTGGGCGCAGAGGAGCGGACCGGTCAGATCTACGTCGAGGGTCCGGCGCCAGTCGGCCTCGCTGAGCTCGACCGAGGGGGCGATCATTGATGTACCGGCATTGTTGACCAGGATGTCGAGCCGTCCCCAGCGCTCGACCGTCTGTCGCACCATCCGGTGCACCTGGGCGCCGTCGGCGACGTCGGCGGCCAGCGGGAGGGCATCGAAGCCGGCGCGGGCGAGATTCTCGGCGACCCGCCGGGCCCGATCCAGGCTCCGGGAGTTGATGACCACCCGGGCGCCGTTCTCGGCGTAGATGCGGGCGATGGCCTCCCCGATCCCCATGCTGGAACCAGTCACGATGGCGACGCGACCCTTGAGCTTCATCGTGGAACCTCGTTGTCGCCGATTCGCCAGCCCATGGTGACCTCCTACTTTTCGCCCAGGTACGACTTGCGCACGAGGTCGCTCTTGAGCAGGGCATCGGCGGTGTCGTGGAGGACGATGCGTCCAGTCTGGATGACGTAGCCCCGATTGGCCACCCGGAGCGCCATCCGCGCGTTCTGCTCCACGAGCAGAATCGTCGTACCCTGGCTGCGGATGCTCCGGATCGTCTCGAAGATCGCCTCGACCAGGATGGGCGAGAGCCCCATGGACGGTTCATCGAGGAGGAGAAGTTGCGGGCGCGCCATCAGCGCTCGCGCGATGGCCAGCATCTGCTGCTCGCCGCCCGACAGCGTGCCGCCCTTCTGGTGGAGGCGTTCCTTCACCCGCGGGAAGAGACGGAAGACCCGCTCCATGTCGGCTCGAACGCCCAGCGCATCCTCCCGGGCGAACGCCCCCAGTTCGAGGTTCTCGAGCACAGTCATCCGGGGAAAGATGCGCCGGCCCTCGGGCGCCTGGGCGATGCCCATCCGAACGATCCTGTCCGTCGCGACACCGTCGATGCGCTTGCCCTCGAATTGGATCTCCCCGCGCTGCGGCTTGAGGATCCCGACGATCGTCTTCAGGGTCGTCGTCTTCCCCGCGCCGTTCGACCCGATGAGGGCCACCACTTCCCCGGCCTTCACCTCGAGCGACACCCCCCGCAGGGCCCGGATGCGGCCGTAATAGGTGTGGACGTCGCGGAGTTCAAGCATGCGCGGGTTCTTCCTGCCCCCCGGTGCCCAAGTACGCTTCGATCACCTTGGGGTCGCGCTGGACCTCGGCCGGCGCGCCCTCCGCGATCTTCACCCCGTAATCGAGCACCACGACACGATCCGAAATCCCCATCACCACTTCCATGTGGTGCTCGATCAGAAGGACCGTGAGCCCGATCTCCTGGCGGAGGCGCCCGAGGAAGGCGGTCAAGGCCCGGGCTTCGCTGGGGTTCATCCCCGCCGTCGGCTCATCCAGCATGAGGAGGTGGGGACGCGTTCCGAGGGCGCGGGCGATCTCCAGACGTCGCTGGTCGCCGTAGGAGAGGTTCTTGGCGGCGACCTCCTCTCGGCCGGCCAGCCCCACGAATGCGAGGAGGTCGTGGGCCCGTTGGCGTGCGCTCGCTTCCTCGGCGCGGACCGTCGGAGGACGGACGATCCCACCGACGACGCCCGCCCGGAGGCGCGCGTGCTGGCCGACCAGGACGTTCTCGAGCGCGGTCATGTTGGCGAAGAGGCGAATGCTCTGGAAGGTCCGAGCGATGCCCGCGGCCGTGACCCGGTTGGGCCGCCGGCCGACGATGGAGCGCCCCTCGAAGATGATCTGGCCGCTACTGATCGGCATCAGCCCGCTGATGCAGTTGAAGAGGGTCGTCTTGCCGGCTCCGTTGGGGCCGATCAGGCCGATGATCGCCCCCTCGGGAATCGCCAGATCGACGCGATCGAGGGCGACGAGGCCCTCGAAATTCTTGCCGACCGCTCGTACCTCGAGCAGTGGCCGGCCACCGCCGCCACGGTCGCGTTCCCTCGCGAGAGGTTCACGGATCCAACGGATGCCCTCGGGCATGCGGGCGGAGCTTCCGGGGTGACTCGGTGCCGGCATCCCATTCCCGGGCGTTTCCGTCTCCGTGACATCGTCGTCGTCCGCGGCGGTGACCCGGAGAGGCCGCTGTCCCGCGAGTCCCTCGGGCTTCACGAGCATCACCACCACGAGCCCGAGACCGAAGAAGAACCAGCGCCAGAGGCTCAGATCAGCCGCCTGGAGGACCGGGGACCCGACGACCTGCCCGAGCGTTCGCACCAGCGCCGTGCTCTGGGTCAGGACCAGCCGATCGAAGAGCGTGATGAGCAGTCCGCCGAGGATCACCCCCTTCATGCTGCCCATCCCGCCGAGCACCACCATGCACAGGAGCATGATCGAGACGTTGAACTCGAAGGCCCCCGGCGTGATGGCCTGCAGCTTGGCCGCGTAGATCGACCCTGAGAATCCCGAGAACGTGGCGCCGAGGGCGAAAGCCAGGAGCTTCGTCCTGATGGGATCGACGCCCATGCAGTCGGCGGCGGTCTCGTCCTCGCGAATCGCCATCCACGCCCGCCCCAACCGCGAGGTCGCCAGGCGGCTCATGACCCAGAGCGAGGCCGCGCCGATGATGAGGATCAGGAAGTACCAGGGGACCGGGCTGTCGTCGAACGAGAGGCCGGGGAAGCTCGGGCGCCCGATGGGGTTGATGCCGTTTTCCCCACCGGTGAGATTCAGGCGGCGGGCGATGACCCAGCCGCCGACCTCGATGTTCAGGTCGCCCAGGTTCCGGATCGCGACCGGGATGATCTCGCCGAAGGCGAGCGTGATGATCGCCAGATAGTCTCCCCGCACCCTCAGCGTCGGCGCGCCGATCACGAGTCCGAAGACGGCGGACACGATGGCGCTGAGCCAGATGACCTTCCAGAAGCCCCACTCAAATCCCTGCAGGGGCGAGTTGAGGAGGCCCATCGTGTAGGCCCCGATGGCGAAGAAGGCCGCGTAGCCGAGATCGAGCAGGCCCGCGTAGCCGACGACGATGTTCAACCCCAGGGCCAGGAGGATGTAGATCATCGCGTCGGTCACCGCGTGCAGCGTGCTGTGCTGGGGAGGGATGATCACTCGGTCCAGAAGCGGATAGAGGACGACGGTGGCGACCAGCAGCCCGCTGAGGGCGGCGCGTCGTCCCGAGACGGCAGCCGGCGGGGACATCACCTAGGTCCGATCGGGCGGCCGCTCACCGAGGAGGCCTTGGGGTCGGAAGACGAGAAACAGAATCAGGATCGCGAAGACGAGGGCATTGGTCCATCGCGCCGAAATGTACTGATCGCTCCACGCGGAGAGGAATCCGATGAACAGGCCGCCCAGGGCGGCCCCGGGCATGTTCCCGATGCCTCCGATGACGGCGGCCGTGAAGGCCCGGAGCCCCGCCTGGTAGCCCATCCACCACTGCCCGATGTTGTAATACATGCCCTGGATCAACCCGGCGGCCCCGGCCAGCGCGCCGCCGGTGAAGAAGGTCAGCATGATCATCCGCTCGACGTTGATCCCCATGGCGGCCGCCGTCTCCCGGTCTTGCGCGGTCGCGCGCATCGCCTTGCCCCACCGCGTCCTGGTCACGAAGAGCTCGAGGGCCAGCATCAGCGGCAGCGTCACGACCACGACGAACAGATCCTTGGTCGTGAAGTAGATCAAGGTGTCGATCCCGAGCCACGCGTTCAGGATGTCCACGTTGGGGAAGAGGTCGGGGAACGGAATGGGCGCGGGGCCTTTCCACAGCATGGCCAGGTTCTCGATCATGAAGGAGACGCCGATCGCGGTGATGAGGGGTGCCAGACGCGGAGCCCGGCGCAGGGGCCGATAGGCGACCCGGTCGATGGTGAGATTGATCGCCCCGGTCACGAGCATCGTGACCAGGAACAAGGGGAGGAGAACGCCGAGGATCTGCCAACCGACCAGCGTCGTCGAGACTCCCAGGAGCGTGACGACGGTCAGCGGGATGAAGAGGCCCAGCATGAACACGTCGCCATGGGCAAAGTTGATGAGCTCGATGACGCCGTAGACCATGGTGTAACCCATCGCGATCAGGGCAAAGACCGACCCCCGCGTCAGACCGTTGATGGTTTGCTGGACCAGAACCTCGTACCATTCCATGGCGGTGGTTCGGAGGGGGCCGTAACGTCCGCCCCCTCCGATTGTCTCTAGAAGTTGAGCACTTCGAGGAACTTGAACTTGCAGTTCTCGACGGCGTAGCCGCTCATGACCTTCGAGTCGGTATCGCCGTTCTCGTCCAGGTTGAATTTCCCGTTGATCCCTTCGAAGCCCCTGAGCCCGAACGCCGCCGCCCGGATGGCCTCACGGTCCTTCTTGCCCGCCCGCTTCACCGCCTCCATGGCGACGCGGGCCGCATCGTAGGCGTAGAGCGCGTAGGCGGTCGGCTCGATCTTGTACTTTTCCTTATACGTCCGGTACGCCTTGCCGCCGACGCCGGTCAGCTGCTCGAACGGCAGGCTGGCGAACGTGATGTGGGTGCCGACGGCTTGAACGGCCTCGCACGTCGCGCCCGAGATGAGCGTGTCTTCCATGAGACCGTCGGGGCCGATGAACCGAACCTTGGGCATGACCAGGCCCAGATCCTTCATCTGGCGGATGACCACCTGAGCTCCCGTTTCCACGACTCCGCCCATGTAGACCAGATCGGCTCCCGTCGCCCGGATCTTCGTGAGGACGGGCTTTTGATCCGGCTGCTTGAAGTCGATCCCCTCGTGGCCGACGACCTGGAGCCCGATTTTTTTCGCTTCCGCCTCGAAGACGTCGGCGATTCCCTTGCCGTAGAGCTCCTGATCGTCGAGGATGAACACCTTCTTGTGGCCGAGCTTCTTGGCCCAGCGGGCGCCGACCGCTCCCTGAATGTCGTCGGCCGGGATGGGACGCACATAGTTCGGGGCACCGGTGGGGCGGTAGATCTCCGGTTCTCCGGGCGCGGCCCCGGACTTCTTGGTCAGCCCGGGATAGGTGTTGGCGGGGGTGATCTGGAGCATGCGGGCGCGGTTGTTGATCGGGATGCTCACCTTCGCCGCGCCGCTGTTGTACGTGCCGATGTAGACCATGGTGTCCGGGTCGGCCACGGCCTTGTTCGCGTTCTCGGCCTCGACCGCACCGTCCCACTTTCCGGTTTGGGGCGAGGCATCGTCGAGGTTCACCACCTCGACGCAGAAGCCCGCCACGACGCCGCCGGCCTCCTCGACGGCCATGTTGACGCCGTTCTTCATCCCGGTGCCCTCCGGGATCATGGCCCCCTGCATCGGCCAGCTCGTATAGAACTTGATCTTGCCCTTGGGACACTGCTTCTGGGCCTCGGTGGCCGGGGCCCAGACGAGCAGGCCCAGGAGTGCTGCGCCTGCCGCGGTGATCTTCCAGAATTTCATAGTTCTCCCTCCCCCGTTTCGTCAGCCGGTCTTCGGTCTGCCACCTCGAGCGCCTGCCCGTCTCCGATGCCTGTCCTCGATCACCCCCCCAAAGCGCGCGGCGTCACCGGGGACATGCCTTCGCGGACGACGCCAAGGCGTGTATACGCCCGCTGCGTTGGGGCCGTATGACACTATGAGGGCTCCCATTTGTCAACGTCAAAGCCAGTCGCCCTTTGGCTGGAGGTGGTGGTAGCCTCCCTGTGTTCGGGGAGGAAGAGATTATGGCCTACGAGTTTCGCTCGCTCTTCACGCCGGTCCAGGTGGGCTCCGTCACCCTCAAGAACCGAATCTACTCCTCCGGCCACGCCGAGGCCATGGCCGAGGGCGGCCGGCCGACGGAGCGGCTGCGACGGTACCACGAGGCGAAGGCGCAGGGCGGGTGTGCCCTCACGATCTTCGGGGGGTCCTCGAGCGTCCATCCGTCGTCGCCGGCGGCGGCCTGGAGACAGATCGCCAACCACGACGACTCCATCATTCCCGCGTATTGTGAGATGGCCGACGCCGTGCACCGCCACGACTGCCTCGTCTTCACCCAGTTGACGCATCTCGGTCGGCGAGCCCAATCGGATACCGAGGCGTCCCACGTGCTGCTGGCACCCTCCCAGATCCCTGAAAAAGTCCACCGCGAGGTGCCTCACGAGCTCGAGCCCGAGCAGATCGCGGCGCTGGTCCGCGCGTTCGGCGACGCGGCTGGCCGCTGCCGAGCGGGCGATCTGGACGGCATTGAGATCTCGATGGCGCACAACCACCTGATCGATCAGTTCTGGTCTCCGCTCTTCAACCAGCGAACTGACGACTATGGTGGAAGCCTCGAGAACCGGATGCGATTCGCCTTCGAAGTCCTGGCGGAGATCCGGCGGCAGGTGGGGCGGGACTTCGTGGTGGGGGCCCGCATCTCCGGCGACGAGCTCACGCCCGGGGGCCTCAGCGCGCGGGACATGGGCGAGATCGCCCGCCGCCTCGTGGCGTCGGGGCTGGTGGACTTCCTGTCGATCATCGGCGGCGGCGCCCACACCTATTCCCTGCAGGCTGCCGCAGTCCCGAACATGAGCTTTCCCACCGCCGTGTACGCGCCGCTGGCGGCAGCGATCAGGCGGGTCGCCCCCGCGATGCCGATCCTGCACGCGAGCCGGATCGTGGATCCGATCCAGGCGGACCAGCTCGTGGCGGCGGGGCACGTGGACGTCGTCGGCATGACCCGGGCTCTGATCGCGGACCCCGACCTCCCCGGGAAGGCGCGTGAGGGTCGGTTCGACGACATCCGGACGTGCGTGGGGGCGAACGAGGGGTGCATCGACCGGATTTACCAGGGCAAGCCGGTGACCTGCGTTCAAAACCCCACGACCGGACGTGAAGGGGAGCTCGGTGACGTTCGCCCGGCCAGCACCGCGAAGAAGGTCCTGGTGGTCGGAGGTGGGGTCGCGGGGCTGGAGGCGGCCCGCGTGGCCGCGCTGCGGGGTCATCGTGTCGTGCTCTTCGAGAAGGAGGAGCAGCTGGGTGGCCAAGTCCTCCTCGCCGCTCGCGCTCCCGCCCGCGCCGAATACGGGGGCATCGTCCGCTTTCTGGCCGTCCAGGTGGAGAAGCTCGGGGTCGAGATCCGTCTCGCGGTCGAGGCCACGCCCTCGGTGGTGCTGGCCGAGCACCCGGATGCGGTCGTCATCGCCACCGGGTCTCACCCCTACGTGCCTCCGCTCCCCGGCGTGGACGGCAAGCACGTCGTGACGGATCGAGACGTGCTGGCGGACAGCGCGACGGTTGGAGCCAACGTCGTCGTCGTCGACGACGTCCATACCCAGCAGGCGCTCTCGACCGCCGAGCTCCTGCTGGATCAGCGCAAGCGGGTCGAAGTGCTCTCGCCGCTCTTCTACGTCGGTCAGGACGTCGGTATCACCTCCATCGCCCCCCTCTACACGCGCCTCTTCCAGAAGGGTGCGGTCCTCACCCCGCACACCGAGCTCCGCGCCATCGAGGGCTCGACGGTGATCGCCGCCAACGTGTACTCGGGGGCCGAGCGCCGGATCGAGGGCGTCGATACCGTGGTCCTGGCGATGGGAAGCCGCTCGACCGATGGGCTCTACCGCGCGCTCAAAGGTCGCGTCGCGGCGCTTCACGCGGTGGGGGACTGCGTGGCGCCGCGGGGCGTCCACCAGGCGATGCTCGACGGCACCCGCGCGGGGCGGGCGATCTGATCGGGAGCCAGCACACCGGGAGCGTGCGTACCGGAGAGGACGAGGTGCTCGTATGGCACAACCGCGGGTGATCTACGAGGCGAAGCCGGGCTCGCCCATCGACGTCGACCGAGCGTTCTACGATCGCCTCCGGAGCGGGAAGCGGACGCGCGTCGATCGCTTCATCGTTCCGATCCGGACCGGCCGAGCCTGGCCCGTCCGGGCCGGTCAACTGTTCCGCATCGTCGCCGTCGAGGGGCCGCAGGTCGCGGACTTCAACGCCTGGCACCTCCACAATCCGCGCGAGCGCTTCTGGGCCGCCAGAACCAAACAGCTCCACCGGGCCCACGTCACGACGTACGACCGGCTCTGGTCGTGCCTGCCGTATCTGAGACCCATGCTGACGATCACGCATGACACCATCCAGTACGGACGTGACGAGGACGGCGCCGGATGTCATGACCTCCTGGGCACGCGCTGCGATCCGTACGTGCACAAGCTCCTCAACGGCGAGGACTTCGACCTCTGCTGCCACTCCAACCTCGTGCGCGCCGTCGCGCCGTATCGCCTCACCGAGTTCGACGTCCACGACGTCCTCAACGTCTTCCAGGTGACCGGCCTGACCCGGGACGAGCGCTACTTCGTCAAGCCGAGCCCGGCGAAGCAGGGCGACTTCATCGAGTTCTTCGCCGAGATCGACGTGCTGTGCGCGATCTCGACCTGCCCGCACGGCGACCTGTCCGTCCAGATGTGGGGACCCGCGGCGGGCGATCCGCTTTCCACCTGCCGCCCGCTGGCGGTCGAGATCGACCAACCAGCGCCGGAGCTGCTCGATGGCTGGCAGTCGCCGCGTCCCGTCGATTATCGCGGCGGCCACGGCTTCCGCGCGCGTGTCCCCGAACCGTGACGCGTTCCCAGCCCCCGGGCGAGAGGAGCCGCGGCCTTGCCCTCGTCCGCGCGTGATTCCGCGCTCATTCGCGCTGGCGTCGACGTCGGCGGGACCTTCACCGATCTCGTGGCGCTGGACGCATCCGGTGGCATGGTGGCGTGCAAGGTCCCGACGTCGTCGCCCCAGCCTGCGCACGGGGTCCTGGCCGGCCTCCAGATCCTGACCGCGACGAGCGGGACACCAGCCTCACTCGCTCACGGCACCACGATCGTGACCAACGCCATCGTCGAGCGCAGGACCTCGGCCGTCGGCCTTCTCACGACGCGCGGGTTCCGGGACGTGCTCGAGATCGCGCGGCAGAACCGGACGCATCTCTACCATCTCGACCTGCCGGCGAAGCCCGAGCCGCTCGTCCCCCGGCGGTTGAGGCTCGAGATCACGGAGCGCGTCGGACCAGACGGCGCGGTTCTGACGCCGCTCGCGCTCGACGAGATCGCCCCGATCGTGGAGGCGTTTCGTCGGGAGGGTCTCGAGAGTGTGGCCGTCTGTCTCCTTCACGCGTACGCCAACCCCGCTCACGAGCGGGCCCTCCGGCTCGCGCTGGCGCCGCACTTTCGCCACGTGACGATCTCGAGCGACATCAACGCCGAGTTCCGTGAGTACGAGCGGACCAGCACTACCGTCCTCAACGCCGCCGTCATGCCCCTGGCGGCGGACTACGTCGACCAGCTCGCGGGTGCGCTTCATGGTCTGAACGCCGAGATGCAGATCCACCTGCTCCACTCCGCCGGCGGCATGATGTCGCTCGACGTGGCCCGCGCCCGCCCGCTGGCAATGGCGATGTCGGGCCCGGCCGCGGGAGCCGCGGCGGCCGCCCACCTGGCCCGGACGCTTCGTCTGGCCCGGGCGGTGGCATTCGACATGGGGGGCACCACGACCGACGTCTGCCTCATCGCCGACGGCGTCGCCGAGACCGCCTCCCAACGACGCCTGGGAGACTATCCCGTGCGGCTGCCGTTCGTGGCTGTCGAGTCGATCGGCGCCGGTGGCGGCTCGATCGCGCGGGCCGATGCGGCCGGCGCGCTCAAGGTCGGGCCGCAGAGCGCCGGAGCGTTTCCGGGCCCGGCCGCGTACGGGTTCGGGGGCGACGAACCCACTGTCACCGATGCCAACCTCGTCCTCGGCTATCTCGACCCCGAGCGGGCGTACGGAGGCTCGATCCGCCTCGACCCCGGCCGCGCCTGGGCGGCGCTGGAGCGGCTCGGTCGGCGGTGGTCTCTGTCGCCTGTCGAGGCCGCCCACGGCGTCACCGAGGTCGCCAACGCCAACATGCTCCGGGCGCTCCGACTCGTCACGGTTCAGCGCGGCCACGACCTCCGGGAGTTTGCGCTGATCGCTTACGGGGGTGCCGGTCCCGTCCATGCCGGGGCCCTCGCCTGTACGGCGGGGATCGCTCGCGTGATCGTGCCGGCGCACTCCGGGGTCTTCTCCGCGCTGGGCTGCCTGGTCTCGCCACTTCGTTACGACGCGGTGATGACTCTGCGGGGCCGGCTCGAGAGCTGGGAGGCCAAGCGGGCCGAAGAGGCCTTTCGCGACCTCGAGGCTCAATGCGTGAAGCCGCTTCTCAGTGACGGCGTGGAAGAGGACCAGATCACGCTTCAGCGGAGCGCCGACCTCCGCTACGCCGGCCAGAACTACGAGATCGACGTGCGCCACACGGAGGACGCCGCAGCGCTGCGCCGAACCTTCGAGGCCCGCCATCGCCAGCTCTACGGCTACGTGACGGGGGAGCGCGTCGAGTGTGTCACCCTCCGAGTGACCGCTCGCGCCCGGACGCTCGCCGCTGACCCGCCGGTCATCGAGCCCGCAGGCTCGCTCGCTCCGGTCGGCGAGCAGTCCGCCTACTTCCGCGAGACCGGCCAGCTGAGGATCGCCCGCTACCCGCGGAGCGCCTTCGGGGAAGGACGTTCCGTCGCGGGTCCGGCGCTCATCGAAGACGACTGGTCCACGATCGTGGTCTATCCCGGCCAGCGGTGTCAGGGCGACCGCTTCGGCAACCTGAGGCTGGAGGTCCTATGACCACCGCGGCCGTCCACCCGGTGACGCTCGAGGTCGTGCGCAACGCCCTCTACGCCATCGCCGAGGAAATGAGCGTGATCGTGATGCGCTCGGCGCGCTCACCATTGCTCAAGGAGGCGGGCGATCTTTCCTCAGCGCTCACCGATGCCGAAGGCCGCCTCATCGCCCAGGGGCGCGACATCCCGATCCACATGGGCGTCATGGGGTTCACGGTGAAGGAGCTCCTCAAGCGGGTGCCCGCCGACCGGTTCAGGGATGGCGACGTCTGGTTCCTCAACCTCCCGGAGATCGGAGGCAACCATCTCCCTGACGTCAAGGCGGTGCGCCCGATCTTCGCCGAGGGCCGGCTGGTGGCGTTCGCGATCAGCCTGGCCCACTGGGCCGACATCGGTGGGACCGTGCCCGGCAGCTACGTCCCCTGGGCGACCGAGTGCTACCAGGAGGGATTGCGGCTGGCGCCGATCCGCCTCTTTTCGTCGAGCGGACCCGAGCGAGAGGCGATCGAGGTGGTCCTCTCCAACGTCCGGGGCCGTGAGGAGCGAGAGGGTGACCTCTTCGCGCAGTTCGCCGCCAACGATGTGGCGGCCCGCCGGCTCGGCGACCTGTTCGCGCGCTATGGCGCTGAGATCCTCACGGCCTGCTTCGACCGGCTCCAGGCGGAGTCGGAGATGCAGATGCGTGATGCCCTTCGCGCGCTGCCGGACGGCACGTATGACGGCGAGGACTGGCTCGACGACGACGGCGTGGAGGCGCGACCGATCCGGATCAAGGTGCGCATCACCATCGCGGGCGACGAGGCGACGTTCGACTTCGCCGGCACGGACCCTCAGGCGCGCGGCCCGGTCAACACGACGCCGTTCATCGCCTGCTCGTCCGTCTACTACGCCATGAAGGCGCTGATCGCTCCCGACGTGCCGCCGAACGACGGCTGTTACCGTCCGCTCCGCGTCGTCGTGCCGCCGCGCACGGCGCTCGATCCCGATCCCGACCGCCCCGTGGTCGGCGGGAACCACGAGACCTCGCAGCGGGTGGTCGACGCCATTTTCAAAGCGCTGGCGTCGATCCTGCCCGACCGGGTCGCCGCCGGCGGGCCGACGACCTCGGGTCTGCTCCTGTTCGGCACTCGGCTGGCGGATGGCCGCTGGGCGATCCTCTACGAGGTTCACGGAGGCGGCGAGGGCGCGACGGCCGCGAAGGACGGCGTCTCGGCGGTACGCGTGCACATGTCGAACGTGATGAACACGCCGACCGAGGTCATCGAGAGCGAGTACCCCTTTATCATCGAGGAGCACGCCCTCCGCCCGGGCTCGGCGGGCGATGGCCACCACCGCGGCGGGCTCGGCTTGCGTCGGGCGTACCGTGTGCTGGGGGAGGACGTGACGCTCACCACCATGTTCGAGCGCCGCCTGATCCCGCCCTGGGGCCTCGACGGGGGCGGTGACGCCCTGCCATTTCGCGTCACCATTTATTCGCAGACGGGAGAGCGGGTGGTCGGCGGGAAGGAGACCCTCGCCCTCCGGCGCGGCGATCTCGTGCTGGTCGAAACGTGTGGCGGCGGCGGCTACGGGGCGCCGGCCGCGCGGGCGGCCGAGCTCCGGGCCCGGGATCTTCGGGAAGGCTACGTATGAGCCGGAAGCTCGAGGGTCGGATGGCGATCGTCACCGGCGCGGCGAAAGGGATGGGCCGCGACATCTGCCTCACGCTCGCGCGCGAGGGCGCGCATCTCACGCTGGCCGCCCGCGAGGTCGAGCCGCTCAAGACGCTCGCCGTCGAGATCGAGGCGCTCGGCCGGCGCGCCAGGGTGCAGCCGACCGACGTCACCGACGAAGCCTCGGTGGCGGCGCTGGTCGCCGCGACGCTGGCCGCCTTCGGCGGCCGGATCGATATCCTCGTGAACGCGGCCGGGATCACGGGACCGATCGAGACGCCGGTCTGGGAGATCAAGGCCGAGGACTTCGACACGGTGCTGGCCGTCAACCTGCGCGGGACCTTTCTGCCGATCAAGCACGTGCTGCCGACGATGATCGCCCAGCGGTACGGGAAGGTCATCAATATCAGCGGGACCTCGGGGCTCCGCGGATACAAGTACCGGGCCGCCTACTCGTCATCCAAGTGGGCGCTTCGCGGCCTCACGCGGACCGTGGCGCTCGAGGTCGGTCCCTACAACATCAACGTCAACGCGGTCCATCCGGGCATTGTGGCCGGTGACCGGATGGACAGGCTCTGCCGCGAGAAGGCGAAGCAGCGCGGCTGGACTCCCGAGCAGGTTCATCAGGAGTACGTGAACGAGATGGCGCTGCGCCGTGTCACGACAGCACAGGACGTCGCCAACGCCGTCTGCTTTCTCGCCTCCGACGATTCGCGAAACATGACCGGACAGTCGGTCACGGTGGACGGCGGCTGGGACGTCTAATGAATCTCGCAGAATAGATTAGAGGCCATGTCAGAATCGCAACCCAGCGTGGTGCAGGAAGGCGAAGGCCAAGCGGGGTTGACAGCGAATGCGGGCAAAGCCGCGACGGAGCGGGGTACGGAGCGTGGTGAGATCGGGCGCGCACACGTTGGCAAGTTCGCACGTCTTAACGGTACCCCAGACTTGTTCGACGGGGTTCAGGTCCGGAGCATAGGCCGGCAGGCGCTCGACGGTGAGCCACCGTCGTTGTCGTCGCAGGAAGTCGAGCATGCGACGGCTCTTATGCCCGCCCAGCCCATCCCAAATGAGGATGACTCGACCGCCTCGGAAATGCCGGTGGAGCGCCTGCACGAACGTGATGAGCACGCCGTCGGTGTAGCTGCCCGCGTGCGTCTGAAAGAAAAAGCGACTGCGACGGCCGTCCCAGCGAAACGCCAAGGCGCCCGCGATGGAGAGGCGTTTCCAGTTCCCGCCGGTGGGCGTCAGGATGGGCGTCTCGCCGCGCGGGGCCCAGGTGCGGCGGACGACGGGCTGCTGGGAGACCCCGCTTTCGTCCTCGAAGAGGAGCCACGCGTGTTGCCGTCGGGCGTTTTTTTTAGGGCAGCCCAGCGCCGGCTCTTCCACTGCGCGATCGCGGCCTCGTCCCGTTCGCGCGCCTGCCGGGCCGGGCGTTGGAGCGACCAGCCTAAGGCCCGCAGCACCCGCCAGACATGGCCGGGATGATGTGCGACGCCGGTGCGGCGCTTGATCAGGGCCGCGACGCGCGGCAACGTCCACAACGCCGTCGTGAACCCATGCGCCTCGGGGCCGGCCCGCAGCGCGCGTTCGATCCCTCGCAACTCCCGCGGCCCGAGCCGCGGCTTGCGGCCCGCCCGGCCCGCCGCTTTCAGCCCCTTCCGCCCCTCGGCGCGCCAGGTCTGATACCAGTGATTCGCGGCCGCAGTCGTCACGCCCAACTGCCGCGCCACCGCGGCCTGCGATTCGCCCCGCGCGAACAGCCGCGCGGCCTGGAGCCGGCGCGCTTCCAACGCAGCAAAATCCCGACGGGATCCGCGGCTCGGAGTTGGCATGAATCAGCATGGCATCGTACCCGTGAAATCCACTAACTTATTCTGCGAGATTCATTAGTGTGCCGTCCTCGAAGTGATGGTACGGGCCGGCCAGCACACGGCGTCGGGGCCGACGGGCGCGTGCGGCAGGGGTCGCGGGACCGTTCCCGCCCGCTGGCCACGGACCCCGCGTCCCGAGGTGGAGCCCAGCCGCAACGTGGCAGCGGACGCGTGCCGCGTGGTCCCGCGGTCCCTGCCGCACGTGCCCGTCGGCCCCGCTGGCAGCGGCGCGAGCGCGGCGATCGTTGACATGACTTCGCAGACGGAACACTAGCCGATGCATCCGTTCGAGTACCTGGCTCCGGAGTCCCTCGACGAAACCCTGGCGATCCTGGCCCGGTATGGCGACGAGGCGAAGGTGCTGGCCGGCGGCCAGAGCCTCCTTCCGATCCTCAACTATCGCCTCGCCCAGCCAGCCCACGTCGTGGACATCAACGGGCTCCCGCTCGAGGGCATGCGCCTGGAGAACGGCCGCCTGCGTTTCGGCGCGCTCACGCGCCACGCGACGCTTGAGGAGTCGGCCGACATCAGGCACCACTGCCCGCTGCTGAGCGAAGCCGCGCGGCTGATCGGCAACGTGCGCGTGCGGTCGCTCGGCACGCTGGGCGGAAGCCTGGTCCATGCCGACCCCGCGGCGGAGCTACCGATGGTCATGCTGGCGCTCGACGCCCGCTTCACGCTCGCCAGTACTCGTGGTGTGCGGACGGTGCCGGCTCGCAGCTTTTTCACGGGCTATCTCTCGACGACGATCGAAGCGGACGAGCTTCTGACCGAGATCGACGTGTCGGCGACGCCGGCCATGGGCTACGCGGTCGAAGAGATCTCTCGGCGCGCGGGTGACTTCGCGATCGTCGCCGTGGCCGCGCTGGTCAGGATCGACCGCCGCGGCCGCGTGGACGACGCTCGCCTCGCCTTCGCAGGAGCCGCGCCGACGCCGGTGCGGGTGTCACAGGCCGAAGAGGTCCTCTCCGGCCACGAGCCGACGGTCGAGCGGGTGGCGCAGGCGGCCGCGGCGGCGCGCGCCGCGGCGCAACCGGAGTCCGACACCTTCGTTTCTGCGGCCTACCGGAGGCTGCTCTCTGGGGTGCTGGCGCGGCGGGCCTTGGCGCGGGCCGTCAGCCGCGCCCTGGAGGCGGCATGATCGCCACGTTCTCGATCAACGGCAGGACGCGCGACGTCGACGTGCAGCCCAACCAGACGCTCCTCGACGTCCTGCGGGACACGCTCGGCATCTTCGACCTCAAGGAGGGCTGCAGCGAGGGCGTGTGCGGCGCCTGCACGGTGCTGCTGGACGGCCGCCCCGTTTCGAGCTGCCTCATCCTGGGGCTTTCGGCTCGTCGCCGGCGGATCATGACCGTCCGAGGCCTCGCGGGAGACGGCGAACTGCACCCCTTGCAGCAGGCGTTCCTCCGCCATGGCGCCGTCCAGTGCGGCTTCTGCACCCCTGGCATGCTCCTGACCGGCCTGGCCTTCCTCGAGCGTCACCCGAACGCCGACCGAGCGGCCATTCGGGAGGCACTCGCGGGGAACCTCTGCCGCTGCACCGGGTATGCGAAGATCCTCGATGCGCTCGAAGCCTACGCGCGCGAGCTCAACGGACGTGGCTGACGCCGTCGGTCTCGAGCGCGATCTCCGACTCGTTGGTCAGCGGGTGATCCGTCACGACGCCCGGGACAAGGTCACGGCGGCGACGGCGTTCGCGGCCGATTGGGCGATGCCGGGGATGCTCCATGGTGTGGTGCTTCGGTCGCTCTATCCCTCGGCGCGGATCAAGAACATCGACGCGACCCGCGCCGCCTCGATGCCAGGCGTCGCCGCCATCATGACCGCCAAAGATGTGCCGCGGAACACGCTCTGGACCGATGTTCCGGGGCAGACGACGGCGGTCGGCTCGCTTCGCGCGAAGCTTCATGTGCTCGCGGAGGATCGGGTTCGCCACCAGGGCGAGCCGGTCGCGCTCGTCGCCGCCGAGACCGAGGAGCAGGCCCGCGAAGCTGCCGAAGCCATCGCCGTCGAGTACGAGCTCCTTCCCGGCGTCTTCGATCCGGCCCAGGCGCTCGAGCCCGGGGCTCCGCGCGTGCACGAGGAGGGGAATTTGCTGGCGCACTGGCGGGTGTGCCACGGGGACGTGGCCGCCGCCTTCGCGCGGGCCGCCGTCGTCATCGAAGGCGACTACCGCACCCAGTTCGTGGACGCGGCCTACCTCGAGCCCGAATCGGGCGTGGCCTGGATCGACTCGGACGGCGTCATCACGATCCGCGTCTCCACCCAGGTCATCGAGCACTTTCGCGACGTGGCCGAAGTGCTGAACGTCCCGCAGAATCGCGTGCGCATCATCGGCACGTACCTGGGCGGCGGGTTCGGCGGCAAGGAAGACGTGACGGTGGAGGTGTACCTCGGCCTCCTGGCCTGGAAGACGGGCCGGCCGGTGAAGATGGTGTGGAGCCGCCAGGAGTCCCTGCTCGCACGGGCCAAGCGCCACCCGTTCCGTCTGCGCTATCGGACCGGGGCGCTTCGAACGGGCCAGATTGTCGCCCAGGAGATCGAGCTCCTGGCGGACGCCGGGGGCTACGCGTACCTCTCCGCGCTCGTGCTGCTCTATGCCACGGTCACCGCCGCCGGCCCGTACCGCGTGCCGGCGGTGTCGGTCGACGCGCGTGTCGCCTACACGAACAACGTGCCCACGAGCGCGATGCGGGGCTTCGGCGCCATGCAGGTCGTCTTCGGCTACGAGTCCCAGATGGAGCGGGTCGCCCGGGCGCTCGGTCTCTCACCGGTCGAGATGCGTAAGATCAATGCCCTGAGCCGAGGTGACACGCTGCCAGTCGGGCAAGTGGTGGACACCCACGTGGCGTTGCCGGAATTGGCCGAGCGCGCCTGGGCCGCCCTCGGAGAGCTGACGCCACCGCGGGCGCCCCACGTCAAGATCGGTCGGGGACTCGCCTGCAACTTCCAGCCCTACGGACGCATCGTCTGGCTCCACGACTGGTCGAGCGCCTGGGTCGGCTTCGAGATGGACGGAAGCCTTGTTGTCCGCTCGGGCGTGCCCGATGTCGGCGGTGGCCAGGCCTCCTCGCTCTGCCAAATCGCGGCGGAGGTTCTCGGGGTGCCACTGGAGCAGGTGTCGGTGTACATCGCCGACAGCGCACTGACGCCGCTGGCCGGCACGACGACGGCGAGCCGACAGCTCTACATGTCGGGTAACGCCGTCCTCAAGGCGTCTCGGGAGCTCTGCGAGCAGCTCCTGAAGGCCGCCGCCGCCGTCCTCGGCGTTGATCGCGACGCGGTCGGGCTCGCCGACAGCGCCGTGCGAACCGCCGACGGGCGGAGCCTTCCGCTGCCGGAACTCCTGCACGCCTGCTCCCGGATGGGTGTCCCGCGGAGTCACCTTGGCGTCTATCACGCCCCGGCCGGCGAGCCGGTGGATCTCGAAAAGGGCGCCGGCAAGGTCTTCCCCGACTATACGTACGGCGCTCATGCCGCCGAGGTCGAAGTCGACACGGAAACCGGGGTGGTCAAGGTCCTCAAGCTCGTGGCGGTGCACGACGTTGGACGTGCCATCAACCCGCTCTCCGTCGAAGGCCAGATCCAGGGAGGAGCGGTCCAGGGCCTCGGCTACGCATTGATGGAAGACGTCGTCGTGGAGAAGGGCATCAACATGACGACCTCATTCGCGTCCTACCTGATACCCAGTGCCGTCGACGTTCCCGACGTGCGCGCGATCGTGGTGGAGTCTGGCGAAGGGCTCGGACCCTTTGGGGCCCGCGGGATTGGGGAGCCGCCGATCGGTCCCCCGGCCGCCGCGGTCGCCAACGCCATCGAGGACGCCACGGGCGCGCGTCTGTCCGTGCTGCCCCTGACGTCCGAGCGACTCGCCCGGGCCCTGGGGCTCATGTAACTCTCTCGCGTTCCTTGAAGTGTAAAGGTCGACGGAGCCAGAACAAGCTCGACGTGGGCGTTCGAATCGAGATGTGTGAATGTAGACGTTCACCTCGCGCAGGCCGCGACGCGACCGACGCAGCGGACCATTTGACATGCCGGCGGTCTTGGCCTAGACGTTGTAGGCCGGTGGCCGCGATCGGCGGGCGCGGAGCGGCGACCGAAAGGAGGCATGTCATGCACGGTGGAGCATTCCGACGCAATCGGGCTCTGGTCGTCTTCCTCGTGGCGGCGACGCTCATGCTGCTCGGCCCACTGGGGATCTTGGCAGGCCCCTTCATGACGGGGGCGCTGGTCCAGGTCTCGGGCCCGAGCCCGTTCGCGAGCTGCACGGCCGACGACGTGGCCGGGCAGATCGCGCGCGACCCGACGGGGCAGCGGAAGGTCTCCCTCAACACCGAGGTGGAGCCGTGGGTCGACGTCAATCCGACGAACCCGAAGAACATCGTCGCCTTCTGGCAGCAGGACCGCTGGTCCGACGGCGGGTCTCGCGGCCTCGTGGCCGGCGTCAGCCGCGACGGCGGCGCGTCGTGGACGTCGGTGGTGATCCCGGGGATCTCCCACTGCTCCGGCGGGAGGTTCCCGCGCGCCACTGACCCGTGGCTCTCCTTCGCCCCCGACGGCACGCTCCATCAGCTCAGCCTGGCCCTCGACATCGATCCGCCGGCGAACCGGCCGGGCGGCTTCGGGCGGAACGCGCTGCTGGTGAGCCGGTCCTCGAACGGCGGGCTCACCTGGACCGCGCCCATCACGATCATTGAAGACGAGAACCCGCGGTTCCTGAACGACAAGCAGTCGATCACGGCGGACCCGACTGACCCCCATCTCGTCTACGCGGTGTGGGACCGGCTGAAGAGCTCGACGGGGAACATCATCAACCCCGAGCGTGTCCCCGGCGACCTCTCGTTCAAGGGCGCGGCGATGTTCTCCCGGACCACCGACGGCGGAGCGACGTGGGAGCCGGCGCGCGTGCTCTACGATCCGGGCGCGATCTCCCAGACGATCGGGAACCAGCTCCTGGTGCTGCCAAACGCGACGCTCGTCGCCTTCTTCGACGAAATCCTCGGCGTCCGGAACAGCGCGGGCCCCGGACCGTTCAACCTCTCGCTCAAGCGCTCGTTCGACAAGGGCGTGACGTGGCTGCCCGCGGGCCCACCCATCCGGACCAACAAGCTGCTGCCCCTGGGAACGGTCACGCCCGACGACAACCGCGCCATCCGGGACGGCGGGCTCCTCTTCGATGTCGCCGTGGACCCGGCGACCGGCAACCTGTACGCCGTCTGGCAGGACTCCCGCTTCAGCGGCTTCCGGTTCGACGAGGTCGCGTTCTCCATGTCCACGGACGGCGGCCTGACGTGGTCCACGCCGATCAAGGTCAACCTGACCCCCACGGGCCTGACGAATCCGCTGCGACGGCAGGCCTTTCTCCCGTCCGTGGCCGTGACCGACGACGGGACCGTCGTCGTGACCTACTACGACTTCCGCAACGACGGGAACTCTGGCGAGCTGGCGGACTACTTCGCCGTGCACTGTCACGCGGCGTGCGCCAGTCGGTCGAGCTGGGGGAACGAGGTGCGGCTCACGGACACCTCATTCGACATCCTCAAGGCGCCCGTGGCGCGCGGGCTCTTCCTCGGTGACTACGTGGGCCTGGCCACGAGCGGGCAAGACGCGCTCGCGGTCTTCACCCAGCCGCACGGCACCGACGGCTCGAGCGTCTTCTTCAGGCGCGCCGGGCCATAGGGCGCACCGGGCCATGAGCGAGGAGGGGGGCCCCGTCACGGCGTCGCGACGGGGCGCTCGAGTCGTCGGCGGCGATTTCGATTGAAACAGAGACGTCCGATTTGACAACGGAGATCGCAGTGGCCTTGCGCACTCTAGACCTGTTGATGGCGCGGATCAGCTGGTGGCAGGGTAGCGCCATTGGCGCGTCCGCTGACCTCGAGGGCCGGGTTTTCTGGATTGAGATGTGTGAAGCGGGAGGGCGGGGGAGCTGTTCGCTCCCGCCGCCCATGAGCACCCCCAGTTAGGGCACCTGTACGTCCTGGCCCCGCGGAGCCTCGACATCCTGGCCCCGGCCGCCCGTCCTGTCCGCCAGCGCCGCCGATGCGGTCGTCAGCACGCCGAGCGCGAGCAGAGCGGCCACAAAAGCCTTTATTGCCTTCATTGCCATCACCTCCCTCTTTCACACTTGAGATGCACGCGAGTGAGCGCGGGTTTCAGTGGCTTGACCTATGAGGGCCCAATTCCGGCAACGTGTCGGTGAGCTGCTGTGCCAAGGAGGCGCGGGGTACGAGGTCCGCGAGGTGACGCTCGGCGTGGGAATTCAGGTCAAGGACCGGGTCGTCGCTCCACTGTCGCCCGTCGGGCCTCGCGGATCGCGTCGAGGAATCCCCGGGTCGCGGCCGCGGGATCGTCGGCGGCGCACACGGCCGAGATCACGGCTACGCCGTCGGCGCCGGCCCGGATGACGTCGGCGACCGTATCAGGGGTGATGCCTCCGATCCCTATCAGGGGACCTCGGATCTCCCCGCGGAGTTTCCGGATGAGCTCCGGCCCCACGAGCCGGAAATCCGGTTTCGTGGCGGTGGGGAACATGGAGCCCACCGCGACGTAATCGGCGCCGGCGGCCTGCCCGGCGCGCGCTTGCTCCAGGCTGTGCGTGGAGAGCCCGAGAATCATCCCCCGGCGCAGCAGCGGGCGGGCCACCCTCGGCGGCAGGTCGTCCTGACCCAGGTGCACGCCGTCGGCGTCGAGGGCGAGCGCCAGGTCGACCCGGTCGTTGACGATGAAGGTCACGCCGGCGGCGCGACAGCGAGCGCGCAGACGCTCGGCGAGCGGCCACAGGCGGCCGGACGGCCACTCCTTTTCGCGGAGCTGCACCATGTGGCAGCCGCCGGCGATCGTTGACTCGAGAAGATCGGTCAGGTCCCGCCCGCGCGCGGCGGCACGGTCGAGGATGACGTAGAGGGTGGGATCCATCTACGGGTGGAGGCGGCGGCTGTCGGCGCTGGTGAAGCGACCCTCCAGGAACGCCGGATCGGAGAGCACCTTGAGCTGGAAGGAGATCGACGTCTTCACGCCCTCCACCGTGGTCTCGACGAGCGCGCGGCGCAGGCGCTCGATCCCCTCGGCCCGGTCCCGTCCGTGCGCGACGATCTTGGCGATGAGGGAGTCGTAGAAGGGCGGGACGGTGTACGGCACCATCAGGTGGCTGTCCACCCGGACGCCGAAGCCGCCGGGCGGCACCCACGTCGTGATCCGGCCGGCGCTGGGCGCGAACGTGTCCGGATCCTCGGCGTTGATCCGGCACTCGATCGCGTGGCCCTCGAAGCGCACCGCCTCCTGGCGGTAGCCGAGGGGCTCGCCGGCGGCGATCCGGATCTGCTCGCGCACGAGGTCGATGCCCGTGATCATCTCCGTCACCGGGTGCTCGACCTGGATGCGGGTGTTCATCTCGATGAAGTAGAACTGCCCGTCGGTATCCACCAGGAACTCGACGGTGCCGGCGTTGACGTAGTTCACCGCCCCCGCTGCCACCAGCGCCGCGCGGTGGAGCTCTGCCCGGGTCTCTCCGCTGAGCCGCGGCGCCGGCGATTCCTCGATGAGCTTCTGGTGGCGCCGCTGGACGGTGCAGTCGCGCTCCCCCAGGTGCACGCGGATGCCGTGCTGGTCGCCCAGGACCTGGACCTCGACGTGCCGGGCCTCCTCGATGTACTTCTCGCAGTAGATCTCGGAGGAGCCGAACGCCGCCGCCGCCTCCGACTGGCAGGCGGCGAATGCCTGGGCGGCCGTGTCGCGCTCGCGCACGATCCGCATGCCGCGCCCGCCCCCGCCCGCCGCCGCTTTGAAGATCACCGGGTAGCCGATGCGGTCGGCGACCTCCAGCGCCTCGTCCGGGCCCTGGAGGGGCCGCTCGCTGCCCGGCACCACCGGCACGCCCGCCTGCTTGGCGATCTGGCGGGCCTGCGCCTTGTCGCCCATGAGCCGGATCGCTTCGGCCCCGGGGCCGATGAAGGTGATGCCGCACGCGCGGCAGATGTCGGCGAACGCCGGGTTCTCGGCCAGGAACCCGTACCCGGGGTGGATGGCCTCACTGTCGGTGACGGCCGCCGCCGAGATGATGGAGGGGATGTTCAGGTAGCTGGCGCGGGCGTCGTTGGGGCCGATGCAGATCGACTCATCGGCCAGCCGCACCGGCAGCGACTGCGCGTCCGCCGTGGAGTGCGCGACGACCGTGCGGATGCCCATCTCGCGGCAAGTGCGGATGATCCTCAGCGCGATCTCGCCGCGGTTGGCGATCAGGATCTTGTGAAACATGCCCCGGATCAGCTACCGAGGAGGTTGCGCCACTGCGACTCCAGCTCGGCGAGCGGCACCCCGTAGACGCGCGCTATTGCGCCCCCCAGCGGGTCGCCGGCGCCGAGGCGCTTGAGCAACACCCGCAGGGCGGATATGCCGCCGCGCTGTTCGAGGTCCTGCGTCACCCACAGCGCGATGTCATAGCCGGCGCGGGCGCGGACGGCGTCGGGGTCGGTGACGAGCGCCTCCAGGCCGGCCAGGGTCAGGGCCCCCGGGACCCGGAGCTGCGGGTCGGCCTGGGCACCCTCCAGCGCCTGCGCCAGCCCCTCGTGGAGCCAGCGCGGCGCCCGACCGCGGGACAGCTCGTGGATGGTGGCGTGGGCGTACTCGTGGACGACGAGGCGCTCGAGCGCGGCCTGGGGCGGCAGCGTGGCCCCCAGCGGCAGCCGGATCTTGCCGTCGAAGAGGCCCGTGACCCACCCGTGCACGCGCGTCAAGCTGCGGAACTGAGTGTCTTCGTACAGCACGACGGTGAGGCGTTCGGCGGGACGGTAGCCGAGCTGGTCGCCGACCCGTTCGTACGCCCGCTCCAGCGCCCCCAGCACGGCGCGCATCGCCTCACCGTCGCGTCCGCGGGCTTTCAACATAAAGTGCGCCGTCGTGTGACGTCGGAAGCCCGCCTCGACGTGACGCTCGCGTTCCACCTTCTCCAGCAGCCGCCGGGCCGCGGGGTGCTCGGGCTCGCGCTCCAGCACCGCCTGCAGGTGCCCGACGGCGCGCTCGGGCTCGTCGCGCTGGTCGTAGAGCCGCGCCAGGAGCAGACGGACCTCCAGGTCCGCGTCGGCGCTCACCACCCGCTCGAGTGGGTCGAGCGCGTCCTGGGGTCGCCCGTCGTGGATCGCCGCGATGCCGAGCCCCCTCAGCAGGCCCGGATCATCGGGGGCGGCCTTGAGGCCCTGCCGGAACAGCAGTCGGGCCTCCCCCGGACGCCCGTCCCGGAGGGTCTGCCAGCCCCAGCCTTCGAAGCAGCGGGCAACGTCCTGGCGCCAGGCGGCGCTCGCGGGGTCGTGCTCGGCGGCGCGGCTGAAGCGCTCGCAGGCCGGGGGAAACTGCCCGGCCGCGTAGAGCTGAATCGCTTCTTGGCGGAGCGCGCTCGAGGTGACGACGGCGATATCCGGGCCGGACGTCTCGACGCTCGGAGGCGTGCGCCTGGCGCCGTACCACCAGCTGAGGAGGAGCGCGGCGACCGCCACGACGGCGGTGACCTCGAGCCCGAACGCGCGCGGCGAGCGTGGCACGTTGGGGACTCAGCCCCCGGGCTCGATGAGGAAGAGCGGCTGCCCGTACTCCACGGGTTGGCCGTTTTCCACCAGGATCTTGGCGATCCGGCCGCTCGCTCTCGACTCGATCTCGTTCATGAGCTTCATCGCCTCGATGATGCAGAGGACCTGGCCCTCCTTGACGACGTCGCCCTCGTGGGCGAAAGGCTCCGCGGTCGGCGACGAGGCCCGGTAGAAGGTGCCGACCATCGGGGCCTCGATGGTGATCATCGACGTCGGCGCCACCTCGGCCACCGGCGACGGATGGACGGCCGCGGCCGCCGCGACGATGGGCTGGACGGCGACCGGCGCCGGCGCGCTGGCCCGCTGCAGGCGGACGCGCACCCCGCCGATGCTCGCCTCGATCTCGGTGAGGTCGAGCTCCGACAGGAGCGCGCCGAGCTGACGGGCCAGCTCGGTGACCGCGCGGTGGTTCCGGCTCGGCTTGTCGCGCTTGGCCATCACGGGGCCGCCGCGACCCGGCCCAGGTAATCGCCGGTGCGCGTGTCGACCTTCACCACGTCGCCCTCGTTGAGGAACAGGGGCACCTGGATGACCGCCCCCGTCTCCAGCGTGGCCGGCTTGCTGCCTCCTTGCGCGGTGTCGCCGCGCACGCCCGGGTCGGTCTTCCTGATGGCCAGCTCGACGAAGTTCGGTAGCTCGATGGTGGCCGGCGCGCCGTCGATGAAGAGCACCTCCACTTCCATGTTCTCCTTGAGATAGTCGCGGGCGTCGCCCACCTCGTCGGCGGAGAGCGACACCTGCTCGTAGGTGTCCGTGTCCATGAAGTGGTACCGCTCGTCGCGGTAGAGGAACTGCATGCGCTTCTCGTCGAAGTCCACCAGCTGGACTTTCTCGCCGGCACGGAACGTGTTGTCGATCACCGTCCCCCGCTTCATGTGCTTGAGCTTGGTGCGAACGAACGCCCCGCCCTTGCCCGGCTTGACGTGCTGGAAGTCGACGATGGCGTAGGGCTCGCCGTCGAAGACGATCCGCAGCCCCTTTCTGAACTCGGCGGTCGAAACCTGCATGGCGCCCTAGCCCTTCCGTCGGAGGCGCGCCCGCAGCGCCTGCTCGAGCCGCTGGCGCGCCTCGGGGTTTTCGGGATCCTTGCGGAGGATGCGGCCGAACGCCTGGGCGGCCTCCTCGACGAGCCCCTGGTCGAGGCAGAGCGCGCCGAACGTCACCGTGACGAAGGTGTCGTCGTTCAGCACGCGGCCGAGCCCGCTGGTCTCGCCGCCGGGCGCGGCGCTGGCGCGCAGCACCCCCAGTAGCGCTCGCGACTCGCGATCGCCCGGGTCGAGCCGGACGGCGGCTTCCAGATGCTCGACGGCGGCGTCGATGCGCCCGCGGTGACGATGAATTTCCGCGGCCAGCTGGTGGCACTGGAGGTCTCGCGGGCTGACCTCGAGAATCGTCGAGAGCTCGGCCAGGGCCTCGTCCAGCTCGCCGTCGGCCATCAGGGCTTTGGCGAGGATCAGCCGGGCCGTCGTGTAGTGCGGATACCGCGCCAGCCCGTTCCGGCAGAGCGTGATCGCCTCCGGGGTCCGCCCGGCCTTGCGATAGAGGTCGGCCAACTGCGCGAAGGCGAGCGATGCCGGGTCGCGCTGCAGACGCTCCTCCTGCCGGCGGATCGCATTGACCGTCGCGGCGTCGTCCACCGGCATGGTGAGTCTGTTATACGGAGCCGCACTTTGCGTTGTCAATGCGGTCAAGCCTCGAGGCTCGCCAGCGCGGCCCGCACATCCTTGACGGCGACGTCGTAGACGACGCTGAAGCGCCCGATCTCGGGCGCCAGGACGAAGGGCACGCGGCCGTCGCGCGCTTTCTTGTCGTGCCCGATGGCGGCCAGGACGGCATCCGCGTCGATGGCCTCCGCCCGGATGGGCAGGCCGAGGGCCATCAGCAGGCGCTCCTGCCGCTCGACGGTCGGGGGCGCCGCCAGGCCGAGCCGCGCGGCCAGCCGCGCCTCAGCGACGATGCCGAGGGCGACCGCCTCGCCGTGGGTCCAGCGCGCGTAGCCCGTCGCGGCTTCCAGGGCGTGGCCGATGGTGTGACCGTAGTTGAGGACCTGGCGCAGCTCGGTCTCGCGCTCGTCGCGCTCCACGATCCCGGCCTTGAGGCGGCACGATCCCCCGACGATGCGCTCGAGCGTCTCGAGGTTACGGGCCAGCAGCGCGGCCGCGCTGGTCTCGAGGTCGGCGAAGTACTGCGCGTCCAAGACGATGCCGTGCTTGACGATCTCGGCCAGCCCGGACCGGAACTCGCGCTCGGGCAGGGTCGAGACGGTGGCCGGATCGACGAGCACCAGCCGCGGCTGGTGGAAGGCGCCGACGAGGTTCTTGGCCTGCGGGTGATTGATTGCCGTCTTGCCCCCGATGGACGCGTCGACCTGGGCCAGGATCGTGGTCGGGATCTGCACCAGGTTGACTCCTCGCATGTAGGTGGCTGCGACGAAGCCGGCAAGGTCGCCGACAGCGCCGCCCCCCAGCGCCAGCACGGTCGAGGTGCGGTCGAGCCCCGCCTCCAGCAGCGCGTTCCAGGCGCGCTCCGCCACGGGGAGTGTCTTGGCCGCCTCCCCATCGGGCACCTCGACCGTAGCCACGCTGATGCCGGCCCCGTCCAGGCTGGCCACGACGGTCTTGCCGTAGAGCCGCAAGATGGCGGGGGCGCTGACCAGGGCTGCCCGCGAGCCCACCCCCAGCTCGCTGAGTCGGGCGCCCAGGGTGCCGAGGGCGCCCCGCTCGACGACGATGGCGTAGGAATGGGGGCCCAGACGGACCGGGATCACCATCGAGTCATTCCCGCCCTACCAGCTCTTGAGTCCTTCCTGGTAGGCGGCGTAGTTGCGGCGGATCTCCTCCAGGCTGTCGCCGCCGAACTTCTCGAGGAAGGCGTTGGCGAGCACGATCGCCATCATTGCCTCGCCGACGACACCGGCGGCGGGTACCGCGCACACGTCGCTGCGCTCCACCACCGCCTCCACCGCTTGCTTGGTCGCCAGATCGACCGACTTGAGCGGCGTCCGCAGCGTCGAGAGTGGCTTCATGGCGGCCCGCGCGATGACCGGCTGGCCGTTGGTGACACCGCCCTCCAGGCCGCCGGCGTTGTTGGAGGAACGTCGGAATCCCCCGGCCGGGTCGAAGAGAATCTCGTCGTGCACGGCGGAGCCGGGGCGGCGCGCTGCCTCGAAGCCGAGCCCCAGTTCCGAGCCCTTGATCGCCTGGATCGAGCAGAAGGCCTGGGCGAGCCGCCCGTCGAGCCGCCGGTCCCACTGCGCGTAGGAGCCGAGTCCCACCGGGCAGCCCAGGGCGACAACCTCGAAGACACCGCCCAGCGTGTCGCCCTTGGCCTTGGCGTCGTCGATGGCGGCGACGATGGCTGCCTCCGTCTCAGGGTCCGCGCAGCGCACCTCGGACGCCTCCGCGCGGCGTTGCACCTCCGCCCACGGCAGGTCCAGGGTCTCAGGGATGCGCACGCCGCCGATCTCCGTGACGTGGCTGAGGACCGTGATGCCGAACTCGGCGAGCAGGCGCTTGGCCACTCCGGCCACGGCCACCCGCGCCGTCGTCTCGCGGGCGCTCGAGCGCTCCAGCACGTTCCGGATGTCCCGGTGGCCGTACTTCATCGCGCCGGCGAGGTCGGCGTGGCCGGGCCGCGGCCGCGTCACCTCCTTCTGGGGCGCGCCGGGCTCGGGGGGCGCCACCGACATCGTGGCCTGCCAGTTTTCCCAGTCGCGGTTCGCGATCTGGAGCGTGATGGGGCTGCCGAGGGTGAACCCCCAGCGGACACCCGAGACGATGTGCACCTGGTCCCGCTCGATCTTCATGCGGCCGCCGCGCCCGTAGCCCCGCTGGCGTCGGGCGAGGTCGACATTGATGTCGGCCTCGCCGAGGGCCAGGCCCGCCGGCACGCCGTCGATGACGGCCGTCAGTGCCTGGCCGTGCGACTCACCAGCCGTGAGAAAACGGAAGATCTCTGGCATGGCGTTCAGGGTACCACGCGGGGCCCGGGATCAGGGCCGGGCCCGGGCGGGTGCCGCCGCCCGGGCCCCGGGGTCGCTACTTCGGGGCCGGCGCCGGCGCTGCGGCCGAGGCGCGGTCGATCGTCCGCAGGACGGTCGGCGTCACGAAGACGACCAGCTCTCGGCCAGTCTCGGACTCCTCCTTCTGCTTGAAGAGCCAGCCGAGTAGCGGGATATCGGCGAAAATCGGCACCTTGCGGATGGCGGTTATGTTGGTCGCGGCGGTGACGCCGCCAATGACGAGGTGATCGCCCTCCTTGATGAGGACCTGAGTTTCCGCCTTGCGCTTGTTGATCGCGGGGGGCTGTCCGGCGCTGCCGAGGTTCACGGTGTCGCCGCGGGAGTTGTTCTCGACGACGACGATCAGCTTGATCTTGGTGACGTCGCCTTCCCTGATGACCGTCGGGGTCACCTCGAGCTTCAGGAGCGCTTCCTTGAACTGGATCTGAGTCCCCGCCGAGCTGATCGTGGCGTAGGGGATCTCCTCGCCGAGCGACATGATGGCCTTATTGTTCTCGACCGTCACCACTTCAGGACGTGAGAGCGTGCGCGTCTTGCTCTGCTGCGCCAGGGCCTGCAGGGCCAAGTTTACATTGTACCGGGTGCCGACGATGCCGAAGGCGAGGCCGGCCGTGGGGATGCCGCTGGCGGTGGGCAGCGCGGCGATCGGCAGGCTCACCACGTTGCCCCCGAGCGGGAGCCCGGTAACCCCGCTGATGGGGAGCACGCCGCTCAGCGACAGGCCTGGATTCGGGGGGGTTAGTCCGACAACACCAATGCCGGGCGCGGCTGAGTCAGCGAAGCCTCGCCCGACGAGGGTCTGCGTGCCGGCTGAACGCTGCACCGCCGCGCCGCCCCACTGGATGCCGATCTGCTCGAGCGCGCTCCGGTCCAGGATCTCCATCCGCGCCTCGATCTTCACCTGCGGCAATGGGATGTCGAGCGACTCGCGGATGAGCTTCTTCACCCGCTCCAGGTCCGCTGCGTACAGGCGCAGGAAGAGGGTATTGGTCGGCTTGTGGGCCCGGATGGTCAGGCCCTTGGCCAGGACATCCTGAGAAATGGAGACCGGGGTCCTCGATGGCGGCGGCGCCCCCCCGGGCGGGCCGAAGAGCTGCGAGAAGGGCGGTTCCGCGATCGGCCCGCTGTAAATTCCCGGGCCCTCGATCTTCTGGCCTTCTGCGGAGATTCCCAGGATGCCCTGGAGGGTCTTGGCGACCTCCTCGGGATCGGCGTAGGAGAGGCGGATCGACTCCTCGCGGAGCGGCCCGCGCGCCTCCTGCTCCAGCCTCGCCGCTTCGGCGGCGAGCTTCTTCTGGATCGCCTCGGCTTCCTTGACCTGGGCCTCGGCGAGCTTGGCCCGGGCCTCGGCCTCGCCCTTGATCCGGGCCTCCTCGACACGCGCCTTCGACTCGCGATCCTTGGTGAGCTGGTCCCTCGTCACGATGCGCAGGACGCCATCTTTCTCGACCTTCTCGAGCGCGCGCGACTCGAGGATGATCTCGAGCGCCAGGTCCCAGGGGACGTTGCGCAGCGAGATTGACATCTTGCCCTTGACGTCCTCGCCGATGACGAGGTTGCGGCCGGCTTCGGCGGCCAGGATGCGTAGCAGGTTCACGACATCGGCGTCCTTGAACTCCAGGGAGATCAGTCGCTGACCGCTCGCGCGCGCCGGCTGGGGGGCGGGCGCCGTCGGCGCCTGGGCGACTCGCACGGGAGCACGCGGCTCACGCATCGTCGGCGCGGGCGCTGCCGGGCGAGCGGGCATCGCTGTCGGAGGCGGCGGAGGCGTCTCCCCCGGCGCGGGGACCGCCCCCGAGGGCGGCGACGCCGCGGCGGCCATGGCCTTCGGCGCGACTGGAGTCGGTTCCGGGTCGGCGGCTCCCGGCGCCGGCGCGGCGCTCTCCGGCCGGGCGCTGGCCTGCACCGTGGGGACGATGATGGCGAGGCCGTCTGCGTCCTCGCGGATCGCGTAACCGACCTTGTGGGTGAACTCGACGACGACGCGGGCAATGGCCGTTCGGTATTGACTGCCGCGGACCTGCTTCACCGACTCCGTCCCGACCCTGAGCGGGGTCCGGCGCCAACCGTACACGGTATCCTCGAGATCGACGACCAGCCGGTTCGGCGACTCGATGAGCTCGGCGCGGTACCTCGCCGCGCCGGAGATCTTGATATGCACGACGGTCGCATTCTGCTGCTGGGTGACCGTCACGTCGCTGAGCCGCGTCGCCGACGCCACGGGAGGAGTCTCGTTCTGAGCCCCAGCGGCACAGGGGACGACGGCAAAGGCGAGCAGCAGGGCCGCCCGCACCATCCGCTTACACAGTTGTGACGTCATCAGTCCCCCGCGAGCCGCAGGACGACGCGGCTGGTAGTTGACCCGGATCTCGGGGCGACACTGAACACCACGTTGTCGCGACCGATCTCGATCACGCGCCCGTCCCCGAGCACGTCTCCCGGTTTGAGGATGTAGCCGAGGCCGTCGGGGGTCTCGACCAGCGCGAGCACGCTGCCCGCGCTCTGCACGATGCCCGTGAGCTTGGCCGACGCCACGCTGGTCCCGGCGGACCCCTCGCGCGCGGACGGCGGGTCGAACGGATCACGGCGTCCCCTGGCGTCGTACTGGGCTTCGGGCCGGGTTGGAAGCGGAGAGGTTGCCTCCTTCGCCGTGACCGAGGCGGCCGGTTGCGGTCCGGCGGGCGCGGGCTGCGGCGCGGCGGCCGTGGGCGGGGCCGGCGCCGGGGGCGCCGGGGAGCCCCCGCACGCCGATAGGAAGAAGGCGAGACCGACGGCCCCGACGAGTGGGGTCTGTCTCATCACTGCCTCGCTGGCGCCGGCTGCGCTCCCGGCGCCGGCGGTTTGGGCGCGGGAGGCGACCCGACGGGACGGTACACGTACGTGGCGAGGGTAAGATCCGCCTTGACCGTGGCCCTGCCCTTCCCGAGGCCGGTCAGCCTCCAGTCGACGACGTTGACGACCCGCGGGAAGGCCGCGACCCGTTCATAGAAGTCGCCGAGCTGATGGTAGCCTCCCTCCGCATTCAAGGTGATGGGGATCTCGTTGAAGTAGTCGGTCACCTTGGGCTCCCGGGGCTGGAAGAGCGCCACCCCGAGGCCCGCCTGGTAGGCGGCGTCGGAGAGCGTGCGGTAGAGGGTCGGCATCTCCTTCTCGCTGGGCAGCTTTTCCTTGATGACCTCGATATGCTTCTCCAGCTCGGCGATCTCGCGGCGGAAGCGCGCTAGGTCGGCAACGATCCGTCGGCTTTCAACGAGCTCACGCTGGAGCGACTCGTGCTCGGCCGTGAGCGCGCTGATCTGTACCTCGATCGGCGAGATCAGGAAGAAGTAGGCGGCGACGACGAGGGCGACGACACCCATCAGACCCAACACCATCTTCTGCCATTTCGGGGCGTTGACGATCGGGTCGAAGAGCGGTGGCAGCGCCAAGGCTAGATCTCGAAGCGGCAGGTGACCTCGAAGGTCACCGGGCGCGGGTTCTTCGCCAGATCCTGTCTGGCGACGAGGATGTCCACGTCTTTGAACTTGCCCGAGCGGCGCAGGTTCGCCATGAAGTCGGCGACCGCGGTCGTCGAGTAGGCGGTCCCCGAGACCCTCAGCATGGAGGTTTTCTCCTCGAGGCTGGTGATCCAGAGGTCCGGCGGCACCGTGTCCAGGAAGGCGTCGAGGAGCTGGATCGGCCGCCCCTGGTTCTTGGTGAGCTCCTGGATCGCCTTGATCCTGTTCTGCAGATCGGCCAACTGCTCCTTGATTTTCGCGCCCTGGCCGATGGTCGCCTTCAGCGATGCCAGCTCCCTCTGGTCAGTTTCTATCTGGGCGGCCAACCGCGATGCCGTGCTCGCGCGGTACCACCAGTACCCGCCGATGATGACGACGACGGCGATGTAGACGACGGCGAACAGCACGCCGAGGTTGAAGCTCGGGAGGGCGAACTGGAAGTCGGCGAGCTGGAAGCCGGCGCGCCGGCGGCGGCGCCTGTCGAGGGGGGCAAGGTTGATCTTGATCATGAGCCCTTGTCTCCGGCCTGCCGGAGTCCGAGGCCGACCGCCACCGCCAGCGCCGGCCCGGCGGCCGCGACCGTCTCGGTGTGGGCGCCGGGGACCTCGATGCGCTGGAACGGACGGGCCACCTCCACGGGGATGCCCCAGGTCGACGACAGGTAGTCGGCCAGCCCCGGCAGCTGGGCGCATCCGCCCGCCAGCACGATCTTGGCGATCCGCTCGGAATCGGCGGTGGACGCGAAGTAGTCGAAGGTCCGCTGGACTTCGAGCGACAGCTCGCGCGAGATGGACTCGAGCGCCGGGACGATCGCGTCCCAGCCGATGCCCACGTCCTTGCCGAGCTTGGCCGCTTCGGCCTGCTCAAAGGCAATGTGCAGATGCTGCGCGATCGCCTGCGTGTAGTTGTTGCCCCCGAAAGGGATGTCCCGCGCGAAGATGGAGGTGCCGCCCCGGAGCACATTGGTCTTCATCGTCGAGGCGCCGATATCGACCAGCGCCACCGCTTCGCCGCGCTCGTCTGGGTGGTTGAGCTCGAACTGGTTCCCCAGTGCGAAGCCGTCGACGTCGACGACGGCGGGACTGAGCCCCGCCTCCTCGACGACCCCCACGTACTCCGTCACCTTCGACTTCTTGACGGCGACGAGGATCAGATCCATGGCGCCGTCGTGCTTGCCGACGACGTGGTAGTCGAGGAAGACCTCGTCGATGGCGAACGGGATGTGGTGCTCGGCTTCCAGCTGTACCGCGTCGTGCAGCTCTTTGGGCGGCACCTCGGGGATCTGGACCTTCTTGATGATGAGCTCACGACCCGACACCGCGATGGCCGCGTCTTTCGACTTGACGCCGGCCTTGCTGACCGCCTCGTTGATCGCGTCGGAGACGACGGCGGGCTCCTTGATCGTGCCCTCGGAGATTACGTCGGGTGGCAGTGGCGCGATGCCGAGCGCGACCAGACGGTGACCGCCTCCGCCCTCGCGCAGTTGGACGACCTTGACCGCGCTCGAGCCGATGTCTAGGCCGAACGTCTCACGCCGCCGTCGCAAAAATGGCAAATTCAACATGACATTATCTCGTTTCGCGAGCCTTTCCTAGTGTATTTGTTTAGTTAGTATAGGTACTTGCGGGCCCTGGACCCAACTTTTCCTGGGCACTACACCTGGGGCCTGCGGACTCGCCGGCCCCAACGTGGCCGCTGTCACGCCGCCTGGCCAGCCATACCTCGGCCTGCGAGGCGGGCTCTGGGCAAGCCCGCAGCGTGGAGCCTACTGATAACCAGGGAAATCGTCGCGTATTTTCGCGGTGTTCTGCGGATTCAGGTCGAGCACGGCCTTGTCGCCCGCCTTCAGGGTGACCTTGAGACGCCAGACCGGCGGCCCGGCGACCCTGTCCGTGATCATGTAGTCCCCGGGGGGGACGTTGCTGAAGCGGTAGCCCCCGTCCGGCTCCGTGCGGAGGAGGTGCCACTCATCCTTGACCGGCGTGTTGGGGGCGCCTCTCAGTAAGATCTGCTGCCGAACCAGCGGCTTCACGCTGCCGCCCTCCGCCTCGCCCAGGACCTTCCCGGAGATGTTGGCGCGATCGGGCCGCAGCTCTTCCTCGGCCTTGGCGGGCGTCGTCGCCCGCGCCTCCGCCCCCGAGGCGCGGGCGAGCCAGTCGCGCGCGACCTGAACCTCGCTGGAGCTCGGCGCGCCGTGCGCCACCACCCACTGGAACGCAGCCTTCGCCTCATCGAGGAGGTCGAGGTAGCTGGCGGTCACCCCGAGGCGGTATCGGGCTTCGAGGTTGTTCGCGTTCGCCGCCACTGCTTTCTGGAGCAAGGGCAGCGCGGCCGTGTAGTCGCTGCGCGCCATCGCCGCCCGCGCCGGCGGCATGTAGTCGACGGCCGGCGTCACGGCGGGTGCTGACGGTGCGGGCTGCTGGCAACCGACGAGCAGTGTCGAGAGCCCGAGCGCCCACGCCACGCGGCGAGCGGCCCGGATCAGCGACATCGCTCTAGTTCGAGGCCTCGCGCCAGGAGCCGGGAGCGACGTAATAGCCCTGCGGGATGTACCCGCCGCCGTTGGCGATGGCGGCGCAGTCGTACTGGATGTTGGCGTTGCCGAGGGTGTCGGTATCGACGGCCGTCGCGATCGTATCGATGATGTTCGTCGAGACCACCGCCCCGTAGATGCTCCCGTTCCCGGTGCCCCGGTACGAGATGTCGTTCAATGCGTAAATGAGCCCACGATATGTGATGTTACCGTCCATCGTGAGGCTCCCCATGACGACGAGCCAGCCGCTATTGTTCATCCCGCTGATCTTCACGCTGGGCAGGTCGCCCTCGTTCGGCAGCGCCGGCGGATTGGGCAGGGCTGCCCCCTTGACAGTGTCGACGAACACGAGGCCGTTCATGTCGGTCATGTCCAGGGTGAATTGGGAGTTCGACGTGGGCTGGATGTAGTGCATGTTCGTGTTGCCGGACTGCGCCATCTGCTTGAGCCAACCCATCTCCTTGTTCGTGAACGTAAACTTGTTGAACTCGGAGGGATCGACATAACTCTGGTCCGGCGAGCCGAGGATCTGGGCATTGCCCTGCGTCGTAATCGTGTTCCCGTTTGTGACCGTCACGCCGGCCTTGAGGGTTCCCGGTGGGCAGTTTTGCGGGCTGGCGCCATTCACGTCCGAGGTCCCCTTCATCTGGACGCTTCCGGCCACGTTCAGGGGGCCCGGGGGATCCAGGTTCCTGAACTTCGTGAGGGCGACCTGGAGCAGCCGCCGACCCGCCAGGTCCCCCTGAGGAATGGCGCCCGGCAGGGCGGGCACGGGCGCGCTGGGGCGCACGACATAGCCCGTGGCCACGACACAGCGGTCATCGGAGCCGAGAGGCGCAGTCGCGCAGGCCCACGTTCCGACGGGCGGCAGTGGAGGCGCGGTGAGGCTCATCGTGTAGCCACCCCGCCCGAGCGCCAGCAGCTGGCTCGCGTCGTAGGGTGCGGGCGCGGGAACGTCCGTCGACGCTCCCGCCGGGGGAGCGCCGACATTATTCAGGCCCCAGATGCTCCGCTCGACACCGGCCTCGGCGAGGCCCAGCGCCTCGTCGCCCGCTTTGAGATTCGCGGTGATCAGCGGCTCGGTGGCGCTCATGGCGACCAGGGCGGCGACGAGCGAGGTGAGCAGCACCAGGACCATCATGGCCAGCGGTAGTGCGATCCCCCGCTGGTCGCGGAAAGCCATCAGCACGGTTGGTGGACGCATGATTCGGCCTCCTCTAGAAGTTGCGTAGCCGCACCGAGCTGGCGATGTGCGTCCTCACGTCGGCGACGCCGCCGGCCGGTGCGGTCTCTTCGGTCCGGGTCTGCACCGTGATGTCGATCCGCCGGATGTTGCTCAGGGCGCCGACGGGGACCGCGAGCGTGGCTTCGCCCCCGTCCCGGTAGACGAAGATCAGGGTCTGCACGCCGCCGACGAGCACCTGGGCCGCGCCCCCGGCGACGGTGCGCTGCAGATCCGTCCCGTTGAGGGCGTAGGTGACATCAGGGCTGGGCGGCACCCCCGGCGGCGCCGGGTCCGGCGGGGTGAACGTGATGGTCGTCGTGCTGGCGGCGGTGATGGCCTTCGCTTCGCGCAAGTCGCGGGCCATGCGCTCGAGCGCGACCCGCGCATTCTGCTGGGTCTCCACCCTGTTCGACCCGGTCACGTAGGCCTGCAGCGCCCCCTGCTGAATCCCGACGACCCCGGCGAGCACGAGCGCCAGGATGGCGAGCGCCACCAGCAGCTCGGCGAGCGTGAATCCCCTGCGACACCGCCAGATCGTCCTCATGCGTTCCTCCGCTATTGCCGCTGCGCCACCAGCGTGGTGAGCTGCACGCTGTCCTCGGCCGCACCGACCGTGCCGACGCCCGTCATCGGAAGGAAAAACACGGTGACGGTGACCTGTCGAAGGCTGGCCAGGCTGGGATCGACCGGGATCCCGCACCCCGGCGCCACGTCGCAGCCAGTAATTCGCACGACCCGGCGGTGTTGCGGGTAGCTGGCGACGACCGCGTTGGCGCTGTTGACGAAGGTGATCGTGTTGTACGCGTCGTCGGGGAAGGTCACCAGACCCGGGGGCGCGGCCCCCAGGCAGTTCACCCAGGTCCCGGTCACGGGCGCCGCGTTGCCGATCGAGACCCCGAGGCAATCGGTGGCCGGGGCGGCCCACGGGCTGTTCTTCACCTGCTCGAGCCGCTGCTGGGCCAGGAACACGGCCGTCGTCTTGAGCTTCGACTGGCCGACCTGGCTCGTCGCCAGGGGCGCAACGGCGATGAGGGAGACGAGCCCGATCATGATGATCCCGACCGCGACGATGACCTCGGCCACCGTCAGTCCGCTCGCGTCCTGCGTGATCTGCCGGAGTCTGCGCATGGTGCTGGACCCCTCTCTCACTGAATCTGCACTCGTCCCGAAGCGGAGACGACGACGGTCCGCGTGATGTTGCCGCTGGGATAGTTCGTGGTGACAGTAAGGTTGGCGGCGGTCGTCGCCGCGCCGAGATTACTGAACACCGGGTTCGCGTTCGTTGCCAGCGTGAGATTGTTGGCGAGCGTCAAGAAGCCGTTGGCGTCGGTGCCGGGTCCCGACCAGATCGCTCCGCCGCAGGTGCTGAGGCGATAGCGGTACTGGTTGCCGACCACCTCCACGCACACCGTCTGGTTCTGCGAGATGGCCAGTTGCCGGCCACGGTTGATTCCCGCGGCCAGCTCCTCGGCCGTCGCTTTCGCGCCTGCAGCTCTCATGTAGCCGATCAGAGTCGGCAGCGACACCACGGCCATGACGGCCACAATGGCGATGACGACCAGCAGCTCGGCTGCCGTGAAGCCGTTCCGGTTCAGCCGGTAAATGCCGCGAGATACCACCGAATACACCCCTCCCCGAACAGCAGAGCGACCACTCCTCCTCCAGCAAGGAACGGACCAAACGGGATGGGGTCTCTGCGCCCTCTAAGTCCCGTTGCCAGAAGGACTCCTGCGACCAGGCCTCCGAGGACGACCCCGGAGAAAATAGCCACCAGTGCCAATTTGTACCCGAGGAAGGCTCCCAGCATCGCGCCCAGCTTCATGTCTCCGCCGCCCATCCCTCCGGGACTCACGACGATCACGAGGAACGGGATGCCGCCGCCCACCAGAATTCCGAGCAGCGCGTCGAGCCATGTCACGGAGGGGCTGATGAAAGAGAGCACGAATCCCGCGACGATGCCCGGGAGCGTGATCGCGTCCGGGATGATCTGGTGCTCCAGGTCGATGAAGGAGATGGTCACCAGTGCCGCCAGGAGGATCCAAGCCCCGGCCAACTCCGCACGCCAGCCGATCCGCCACGCCGCCAGCAGGAACAGGACGGCAGTCAGGCCCTCGACGACGGGGTAACGCCAGGCGATCGAGGCCCCGCACTGCCGGCAACGGCCGCGGAGCCAGATGAAGCTCAGGATCGGGATGTTGTCGAACCACCGGATCATCGTGCCGCACGCGCGGCAGCTGGAGCGGCGCGAGACGAGGCTCTCGTCTTTCGGGAGCCGGACGATGACGACGTTGAGGAAGCTGCCGATCACTGCACCGATGACAAGCGCTACCGCGATCATCTGTCCGAGCCCACCAGACCCGCCAGGGAAGGCTGGCTCAAGGCTCTGCGCACAGTCCACGCCAGATAGCTCGCCGGCTCCAGTCGCAGGTACCGCTCGAAGTGCCTTCTGGCGGACGGATGGTCGCCGCGGAGTTCATAGACGCGGGCCAGACCGTAGTGCGCCTTGGCCAGATCGGGGTCCAGCTCGAGCGCCGCCTGCTGCTGAGCGACGGCCTCCTCGAGCCGTCCCTGCTGGAGGTAGATATCGCCGAGGTGGCTCAGGGCCTGTGGATTGCGCGGGTTCAGGCGCAGGGAAGTGTTCACCTCGGCGACCGCATCGCCCGGTTTCCCCTCCCGGCTGAGCTGGCGGGCTTTCCGCAGGTGCTCCTCCGCCTGCCCCAGCGTGAGGGCGGTGGAGTGGGCGCGAGCGAGATCGTGTTCTCGATCGCCCTGGCCGAGACGACGATAGGCGTTCATGAGCACTGGGTAAACGGGAGCGAACCTCGGGTCGCTCTGACGCGCGCGCTCGAGGCAGGCGACGGCCTCGCGGTCGTTCCCGATTTGGGTGAGGGCCAGCCCCAGGTTATAGAGCATGACCGGCGTCGGGTAAACCTCGACGAGCCGCTTGTAGTAGTCGACCGCTCCCGCGACGTCGCCCTTTTGCCAATGCGCCATGGCGAGGCCCTGCGCCGCATCGACGATGGCGCTGTAGCCCCGAACGCGCTGGAACGCCTCGATGGCCTCGTCATACGCGTGTGCGTGCAACCGGGCGAAGCCGAGGAGCAGATAGCCCGCGCTCGATCGGGTCTGGCCGATGTTGCGCCGGATCTCGGTCTCGACTGCGGCAGCCCCGTCGGCGAGCTTCGGCAGGAGACCGTCGACCCACCTCGCCGGGTCGACGGAGCGGTATCCGTCGCGGTCGATGATCGTCGCCAGGGGCGGGGTGCGCCGCACATAGACCAGCGCAACGTCGTCCCAGTAGACGAGCGCCCAGCGGGGTGGCACGAACGCATCGGGCTCCGCCCTTTCGCCCCCGGGGTAGGCCACGATCGCGACATCGAACCCGTATCGGGCCTGAAGCTGCTCGAGCAGCGCGGCGTTCTGGCGGGCGAACTCGATGTCCCACAGCACGCCTGGCTCGATGTGCCCGCGTCCGTCGATGATCGGGACCCTCTTGGGGGAGTCTCTCCATTCGAGATAGCCACCCCAGTGAAACGTGTTGAAGACTCGGCCCTCGATCCCGACGCGGTCCAGGTAGCGGAGGGCCTGCTCGGGCAAGAAGAGATCGTTGACCCCAAAGCCCGGCAGTTTCCTCGAGTCGGTGAAGGGCCGCCACCAGGCTCCTCACGAGGACGGGGGCGGCGACGATGGCCAGGAGGTAGCCGAACCGCCGAGCGGACAGGCCCAGAACCACGAACGGCCCAACGAGGAGCACCGCCGGCACAGGGATGCGGTGGGCCATGGCGATGAGCGTCGCCACGAGCAGGGCCGTCACGATGAAGGGGCCGGGCTGGTGAATGGGGTGAGGAGGCTGGAGCTCGATGATGTGATACGTGTGCCACGTCGACGTGGCGAGTCGAAACGGCAGCGTCACGGCCTCGAGACCGTAGGGATTGACCACGGACGCACCGAGGACGGCGGCGAGCACCGCGGCCACGGTCTTGAGCTGAGTCGCCGAGGGGGTTCCCGCAACGTCCACGCCGCGCCAACGGCGAAGCAGCCGAAGCGCGCCGCCACCACCGAGGAACGCGACAAAGGGCACTATGCCCACGAGGATGCTGGGGTGGATATTCGCCCACAGCACCTGGAGCGCGGGGAGCCAGTAGAGGTGTCGGCTGCCCTGGCAGAGATAGGCGTTCAGCGCGTAGATCGTGAAGCTGAGGAAGACCATGAGGGCGAGGTCCGGGCGCTCGACGAGCCTGGGCCTGATCATCAGGAGGCAACCGAGCAGCACCGCCATCCTGATCATCAGCGCCGTGATGCGGTCGGATCGCTCGCCGCCGGGCAGCGCCGAATCCTTCCACAGAATCAGGAAGAGGAGCGCGCCGAGGGCTGCCTTCAGGAGAATGACGCCGGAGAACCCAGCCGCCGCGTAGCTGAGGTAGAGCACGACGTCGAAGAGCCACTCCGGGTTGTAGAACGGCATCCCGGCGCTCGGGAACGTGAATGGTTCGCTGGGGGGGAGCGTCCCCTGGCGGACAATCTCGCGCCCCAAGGCGAGGTGCGTCCAGGCGTCCGAGTCCTCGATCTTCGTCGTCCCCAGCGCGAAGGCGGAGGCGATGAGGAGACAGGCGCACAA
>MNEF01000109.1 GCA_001917535.1 Candidatus Rokubacteria bacterium 13_1_40CM_69_27
TGGAGGTCGTTGGTGCCAACGAGTTTCATGTCGTGATGCGCGTGCCCTTCGTGGTCAGCGGCCGCGAAGCGGCCGGTGCCCACGAGCAGCAGGCCGAGCACCATGGTCATCGAGAGAACCCTGAGGATCGGGCGCTTCATCGAAGTCTCCTTCTTTCAAGCGGACGTTCTCTTCAGTCGATCGAGGGAAAGGCGCGATGTGAACTTCATGAGGTTGACTGGGCGGACTAAAGATCACCTCCCTGCGCGATGACGGTATTCCCCGGGACTGATGGCAGGACCGCGGGTGGCCGGACCATAGGACCCACCGCCGAACGAGTCAAGACGCGCTGCGCTCATCTCGCGCGTCGACCAAACGTAGCCGCGCTGCGCGACTAGGTGCTACGTCAACCGGAGAGCCTACTTACCGCCGAGGTCTGCTGTCGGTCCTCGCCCCTTATTGGTGGCGAGCCCCATCTTGCGCGAAAGCACTGATAATCAGCTTGTGAGCATCAAAGTTCCTGAGTGTTCATTTCCGTCCGCTTACTTGTCCAGCCACACCTCTTGCATGCGTCCGTAGTTGTAGAGGGAGTTGTGGGGGAGGAGGTTGCGCACGTGCGGCCAGCGGGTGAAGTACTCGTTGCGCCAGCCCAGCATCGGCCGAGCCACGTCGGCCTCGAGCTTGCGCTGGATCTCCCAAACGCGCTGGAGGCGGCGGTCGCGGTCCAGCTCGGCGGACTGCGCGTCGATCAGGTGATCCATCTCCTCGCTGCAGTAGTCGGTGTAGTTGCGCGCGGAGCCGCACTTTTGAGTATCGCCTCCACGCCGACCTGGCGAAGCTGATCGACCACGAACGACGCCAGGTCCACATAGATCGGGAACGCGCGGGTGACCAGCTCCACGCGGAGCGGCCGGGCCGGCCCGTAGCCGGCCTGGGCCAGGAGGCGCTTGGCCTCCGCCTTGTCCTGCGCCGAGCCGCGGTAGCCCGGGAGCGTGCGGAGCTGCTGGTCGGGCAGGCCCCAGAAGCCGAACGGCGGAGGCATCAGCGCCGCGCCGACGACGGCGCCGTTCTGGCGGACGGCCTGCACGTAGGCGTGGCGATCCATGGCGAGGCTGATCGCGCGGCGCACCGTCACGTTGTCGAAGGGCGGCCGCTTGTGGTTCATGACGACGTTGTCGCTGCCGTTCTGCCCGATCACGCTGACCACGAGCGACGGCGCGTTCTGCTTCACCGTCTCCGCCATGAGCTTCGTCATCTCGAGGGGGACGGAGGTGTCGAGGCGGCCGGCCTGGAGCGCGGCCAGACGGGTGCCGCGCTCGGTGATCACGGGATAGCGGATCCCGTCGAGGTAGGGCCGGTTGGGAACGAAATAGTCGGGGTTCCGCTCCATCTCGACCAGCTGCCCGCGGACGTATTCCTTGAGCTTGAAGGGCCCTGTGCCCACGCAGCGCTGGCGCAGCTCGGCCAGCGGGACGTGGGCAGGGTAGACCGGCGAGTAGCCGGAGGCGAGCATGAGGAGGAGCGAGGGCTGGGGCCGCTTGAGCCTGAACACCACCGTGTGAGAATCGGGCGTCTCGATCGCGTCGATGTTGGCGTACCACTCCTTCCGAGGGCTCAGCCGGAGCTTGGCGGGCGCGTCCCTGGCCTCCCGGACGACGTCGAACGTGTACTTGACGTCCGCGGCGGTGAAGGGCTGGCCGTCGTGCCAGCGCACGTTCTTTCTGAGGAAGAAGACGAGGTTGCGGTAGCTGTCCTGCCACGACCAGCGCTCCGCCAGCTCGGGCACGACCGTCTCCGCCGTCTCCTGGGGCTTGAGCGGGTCGAAGAGGACGAGGTTCGAGTAGCACGGCATCACCGGCCAGACGCCGGAGATCGTGGCCGACTCGTGGATCGAGAACCCCGGCGGGTCCTCGGCCAGCATGGCGTTGAGGATCCCGCCGCGCTTCGGCGTCTGGCCGCCGGCCGGGACACCGGCGGCGGCCAGCGCGCCCACGACGATCGCGAGGACGAGGCCGAGCAGCAACAGCGAGCGTCGTCTCGTCAAGGCTTCTTGATGACGTCCACGCCGACGATGACGAGCTTGCTCTTTCCGCGGTTCTCCGCCGAGTGGGTGACGTCACGCGACTCGGTGAGGACGTCGCCCGGCTTGTACTGCTTCACGTAGCCGCCATCCCGCAGCTCGGTCAACATCCCTTCCCGGATGTACGCGAAGGCCGGCCGATCCTTGTGGCTGTGGACCCCGACCTTGCCTCCGGGCTCGAACGTGATGGTCCGTATCCGCAACTGATGGCCCGGCATGTCCGGGGCCAGCTCTATCGTACTCATGACCTTGATATCGACACCTTTCATGTCGAGGGGGGGACTCTGCTGGCCGATCGCCGTCCCGATCCCGATGCCCGCCACCAGCGTGAGCAGCCAGGCCGCGAACCGTAGGCACCGTTTTGCGCTCATGAATGTCCTCCTTCCGGGGGTCCGGGAGGCCCGCCCATCGGGCCTGTCCATTTGCGGGCGCGATTATAGGTGGGTCGTGCAGGTACGTCCATGGCCATTGTCGGCGAGGCGAGGTCTGGGTCCGGCGAAAAGGACTTGACGGCGGCGACCGTCCCGTCTAAAGACAGCGCTACCTGTGCTCCAGATCGCCCCCGCGCTGGTCCTCCTCGCCGTGGTCCTGGCCGCCGGCTCCACCCCGGCCCAGGACGCTCGGCTCGCGGAGGCGCAGCGCGAGGGCAGGGTGGTCTGGCACACGGCACTGGCGCTCGACTCCGCCCAGCGCGTGGCCACCCGCTTCGAGCAGACGTACCCGGGGCTCCGCGTCGAGGTGCACCGCTCGGGCTCCGAGCGGATCCTCCAGCGTGTGATGCAGGAGCTAGCGGCCGGCATCAAAAACGCGGACGTTATCAACACGTCGGATACCGGTCACTACGTCTTCCTCAAGCGGAAGGGGTTGCTCGCCCGCTACGCGCCGGCCGGCTCCCAGCGCTTCCCGCCCGGCTTCCGGGATCCCGAGGAGATGGCCTGGGGCTGGCGGGCCTTCCCGCTCGTCATCCCCTACAACACGAAGCTCGTCCCGGCCCCGGACGCGCCGAAAGTCTGGAAGGACCTGCTCGATCCGAAGTGGAAGGACCGCCTCGTCATCGCGCATCCGGGCTATGCCGGCTCGGTCGTCACCCACATCCTGGCGCTCGTGAACCTCTACGGCTGGGACTACTGGGCGCAGCTCGCGCGGAACCGCCCGATGCTCGTGCAGTCGATCCACGACCCGGGACGGACCGTCGTCTCGGGCGAGCGCGCGGCCGGAGCGAACGCGGCCGACTACGGCTTCCTCTACACCGAACGGCGGAAGGGGAGCCCGGTAGCGGCCGTCTATCCGCGCGACGGGGTGCCGCTGATCTTCTCGCCCACGGCCATCACCAGCTTCGCTCCCCATCCCCACGCCGCCCGGCTGTTCACGGACTTCATCTTCACGCGCGAGATCCAGCAGTTTCTCGCCGACAGCGAGGGACTCTACGTGGCTCATCCGGAGGTGACGTACCCGACCGACCGCCCCAAGCTCGCCGACCTCAAGGTGCTCGTGGTGGATCCCGAGGAGATCGAGCGGCGGACGGACGAGGTCAAGAAGCGCTTCGTGGAGCTGTTCGGGGCCTGAACATGCCGGCGCCATACTCGTCAGCACGGAAAGGGAGGTCGGATCATGGAGCGACCCTGGGAGTCCCTGATCCCCGAGCACGAGAAGGCGGTCTATCGGGCGGCCGGCTACGGCAAGCGCGGCACCTGGGGTGAGCGGCCCGCCCTGCTCATCGTCGACGTCAACTACAACTTCACCGGGGACCGGCCCGAGCCGATCCTCGAGTCGATCAAGCGCTTCCGGAACAGCTGCGGCGAGATCGCTTGGGAGGTCATCCCCAAAGTCGCGGCGTTGCTGGAGCACGCGCGCGCGCACGGCGTGCCGGTGTTCTACTCGACGCAGGGGTACCGGCTCGATCCCCTCGGGGTCGGCTCGTGGGGTCAGAAGAACGCGCGGGCGATGACGCCGTCGGTGGACGCGCTGCGGATCGGCGCCGAGATCGTCAAGGAGATCGCGCCCCTGCCCGACGAGGTGGTGGTGCGGAAGGACAAGCCGAGCGCCTTCTTCGGCACCGCGCTCGTGAGCCATCTGAACGTGCGCTCGATCGACACCGTCATCATCGCGGGCACGACGACGAGCGGCTGCGTCCGCGCGACGGCCGTGGACGCCTTCTCCTACAACTACCGGGTGGTGGTCGTCGAGGACTGCGTCTTCGATCGGGGCGCGACACCGCACCGGCTCAACCTCTTCGACCTCGATTCGAAGTATGCGGACGTCGTCCCCGCGCAAGAGGTGATGGCGTACTTCGAGAGGCTTCGCACCTCGTCGTGACGGATTCAGCGCGCGGGGACCTCGGTTGACAGCGCTCCGGGCGGCGGTGTAGCGTGCCCGCGTCCCGCCACACGTTCCCGAGGAGGACTACCATGAAACGAAGCCTGGGGATCGCCAGCGTTCTGTTCGTCGTGAGCCTCCTTCTCGTCGTCGCCGCGGCGGTCCCCGCCGGGGCGCAGTGCCAGCTCGGCGTGCCGGCCATTAAGATCGGCGTGCAGGGGGCGGCCTCGGGACCCCACGCGGACTACGGGCGGCAGATCGAGATGGGCGCCACGATGGCGATCGAGGAGATCAACACGGCCGGCGGCATCCTCGGCTGCAGGCTGGAGATGAAGTTCATGGACGACGAGAACAAGGCGGCCACCGGCGTGAAGAACGCCCGCTACCTCGTCACGGAGTGGGGCGCCCACTTCATGGTCGGGACCGACTCGAGTGGCGTGGCCATGGCCCTGGGGCCCGTGCTCGCCGAGCTCCGGCGCATCCACTTCTTCACCCATGCGGCGACCCATCGGCTGACCGAGGAGTTGGTGGCGGGGAAGGGAATCCAGGAGATCGTCCGGGTGAGCGTCCCCGTCTACCAGGACGCCATCGTGGCCGCGCTCATCTTCAAGGACCGGCCCGAGATCAAGCGGTGGGCGACCATCGGCGCCGACTACGAGTACGGCTATGCGTCGTGGAGCCTCTTCAAGGACACGCTGAAGAAGTATCGGCCGGACGTGGAGTTCGTGGCCGCCGCGTGGGCGCCGTTCTTGACGCTGGATTTCTCCCCCCACGTCTCGGCCGTGATGGCCCAGAAGCCTGACGCGATCTTTTCAACCCCGTGGGCGGGCGAGGCCGTGATGCTCCTCCGGCAGGCGTTGATCCAGGGCGTGTTCGACCAGATTCAGGCCTGGTGGCAGGCGATGGGAGGCTCGGTGGACGTCCTCGAGGGGATCGCCGCGGAAGTCCAGCGCGACAGGTTCAAGGGCAAGCTGTGGGCCACGGCGCGTTATATCCACAACTGGCCCGACACCCCGGAGAACAAGGCCTTCATCGAGCGGTTCCGGAAGCGCTGGGCCAGGTTCCCCAACTACTCGGCGGAGACCACGTACTCTGCGCTTTTCATCATGAAGGCCGCGGTTGAAAAGTCCCGGAGCGTGGAGACGCCGAAAGTCATCGAGGCGCTGAAGGGAATGCAGATCAGGAATCCCGGGGGCCTGCGCGTCTTCCGGGCCGAGGACCACCAGTTCGTCTACAACGTCCCCGCCGGCCGCGTCATGGTGGATCCGAACTTCCCCATCCCGGTCCTCGGTGATCTGAAGGTCTTCGCGGCCAAGGACTACTACCGCTATCCGCCGTTCACGCCCGTCGCGGTCACGAAGTAACGGCTTCGGAAGGGGGGCGAAGCCCCCCTCCGAGGATCGTCATGGACACCATCGCCTTCCAGGGCCTGATCGGCCTCTCGCTGGCCATGTATCTCTGGCTCATCTCTGCCGGCTTGACGATCATCTTCGGCGTGCTGCGGATCGTGAACTTCGCCCACGGGAGCCTCTTCATGATGGGGGCGTACCTGGCCTTCACCTTCTACGGCCAGCTCGGGCTCCCGTTCTGGCTGGCCATCCTCCTGAGCCTCCTCGGAGTCGGCCTGCTCGGCCTCGTGATGGAGCGGTTCTTCCTGCGCCGGATCTATTCCATCGATGAGGCGTACCAGCTCCTCCTCACCTTCGGCTTCATCCTGATCCTCGACGACGCCGTGAAGATCATCTGGGGAGGTGTCTTCAAGATCCCACCGATTCCCGCCTTTCTCGACGGTGCCTGGCGCGCGTTCGGCCGGCCGTTTCCGGTCTACAACGCCTTCGTCATCGCGGTGGGGCTGCTCGTCGCCGTTCTCCTGTGGGCGCTCTTCGAGAAGAGCTGGTGGGGGCGCATCGTGCGGGCCACCGCCTCCGACCGCGAGATGGCGAACGCGATCGGCGTCAACGTCCCCCGCGTGTTCTCCGGCGTGTTCATGTTCGGGTCGATGCTGGCGGCGCTGGGGGGCGCCATGGGGACGCCGGTCCGGGTCGCCTCACCGGGGATCGGCGCGGCCATGATCATCCAGGCCTTCATCATCACGGTCATCGGCGGGCTCGGGAATCTCAAGGGCGCCTTCGTCAGCTCGCTGATGGTGGGAATCCTGAGCGCCTACGGGACCCTCTTCTTCCCGGTGTTCGAGCTGTTCTTCATCTTCGTGATCATGGTGGTGGTCCTGCTGGTCCGGCCGCAAGGCCTCTTTGCCCGTTGAGGACGGCGGTGACCGACCGACCCCCTCACCGTCTCATCGCGTTCGGAGGCGTGGTGGTGCTTATCCTGGTCGTGCTCCCGTCGCTGGCCGGTCGCTATTCCTTGTACCTCGTGATCCAGATCCTGATCCTGTCGGTCTTCTCCCTCGGATTCAATCTCCTCTTCGGCTACACCGGGTTGCTCTCGTTCGGCCAGGCCGGATTTTTTGCCGTCGGCGCCTACGCCTGCGCCAAGATCCTCCTGGCCGTGCCGAACCTCTTCCTCGGCCTGCTCGGCGGCGTGGTGATCGCGGCGGCGGCGGCGCTCCTCCTGGGCTTTCTCTCGGTCCGGCACACCCGGATCTACTTCTCCATGCTCACGCTCGCCTTCGGCATGATGATCTACTCCATCGCGTGGAAGTGGCGCGACTTCACGGGGGGTGACGACGGGCTCGTCGGCATCCCGCGGGCGCCGCTCGCGATTCCTGGCCTGCCAGCGCTCAGCGTCGCCAGCATGGAACGCTACTACTACGTCGTTCTGGTCGTCTCGCTCCTGGCCATCTGGCTCATGTACCGACTGGTGAACTCGCCCCTGGGGCTGGCCCTGCAGGCGATTCGGGACAGCGAGAGCCGGGCGGAATTCGCGGGGATCGCGGTGAGGACGTACCGCCTGGTCGCCTTCACCATCGCGGGACTCTATGCCGGGCTGGCCGGCGCGCTGCTCCCCCCGCTCGAGAACACCGTCACTCCGCCGATCGCCCACTGGAGCACCTCGGCCGAGCCGGTCCTGGCCACGCTCCTCGGCGGAATCCACGTCTTCGGAGGCCCCATCGTCGGCGCCTTCCTCTTTTTCATGATCAAGGACGTCATCGTCCGCTTCACCGAATACTGGCTCATCTGGCTCGGCGTCATCGTGGTCGCCCTGGTCATGGGGTTCCGCGGGGGCGTGGTCAGCATGTTTGCGCGACGCGCAGCCCGGGCCGAGGCCGCGTCGGATCGGTGAAGGCGTGACAGCGAGCGCGCTCTTGCAGGTCGCGGGTCTGCGGAAGCGGTTTGGCGAGCTGGCCGCCGTGGACGGCGTCGAGCTGACGCTGGTCCCGGCGCGACTCACGGCGATCATCGGGCCAAATGGCGCGGGTAAGACCACCCTGATCAACCTGGTCACGGGCGCGCTGCGCCCCGATTCCGGGCGAATCTATTTCAAAGGCGAGGAGATCACGCGCCTGGCCACCCATCACCGCGTCCGGAAGGGACTGTCGCGCTCGTTCCAGCTGATGAACATCTTTGGCCGACTCTCCGTGCTTGAGAACGTCCTGGTGCCGGTGCTCTCGCGGCTCGGGCGGACCGTCGATCCGTTCTCGCGCCTGGAACGCGAGGCGGAGGCACGGGCGGAGGCCGAGCAGATCCTCGCGGAGATCGGCCTCGGGCACGCGCGGGCTCACCCGGCTGGCGCCATCTCGCACGGCGACCAGCGGCTCCTGGAGCTGGGGATGGCCATCGCGCCGGCGCCGGCCCTCTGTTTCCTCGACGAACCGTCGGCGGGCTTGACGCCCGTCGAGCGAACCACGGTGCTCGACCTGATCCGCAGGCTTTCCGTGGAGCGACGGACCACCTTTGCCATCGTGGAACACGATATGGATGTGGTCTTCTCCCTCTCGGACTGGATCGTGGTGATGAACCGGGGCCGGGTGCTGGCCGAGGGGCCGCCATCCCTCATCCGAGAAAACCGGGAGGTGCGCGAGGTCTATCTCGGGGAGGACGCGCTCGCGTGATGCTCGAGGTTCGCGATCTGGTCACCGCCTACGGTCAGAGTCTCGTCATCCAGGGCATTTCCCTGGACGTCACGACCGGCGAAGTCGTCTGCCTGCTCGGGCGGAATGGTGCCGGAAAGACCACGACGCTCCGGAGCATCATGGGGCTCACCCCGCCGCGCGCCGGACGGGTCATCTTCAAGGGAAAGGAGATCACGGGCCGCCAACCCTTTGAAATCGCCCGGCTCGGCGTCGGTTACGCCCCCGACGACCGACGGATCTTTCCGGACCTTACGGTGGAGGAAAATCTTGAGATCGTCCGCCGGGTGACCGGCCGGGAGGGGCGATGGACGGTGGAGCGGGTCTATCAGCTCTTTCCCCTCTTGCCAGGACTTCGCGGCAACCGAGGGATCGGTCTCTCGGGAGGCGAGCAAAAAATGTTGGCGATCGGCCGGGCCCTCATGGGCAATCCGACCCTCCTGATCCTTGACGAGCCCTCCGAGGGCCTGAGCCCGCTGATGGTCCACACGCTCGTTGAGGCCATCCGACAGATCCGTCAGGAAGGCGTCACGCTCCTCCTCGCCGACCAGAACCTCAAATTCGCCCGACGGGTCGCCGACCGTGGCTACATCATCGAAAAGGGGACGATCCGGTACTCGGGCCGCCTGGACGACCTGTGGGCTGATCAGGAGATTGTGCGCAAGTACCTGGCGGTATGACTCCCGTCAGGCGTTCGGCCGGCGCGTCAGGCGGCCGGCATCGCCAATTTCCCCCCACGCCGTCGGCGCCTCGTCGGGGGCCGCGCCCTCGTGGCCGAGGATGCTGAGGCCGAGATCGCGGATCATGGCGAAATCCGCCGGGGGTGGCTGGCCGGTCGTCGTCAGGTAATCGCCGACGAAGATCGAGTTCGCGACCTCGAGCCCGAGTGGCTGGAGCCACCGGAGCTGGACTTCGCGTCCGCCGGCGATCCGCAGCTCGGCGGCCGGGTTGAGCAGCCGGAACAGGCACAGGATCTTGAGCGCGGTGCGCGGGCCCAGCGGCGCCCGGCCCGCCAGCGGCGTGCCCGGGATCGGGATCAGGAAGTTGACCGGGATCGAGTCCACGCGGAGGGCGCGCAGCGCGTAGCCCAGCGCGATCACGTCCTCGAGCTCCTCCCCCATGCCGAAGAGCGCGCCGCAGCAGGGGGAGAGTCCGGCGGCCCGCGCGCGCTCCACCGTCTCCACCCGATCGCGGTAGGTGTGGGTGGCGCAGATCTCAGGGTAGAAGCGCTCGCTGGTGTTCAGGTTGTGGTTGTAGGCGAAGACGCCGGCCGCGCGCAGGCGCTCGGCCTGGTCGCCCTTGAGGAGCCCGAGGCACGCGCAGACCTCGAGCCGGGGATGGGCGGCGCGGACCGCCGCCACCGCCTGGCACACCTGGTCGACTTCGCGATCGGTGGGGCCCCGCCCGCTGGCCACCATGCAGAACCGCGCGGCCTTGAGGTCGACGGCGCGGCCGGCGGCGGCGGTGACCTCGCCGACCGGCCGCAGCGGATAGCGCGCGATGTCGGCCGTCGAGAGCGACGACTGGGAGCAGTAGTGGCAGTCTTCCGGGCAGAGCCCGCTCTTCACGTTCAGCAGGAAGTTGAGCTTGACGGCGGTTCCGAAATGGGCCCGGCGCACCCGGCCCACCGCGGCGACGAGCGGCAGCAGCTCCTCGTCCGGCGCCGCCAGGACCGCGCGGGCCTCGTCGGGGGTGATCGCCTCGCCGGCCAGCGCGCGCTCGGCCAGCGCCCCCCAGCTCGGTCGCTCGGTCATTGCGAGCTCTCGGCCGCGACAGTTCTCACGCTGACTCTGATACCGCGCGAGTGACGGGGCGTCAAGCGGGAAACGGACGGAGCCGGGCAGCGGTCAGCAGCGCGTGACGTCTGCGATCAGGAGCCGAAGCGTCCCGATGGCCGGGTCGTACTCGAAGTCGTTGCCGGCGCACTGGAAGCGCGGCGGGGAGGGGAGGAGCCCGATGACCGCGGGCTTGTCGGCAGGCCACTGGCCATGCTGGGCCTGGTACGTCTGCAGGACGCTCCGGATCGATCCGAGCGTGGCCTGGTCCGCGGCGAACCGGGCGTGCGCGAGGGTGCGCTCCTCCTGGATCTTCTCGACCGTGCGGGCGGTGGAGCCGACGTAGCGGTAGAGCAGGGCGCCGGCCACCGCCAGAATCACGAGCACGAGGACGATCTCGATCAGGCCGAACCCGCGCTGGTCGAGCTTCCCGCTCATGCCGTTATCTTCCGCCTTGCCGGCTGTATATACTAGCCCCCGCGACAGGGAGGCATACCATGCGACGCGGTTTCCCGGCCGTCATAGGGCAACCTCTATACGACCGAGGTCGACAACGCCAAGCGCGTGCAGAAGTTCGCCTACCGGGGTATGTTCCCCGTCGGCGAGTAGGCGCCGTGCCGCCCGTCGCCATGGTGCTGGCGCGGCAGCAGCAACCTCGTCCGGCGCCGTGAAGACCGCGCGCGCCTCGCCTGGGGTGATCGCCTCCCCGGGCAGCGCGCCGTCGGCCAGCGCGTCCCCGCTGGTTCGCGCCATCATCCGCGATCCTCGGCCGGCGCCGCCAGCAGGAGGTTGTCGATCAGCCGTACCGCGCCGACCCACGCGGCCACACAGCACACGGCGCCCCGCTCCGCGATCGCGGTGAGGGGCTCGAGCGAGACCGGATCCACCACGGCCACGTAGTCGATTCGGACCAGCGGCTCGGCGGCCAGCATGCGCTCGACGACCGCGGCCAGGGTTTTCGGGTCCCGCTCGCCCCCCTCGCAGGCCTGCCGGGCGGCGCCGAGCGCCCGGCAGATCACGGCGGCGGCCTGCCGCTGCGCGGCGTCGAGGTACGCGTTGCGAGAGCTCATCGCGAGCCCGTCCGGCTCGCGCACGGTCGGACACGGTACGATCGTGGTCGGCACGTTCAGATCGCGAACCATCCGCTCGATGACCCGCAGCTGCTGGTAGTCCTTCTCGCCGAAGTAGGCGCGGTCGGCCTGCACGAGGTTCAGGAGCTTCAGGACGACGGTGGCCACGCCCCGGAAGTGACCTGGGCGCGCGGCGCCTTCCCACCGCTCGGTCAGCGTCTCGACCGTCACCCATGTCGCGAACCCGGCCGGGTATACCATGGCGGGCGTCGGCGTGAAGACGAGGTCGACGCCTTCACCGCCGAGCAGCGCGAGATCACGAGAGAGGTTCCGCGGGTAGCGCTCGAGGTCCTCGCCCGGGCCGAACTGAGCCGGATTGACGAAGATGCTGACGACCACCCGCTCGCACTCGCCGCGGGCCCGACGGACGAGCGAGAGGTGACCCTCGTGCAGCGCGCCCATGGTGGGCACGAAGCCGAGGGGGCTGATGACGCCAGCCCGCCAGGCCCGCAGGGCCTCCAGGCTCTCGACAACGTCCATGATCACCCCGCGCGCAGGGATCCCAGACGCTCCCTGAGGGTCTGCACGATCGCCTCGTCCATCGAAGTGCCGTGCGCCGGCTCGGGGAAGAGGCGCGTGCGCACCTCTTCGGCGTAGCGATCGACGGCGGCGCGGACCATCGCCGCCAGCTCCACGTAGCGCTTGGCGTGGCGGGGCGTGAAATCGGGGATCGCCCCCACCAGATCATGGATGACCTGCACCTGCCCGTCGCAGTGGGGGCCGGCCCCGATGCCGATGGTGGGAATCTCGAGCGCCTCGGTGATGAGGGCGGCCAGCTCGGTCGGGATGCACTCGAGCACCACCGAGAACGCCCCGGCCGCCTCGACTGCTAGCGCGTCGCGCAGCACCTGTTCCGCGGCCGGCGCCGACCGGCCCTGGACGCGGTAGCCGCCCTGGACGAGCACGTGCTGGGGTGTGAGCCCGACGTGTCCCATCACCGGCACGCCGGCGGCGAGAAGCCGCCGGATCGTCGGCGCGATCGTCTCTCCGCCCTCGACCTTCACCGCGTGGGCGCCCGCCTCCTGGATGAAGCGGCCCGCGTTCTCGAGCGCGCGCTCAGCGCTCACCGTGGAGCTCAGGAACGGCATGTCGGCCACGACCAGGGCCCGGCGGCGGCCGCGGACCACCGCCTTCGTGTGGTGGAGCATGTCCTCCATCGTCACCGCCGTCGTGTCGGCGTAGCCGAGGACGACCATCCCCAGGGAGTCGCCGACGAGCAGGATCGGGATGCCGACCTCGTCGAGGAGCCGGGCGGTGGTCGCGTCGTAGGCGGTGAGCATGGCGATAGGCTCGCCGCGCGTCTTCATCGCTTGGATCTCGGGGATCGTCACCGGCATGTGATCTCCTCCCGCCGGCCCTGATACAGCGCGAATGACCGGGGCGTCAAGCGGGAAATTG
>MNEF01000032.1 GCA_001917535.1 Candidatus Rokubacteria bacterium 13_1_40CM_69_27
CGCGTTCAGCTCCTCCTGGAGCGTGATGCGGGTCTGGGCGTCCACCGCGGCGAAGGGCTCGTCCATCAGCATCACCTCGGGGTTGGCGGCCAGCGTCCGGGCCACGGCCACGCGCTGCTTCATCCCCCCGGACAGCTCGTGGGGATACTTCTGCTCGAAGCCGGCCAGCCCGATGAGGGTCACGAAGCGCCGCACGGTGGCGGCGCGCTCGGCCCGGGGAACGCCCTGGATCTCGAGGCCGTGGGCGATGTTCCGCTCCACCGTCCGCCAGGGCAGGATGGCGAACTCCTGGAACACGACGCCGCGGTCACGGCCGGGCCCCGTCACCGGTCGGGCGTCGAGCAGGATCTGGCCCCGCGTGGGCGGAATCAGCCCGGCCAGGATGTTGAGAAGCGTCGTCTTGCCGCACCCGCTCGGACCGACCACGGTGAGGAACTCGCCCTCCTGCACCTCCAGGTCGAGCCCGTCGAGCGCGACCACCCGCTCGCGCGTGAAAGGGTTGACGTACTCGTGCCCCACGCCCCGGACCGTGATCTTCGGAGGCACGCCGTCTCGCCGCCTGCGCGGCTCAAGGCACCGGCTTGAGGTCCGAGAAGAGCTGGGGATGCGACTTCATCACCTTCTCGATGAAGCGCAGCTCGATCCCCTGTTGCCAGGGGAGCGCCGCGCGGAGCTTCTTTTGCTCGAGCAGGATCCCGACGTTCTCCTCCCAGGCCGCCACCGTGTGCTGCGTGATGCGGGGATCGAAGGTCATGTGGCGGATGGCCTGCTTGGCGACGGCTCCGTCCAGGCCCGTGACCCAGCGGGTGGCGATCTCCGCCGCGTCGTCGAGATGCTGCCGCGTGTACTGGGCCGCTTCGGCCAGGGCGACGACGTAGCGTTCCACCAGCTCGGGGCTCTTGTCGATGACGTCGTTGCGGACGGCCATGTTGATGTAGTAGCCGATGTGCCCCCCGCCGCGCGACACCAGCACGGCCTCGGGGACCCGCGCCTGGACGAGCGATCCGAACGGCTCCCAGCAGGCGACCGCGTCCACGCCGCCGCCCTGCAGCGCCGACACGAGGTTGCCGGGCGGGACGTTGAGGAGGTTCACCTTCTCGCGGGAGAGCCCTTTGCGCTTGAGGACCACCCCGAGGTACTCGTCGGCGGTGCCGCCGACCGGCGTGCCGATCTTGCGGCCGGCCAGATCCTCGACCTTGGTGATGCCCGTGCCCTTTCGCGTCCAGATGCTGATGGGGTCGTCGGAGTACCGGCTGGTGCGGTCGCCCATCAGCCCCACCACGCCCCTGGCACCCATCCCGCGCTCCACGGCCACGGGGAAGTTGGAGTAGGCGGAGCCGATGATCTGGGCCTCCCCGGCCTGCAGCGCCTTGGCCATCTCCTGGCCGGTGTTCAAGACCTTCAGCTTCAGGTCGAGGCCGTGCTTGAGGAAGATGCCCTTCTCCACGCCCACGAAACTGGGGACGTGGTTCATGTTGCCGCCCACCGCGGCCGTCATCTGGGCCGGCGGCTGCGCCGACGCCGGTCCGGCCATCGTCAGGACGGCGACCACAGCGCTCGCGGACAGGACTCGGCCGGTCACCATCAGCGTCCCTCCCCGGCGGCGGCGCGCGCCCCGCCGCATACGCGGCAAGCATACTCGTCCAGCGCGCGCGCCGTCACGCCGACCGCCCGGAGTTGACGGCGGTTCACCTCGTCCGGCTCGAGCTCGGTGCGGAACGAGTCGTTGAGCCGGTTGATCATGTTGAAGAGCGCCGCGGCCATCGAGATCTCCACGATCTCCGCGTCGGTGAAGTGTCGGCGCATCTCCGCCCAGGCCCCGTCGTCGTTCTTGGCGGTGTTGAGGGTCATGGCCTCCGCCCAGCGGAGCACGGCGCGCTCGCGCGCGTCGAAGAGCGCGCTGGCGGCATAGTCGCCTTGCAGGACGGCGAACTCGGCGTCGGTCAGTCCCAGGGCTTGACCAAGCACCCGGTTGTGCTCCGTTCAGTAGCCGCAGCCGTTGACGGTCGAGGTCTTCAGCACCGCGAGGTTCCGGAGCCGCGGCGACGACACCGCACCGGCCCGGGGCTGGCGGATGGCCGCCACCAGCGGCAGGAACCACTTGGCGAGGCCCGGGCTATGGGCCACGATCCGCAAGAGGTTCGCCACCCGCCCCAGCATCTCGGTGGACGCCGCGAACACCTCCGCCACCGGGCCCGTCGCTTCCGCGTCGGTGATGCCCCGGATCCGCTGCGCCATGCTCGCCTCCCCGCCCGGCCCCGTCGGGAGCCGGCGCGCCCCACTTGATACCACACCCCGCGTATCCTTGCGGGGCCTCCGCGCGCGTGCTAGGCTCCGCGCCGCCGCCGTCCAATCCCGTCCGGAGGTGCGACAATGCGCTTCATCGCGATCTCGATCGCGCTCGTGTCGCTGGCGCTGGCGACACCGATGCGCGCCGTCGCGGCCGAACCGATCCGTGTGGGCTACCTGGGGCCGCTCACGGGCATCTTCGCCCAGGCCGGCAAGGACATGCTGGAGGGCCTCAAGATGGGCTTCGAGCAGGCCGGCTACCAGGCAGCCGGCCGGAAGATCGAGCTGCTGGAGGAGGACACCGAAGGCAATCCGGCGACGGCCCAGGCGAAGTACCGCAAGCTCGCCCAGCAGGACCGGATCAACGTGCTGGCTGGCGTGCTGCTGTCCAACATCGGCTACGCGCTGGTACCACCGATCGAGCGGGACCAGATCCCCACGCTGTTCCTCACCACACCCGACGACCTGACCAAGCGCCGGCGCACCAAGTGGATCATGCGCTCGAACTTCAGCGCGAGCCAGCCCATGCACGCGCTCGGCGACTACGCGGCCAAGACGCTCCGGTACAAGCGCGTGGCCGCCATCGCCATGGACAACGCCTTCGGTCACGAGGGCATCGGCGGCTTCCAGCGCGTCTTCGAGGACCACGGCGGCCTGGTCGTGCAGAAGACCTGGGTGCCGCTCAACGCCCTGGACTTCGCGCCTTACCTGGCCCAGATCCGCCGGGACGTGGACGCGGTCGTCCAGGTCTTCGTGGCCGCCCAGGCCGTCCGTTTCGCCAAGCAGTACCAGGAGGCGGAGCTCAAGGATCGGCTACCGCTGATCGGCAGCGGCGTGTTCACCGACCAGTCGGCCCTCAAGTCGATGGGCGACGAGGCGATCGGGATGGTCAGCGCGCTCATCTGGGCGCCGTCGCTCTCGACCAGGGCCAACGGGGAATTCATGAAGCTGGCGGCCGCCAGGGGCAATCCGTTGCCGGCCTACTTCACCGCCGTCATGTACAGCGCCGGCCGCTGGATCACCGAGGCCGCCCGCGCGCTGGACGGCCAGGTGGAGGACCGCGAGAAGTTCCTCGGCGCCCTCCGGGCGGCGATCGAGAAGACCGAGGATCCGCGGGGGCCCATCAAGCTCGACGAGTACAACAACCCCACCGAGAACGTCTACATCCTCAAGGTCGAGAAGGTCGGCGGCCGCCTGCAGAACACCGTCATCCACACCTACCCCATGGTGTCGCAGTTCTGGACGTACAAGGCCGAGGAGTTCCTCAAGACGCCGCCCTACGATCGCAACTATCCTCCGGTGAAACCATGAAGACCCACTACCGCCTCGACGGCCCGCCCGGCGCCCCGGTCGTCACGCTGAGCCACGCCCTGGGGGCCACCCTCGACCTCTGGGACGCTCCGGCGGCGGTCCTCACCCGCCAGTACCGCGTCCTGCGCTATGACGTGCGCGGCCACGGCGCCTCCGCTGTGCCGCCGGGCCCCTACACGCTCGAGCAGATGGTGGACGATCTCCGCGACCTGCTTCGATCGCTCGGGATCGACCGGACCCACTTCGTCGGGCTCTCGATGGGCGGTCTCATCGGCATGATGGCCGCGCTCACCACGCCCGCGACGATCCGCAGCCTGGTGCTGTGCGATACCACGAGCTCGTACGGCCCCGGGCTCCAGCCGATGTGGGAGGAGCGGATCGCCACCGCCGAGCGGCAGGGCATGACGGACGCCCTCATCGAGCGCACGATGGAGATCTGGTTCACCGCGCCATTCCGGGAGTCCCACAAGGCGGTCGTCGACCGCATGCGCCAGATGCTCCTGAACACCGACCCCCGGGGCTACGCCGCGGCCATCCGGGCCATCGCCGGGGCGGATCTCACCGAGCGGATCCGCGCCATCACGTGCCCCGCGCTCATCGTCGTCGGCGAGCGCGATCCCGGCACGCCCCCGGCGATGGCCCGCGTCCTCCACGAGCGCATCCGCGACTCCCAGCTGGTCGTCCTGCCCAACGCCGCCCACTGCTCCGTCGTCGAGCGCGCCGACGAGTTCACCCGGCTGCTCCGGACGTTCCTGGACGGGGTGAAGTAGCCAGGCAGACAGGAATCCAGACATGACGTTTGGGAAGATCGGCATCGCCGTCCTGGTCCTCGCCGTCGGCGCAGCCGCCCTGCCCGCGCGGGGGGGCGCCGCGCCGGGCGACGATACCTCCACCTCTCGCTGCGCGCCGGCGTGCAGTTCGACGGCCTCCTGGTGACGCGGAACTTCCGGCTCCTCTTGGAGTACTTCCGCGGCCACTCGCCCAACGGCCAGTTCTACCGGCACAAGATCGACTATATCGGCCTGGGCGCCCACGTCCATTTCTGACGAGTCGATCGGCATGACGCCCGCGGGCAGGGACGTCTGGGCCAGCGGCGCCGCCTACGAGCCCTACGTGGGCCGCTGGAGCCGGCTGGTGGCCGGCGAGTTCGTCGGCTGGCTGGAGATGCCTCGGCAGCAGCGCTGGCTCGATACCGGTTGCGGCACCGGCGCGCTGAGCGAGGCGATTCTCGGTTCCGGTCAGGCGCGCGCGGTGGTCGGTATCGATCCCTCCGACGGGTATATCGCGTACGCGCGCGCGCACGTCACCGACCCGCGGGCCAGCTTTCGCATCGGCGACGCCCAGGCTTGGCCGGTGGACGATCACGAGTTCGACGCGGCCGTCTCCGGGCTGATGCTCAACTTCGTGGCCGTCAAGGAGCAGGCCCTGGCCGAAATGCGGCGGGCCGTCCGGCCGGGCGGCGTCGTGGGGGCCTACGTGTGGGACTACGCGGGAGAGATGCAGCTCATACGGCACTTCTGGGATGCGGTCGTCGCCCTCGACCCCGCCGCGCGCGAACTGGACGAGGGCCGGCGCTTCCCGATCGCCAAGCCCGAGCCGCTGTCCGCGCTGTTCCGTGGCGTCGGCCTGCGCGGCGTCGAGGCGCGCGCCATCGACGTGCCCACGGTCTTCAAGGACTTCGACGATTACTGGTCGCCGTTCCTGGGTGGCCAGGGACCAGCGCCCGGTTACTGCATGTCGCTCCCCGAGGAGCGCCGCGCGGCGCTCCGCGAGCGCATCAGGCACCGCCTGCCCGTTCGGGCCGACGGCACCATCCCCCTGATCGCCCGCGCGTGGGCGGTCAAGGGCGTCGCACCCTAGCCAGCGACTCGAACACCGTCACCACCACCGAGAGATCTTCGCCGGCGTGGCCGTCCGCCAGCGCGGTGGCGTAGAGGCGCTCGGCCAGGTCGGTGAGCGGAAGCGCGGCGCCCATGCTCGCCGCCGCCGCCTGGATCAGGTGCAGGTCTTTCATGAACAGATCGAGCTTCATCTGGGGCGGAAACTCACCGCGCACGATCAGCGGACCGCGCACCTCGAGCATGCGCGAGGTCGCCGCGCTCGCGGCCAGGACCTCGAGGACCATGGCCGGATCGAGCCCGCCGGTCCGCGCCATGGCCAGCGCCTCGGCGGCCGCCGCGCTGTGCAGGCCGATGAGCAGGTTGGCCACCAGCTTGACGAACATCGCCTGACCCGCCGCCCCTACCCAGAACGCCCGCGGCAGCACGGCCTCCAGCAGCGGTCGCCACCGCTCGAAGAGGGCGCGATCGCCGCCGACGATGACGATGCCGTCGCCCTGCGCGACCTGGGCGCTGGTGCCGCTGACCGGGCAATCGAGGAACCCGAGCCCGCGGGCGGCCACCGCCTGGGCCAGGCGCTCGGTCAGCGCGGGTGAGATCGTGCTCATCTGGATGATGACCTGCGCAGGGCGCGCCCCGGCCAGCACGCCGTCGGGGCCGACGATCGCCTCCTCCACCGTGGTCAGCGACGGCAGGACCGTGCACACGGCATCCGAGGCCTTGGCCACCGCGGCCGCGGAGGCGGCAGGCTGGCCGCCGAGCGCGCCCAGCGCCTGCATCCGGTCGGGCAGCACGTCGTAGCCGACGATCTGATGGCCGGCGGTGCGGAGGCGGGAGGCCACGGCGTGGCCGAGGAGCCCAAGGCCGACGATCCCGACCGTCGTCACTCGCGCGCCCTTCGAGCGCGGGCTTCGCCCGCTTCGAGCGCCGGCTTCGCCGGCGCAATCCTGTCCTGGGGGAGGCCTCGGAGGGGGCCGTAGAGGCCCCCTCCGACTTCTAGCAGTGCCGGCACGGCGGGTAATCGCGCGAGTACACCGGATTTTTCAGATAATCCTCGGGCTTGGACGTCCAGAACTGCGAGACGCTGGGGAAGGTGTGGACGACGGTATTCTGCAGGCGGCCACCCACCTTCTCGACCTTGCGGACGTAGACGTTCTGGACCGGGTTGCCGTAGTCGTCGAAGCGGATGGGCCCGCGCGGCGCGTCCGAGAGATCGGCCTGCCGGAGCGCGCCCAGGAACTTCTCGACGTTCTCGATGTCGCCGCCGGTCGCCTCCAGCGCCGCCTTGAGGGCGACGCCGGCCACGTACGTCCCTTCCGAGTAGTAGGAGGGCACCTGCTTGAACTTGGCCTCGTAGGCCGCGGCGAACTTCTTGTTGGCCGGGGTCGGGAGGGCGGCCGAGTAATGGAGCGCGGTGACGACCCCGAGCACCTCGTCGCCCATGGTGCGCAGCACGTGCTCGTCGGTGAAGGTGCCGCCGCCGATGAGGGGCAGCCGCTCCTTGAGCCCGGCCTCGGCGAACTGTTTGGAGAAGCGCAGGGCGTCGGCGCCGGAGAAGACGCAGTAGATGGCGTCCACATCGCGCCGCAGCTGGGCCAGGTACGGCGCGAAGTCCGGCGTATTGAGCGGCGGCCAGAGTTTTTGCACCACCTGGCCGCCCGCCTCCTCGAAGGTCCGCTGGAAGCCGGCCGCCACCTCCCACCCGAAGGCGAAGTCGTAGCCGATCATAGCGATCTTGCGGTACTTGAGATTGTTGTACACCCACTGACCGAACGGGTGCGAGGGCTGCGCGCTGCTCCAGCCCGTGCGGACGATGTAAGGGCTGCGCTTGCGCTGGGTGATGTCCTCGGACGAGACGATGGGAAAGATCGTCGGGACCTTCTTGCCGTCGACGTAGGGGGCGACCGCGTAGCCCACGGCCGCGCTGAGCGGGCCCATGATCAGGTGCACGCCCTGTCCCTCGACGAGGCCCCGCGCCTTGGTCAGGCCGGTGGCCGGCTTGCCCTCGTCGTCCTCGATGATGAGCTTGATCTCCCGTCCGGCCAGCCGGTACTTCTGCTCCTCGAAGAACAGCTCCAGGCCGTTGATCATGTCCTTGCCGTTGGCCGAGAGCGGCCCGCTGGTGGGCACCAGCAGCGCGACCTTGACGGCTCCTCGCTCGGCCGCCGGCGGGCGCCCGCCGGCGAGCAGCAGCGAGAGAGCGGCCAGGGTGACGACAACCATTCCCAGTCTTCGCATCATCGTCTCCTCGTCTTACCGGGGTCAGGCGCCGAGCGCCAGGAGAATCTCCGTGTTCGACAGCGGCCAGCCGATCGCCGCCGCCATCAGCGTGAGCGCGAAGCGATGCATCTCCTCGCCGTCCATGGAGTCCACTGCTTCGGCGGCGATGACGACGCGGAAATCGCGGTTCGTCGCCTCGAAGCCCGCGCAGAGCACGCAGGTGGTGGTGTTGACGCCGGCCAGGATCAGCGCCTCCACCCCCAGCCGACGGCGCAGGATGAACTCGAGGTCGGTCGCCTGAAAGGAGTTGTAGCGCTTCTTGCCCCGCACGATGAGGTCGCGCGGGTCGCGCAGCTCGGGGATGACTTCCACCCCGGGGCCGCCGGTCAGGTTGTGCCGGAGGATCCCGCGGCGGGCTTTCGTCGGATCGTCGTGCGCGGCCTTCCAGAAGGGGTTGGCGGCGATCTCGTCGGGGTCACGATACTCGGTGACGACGTGGACGACGGGCACGCCGAGCCGGCGCAGGTCGGCGAAGAGCCCCGCCGCCCGCTTGATGAGCGGGCCGCAGCGCGCGGCCGGCAGCGGCAGCGTGGCCACGGACGGATCGAGGTGCCCGCGATGCATGTCGATCGCCACCACCGCGGTGGTCTTCGGGTCGAGCCGGACCACCGGGCTCACCACGGCATCGCGGTCGCCTGATCCACGATGCGCTGCGCATCTTCGGCGAGCAGATCGCCGTCCCGCTGCAGGGTGGCGGCGGCCTGACGCACCTTGGCCACGTAGTCCGCCTTGTCGCGATAGCGTTCTTCGATCGAGCGCCGGGGATCGGCCTTGGCCTCGCGCTCGGCCTTGCCCTTGGCGAACGGCACGAACGACCCGTCGAGGTAACACAGCTCACCGGCCCCGCCCGCGTCGGCCGCGCGCAGCGCCCAGCCGGTCGCGGTGCCGGTGGGCACGGCGAGGTCGGGCAGCCGAACCTTGTTTCCCCGGTTGTTGACGTCGTAGAAGAGGGCGCCATTGCCCTTGACCAGATCCACCGGCTTGAGAATGTAGAAGCCGGCCGAATATTCGACCCGGCCGCGCGCGTTGCGTAGGGCCATATCCAGATCGACGATGCCGCTGTCGACGGCATGCGTCGGGCCGAGCTCACCGTGGAAGCGCCCGACCACCTTCTCGTAGGGGCCGACGTTCCCGAACGCCTGACCCGCCGCGAAGGGCTCGCGGCGCGTGATCTCGATCCGGGTCACCGCCGCCTCGGCCCTGGCGGTGAGCAGCACCACCACGCCCAGGAAGAGCATCACCCGCTTCATCGCTGGCCTCCACCGCGCGCGTCCGGAATCCGGCGCGCGCGCCACCGAACGCGCCGCCAGGTTGTGAGTGGGGCGATCGTAGTCCGCCCACCCGAGGCCGGTCAAGTTTGAACCGATGTGCTAGCCTAAGAACCCGTTCAGGGAGGACGCGCCCATGGTCTCCAGGAAACCAGCATGATCTTCCGCATCGTCGTGCTCTTCGCCTTCTTCGTCCTTGCCGGGGCTCCCGCCTCCGCGCAGGAGCCCATCCGGATCGGCTTCGTCACGATCCTGACGGGACCGCTGGCGGCGCCCGGCAAGGACATGGAGAACGGGATCGAGCTGTTCCTCCAGCAGCACAAGAACACGCTGGCCGGCCGGCGCGTCGAGCTGACGGTCGTCGATAGCGGTGGCCAGCCCGCCGGCACGCTGGCCAGAGCCCGCGAGCTGGTCGAGCAGCGCAAGGTCCACGTCATCATCGGCCCGCTGGCGGCCTTCGAGGCCTACGCGATCGCGTCGTACGTGAACGCCCAGCGCATCCCGACCATCTCGCCCAGCGCTGCCGCCGACGACCTCACCCAGCGCAAGGCCACCCAGTTCTTCGTGCGCGCAACCTCGGACTCCAGCCAGCCCACCATGCCCTTCGGCACCTACGCCGCCAAGACGCTCGCTTACCGGAAGATAGCGACCATCGCCGACGACTTCGCCTTCGGCCACGAGGTGGTCGCGGGCTTCCACAAGGCCTTCGAGGACGCCGGGGGCCAGATCGTGCAGAAGCTCTGGCCTCCGCTGGGCGCCGCCGACCAAGCGCCGTACATCGGGCAGCTCCGGCGCGACATCGACGCGGTCTTCATCGGCTTCGCCGGCGTGGCCGCCCTCCGCTTCCTCAAGCAGTACGAGGAGGCCGGGCTCAAAGGCAAGATCCCGGTGCTGGCCAACCAGACCGCCGTGGACGAGGCGTTATTGAAGAACATGGGCGATGAGGCGCTCGGCGTCGTGTCGACCATGCACTACAGCGCCGCCCTCGACACGCCGGCCAACCGCGCCTTCGTCGGCGCCTACCGGAAGGCCTACGGCGCCGATCCCGGCTACTACTCGGTCGGCGCCTACACGGCCGGGCTCTTCCTCAAGCAGGCCCTCGAGAAGGTCGGCGGCAAGGTCGAGGACACCGACGCCTTCCTCAAGGCCCTGCGCGGGACCGCGATCGCCGACGCCCCCGGCGGGCCGATCCGTCTGGACAAGTACGGCCAGCCGATCCACAACATCTACATCCGTCGCGTCGAGCGCAAGGAGGGGCGCCTGCAGAATACCGTGATCAACACCATCGAGAACGTCAGTCAGTTCTGGACCTATCCCGAAGACGAGTTTCTCAAGCAGCCGCCCTACTCGCGCGCCTGGCCGCCGTGCACGCACTGCTAGCCGCCGTCGTCCAGACCGGGCGCGGGCGCGACCTGGTGCTGTTCCACTCGATGCTCATCGACCGCACGGTCTCCGATCGCGTCGTCCCCGGCCTGGCCACCCGGCGGCTCACCCTCGTCAACCTCCCGGGCTTCGGCGCCTCGGCGCCGGCGGGCCCCGCCATCGAGTATGACGCCGGCCGCGTCGCCGGCCTGTTCCCGGCCCTCGGCCCGCTGGTCGAGATCCCCGACTACGCTCACTGCCCACCCCTCGAGGCCCCCCAGGCCTTCCTCGCCGCCATCGGGGGCTTTCTCGGATGAGCCAGGACCTCCGCAGCTTCGTCGCCGCCTACGACAAGGCGCACCCGGGGGAAGTGGTGCGCATCGCCGAGCCCGTCGGAATCGAGTACGACGTGATGGCCCTCGTGCTCGAGTACGAGCGCCGCCGGCGGTCCCCGATCGTCGTCTTCGAGCAGGTCAAAGGCTACGACATCCCGATCGTCGCCAATGTGGTGGCCAGCCGCCGCGCACTGGCCTTCGCTCTCGGCGTCCCCCAGAACAGGCTGGCCGCCGAGTACGCCCGGCGCATCAAGGAGCGGATCAAGCCGGTCGTCGTGCCGGACCCGCCGTTCCGCCACCGCCGGCTGAGCGGTGACGCCGTCGATCTGGGGGCGCTTCCGATTCCCGTCTACTTTCCGGGCGACGCGGGCCGCTATCTCACCGCGGGGATGGTGGTGGCGCGCGATCCCGACACCGGGGTCGAAACGGAGGGCTACCACCGCTTCCAGGTCAAAGGACGGAACCGGATGGGGGTGAGCCTGCACTCGCGGCGACGCATGTTCGAGTACCAGCGGCGGGCCGAGGCCAAGAACCAGCCGCTGCCCTGCGCGATCGTGCTCGGGCTCCACCCGCTGATCTCGATGGGCTCGCTGGCCTATCCGCCGCCGGACGTCGGCAAGTTCGAGGTGGTGGGCGGTCTCCTCGGCGAGTCTCTAGAAATTGCGCCCTGCACGACCCTCGATCTTCATGTTCCTGCCTCTGCCGAAATCGTCATTGAAGGAGAGATTCTTCCCAACGCGCGCGAGCCGGAAGGTCCGTTCGGCGAGTTCACCGGCTACTTCTCGCGGCGCAGCACCGAGCACGTGTTCGTGGCCCAGGCCATCGCCCTGCGCGAGCGTCCGTGGTTCCAGTCGATCGGCTCGGGCCGCGCCGGCGACCACATCACGACCCCGGGCCTCGTCCGGGAGGCCGAGATCACCAACGCCCTCACCCGCGTGATCCCCAATGTCACCGGAGTCCACGTGCCGCTCTCCGGCACCTCGTCCTTCATCGCCTACGTGTCCATCAAACAGAGCCGGCCCGGCGAGGCCAAGCAGGCGATTCCCATCGTGTTGGGGGTTGACCACTACTTGAAGCTGGTGATTGTCGTCGATGACGACATTGATGTGTTCGATGAATCGGACGTGCTGTGGGCGGTGGCGACACGCATGCAGGCCGACCGCGACTTGGTGATCATCTCGGGCAGCCTGGGCGCCCTGCTCGACCCCAGCGCTGACGAGCGCGGCGTCACCGCCAAGCTCGGCATCGACGCCACCCGCCCGTTCGGTCAGCCGTTCGGCGAGAAGCTGGTCATGGCGCCAGACCGCATGGCCTGGGCTCGCGCCCTCGTAGACAAACTCAGCTCGTGACGGGGACGCCCACCATGAAGCGCTACATCGATCTCTCGGTCACCGTGAACGACACCACGATGAGCCCGCCGTCCACCAACATGCGGCTCGAGATCACGCCGCACCGGCGGGGGCCGGGCTTCCGGCAGGTCTCCACCGTGCGCCAGAGCCTGCACACCGGCGCCCCTATCGACTCTCCGCTGCCGCCTCCCAGGATGGGATCACCACCGCGGACATCTCGCTCGACCAGGTGATCGGCGAGGCGCTGGTCGTGGACCTTTCCTTCGTCGGCCCCAACCACGCGGTCACCATCGACGATCTCCGGCGGGGCGGCGCCGACGAGGTGAAGCAGGGCGACATCGCGCTGCTGCGCACCGACTGGACCGACGAGATGTACGGCAAGTGGCCCCACTACTTCACCCAGTCGCCCTACTTCCCGCCCGCGTCCGCGGAGTGGCTGGTGGCCAAAGGCCCCAAGAACTGGGCCCGCCTGCCCGACTTCACCTCCGAGGACTTCCCCATGCATCGGGTGATCCCGGACGCGGGCACCGAGGGGGCGCCGGCGAGGTTCTTGGCGACGGTCTAGGCGCTCGGCTCCCCCAGGCGCTCGAAGATCTCGTCGGCCTTGACCAGCGCCCCGATCAGCTCGACTCTCGTCACGCCACGCTCGATCGCGTCGTGCAGCAGGGCCCGCAGCTTCTCACCGGCCGCCAGCGCCGCATCACGATCACCGTCCTCCGCCAGTTGCTGGATGAGCGGGCCCCGCGCCTCGACGAGCCCCTCCAGGGCTTGCACCACCGGCCGCCGCGCCTCGTCCAGCCGCGCGGCGCCGACGCTCGAGAAGTCGAGCGCGTGCAGCAGCGGCTCCAGCGCCTCCTCGTACAGGCCCGCCTCCAGCCGGCCGATCCCCACCTTGGTGTAGCCCCACCAGAGTCGCCGCTCCAGCTCCTGCCGGCGCTTTTCCGGCATCCCGTCGTCGGTGATCGTCGACAGCAGCTCCTCGGCGCGATCGAGCGTGGTCAACGCCTCCGCTTCCCGGCCCTCCTGCATCCGGCGGATCGCCTCGGCGGTGAGCTGGCCCACCTCGCCGCTGTGCGTGGCCGTGAGCAGCTCGCTGAACGTCTGCTGCAGATTGGCCGGGCAGTCGACGTCGGTCAGCGCTTCGGTCAGCAGGCGCCGGGCCGCGTGATACTCCTGGCGCTGGATCAGCTCGGCGGTCACCTGCTCGTACGTCGGCCAGAGCGCGGCCCGCGCGGCCGCCGCTGCCGCGTGGAGCGCGTCGTCGCCGGGCGCCGCCGCCACCCCGCGATCGAACCACGTGATGGCCGCGTAGAGCGTGCTCACGCGCTCCTCGGCGTCGGTAGCGCCGGGGCTCCGCGCCTGCGACAGCAGCTGCCGGCCGACGTGCAGCGCCAGCGAGGCGAGATGCCGCTCCCATGCTCCCCGGTGCGCGCGGGGAGCCACGGCGATCGCCTCCTGGAACGCCATGCGCGCGCCGTTATGGTCTCCGAGCGCCCGCCGCGCGAGCCCCATGACGCCCCAGAGCTTGGCAAGATCCGGGGACTCCATGTCCAGCGCGCCGCTGGCAACCGCTTCGAGCGCGATGGCGCCCTGGGTCACGACCTCGCGAAACTGCTCGGCCTCGTAGAGGGCATAACAGCGCTCGACCGGCGAACGGCGGTCGGGCGCCGGCGGCGGAGGCTCCGGCTCGGGCGCACCAGGCTCCGCCGCGGCCACGACCTCGAGTTCCGGCTCGGGCTCGATCGGCTCGTCGAGCCAGGCCTCAGGCTCGGAGGCCAGCGCGGCATCGGCAGGCGGCGCGGACTCGACGGCGGCTTCGAGCTCAACGGCGGGTTCAAGATCCAGAGCGGGCTCAGGCTCCACGGCGGGTTCGGGCTCGATGGTGGGCTCGGGCTCGACGGCGCGTGCGGGCTCGATGACGCGTGCGGGCTCGATGACGCGTGCGGGCTCGATCGGCGATTTCGGGCCGGGCTCAGCCGGCCGGGGCTGCATCGGCGGCGGAGGCGCGGGAGGAGGGCTCGCCGGGCGGGGCGCGACGGCTTCGGCCTGAGAGATCAGCAGCTGCTCGATCGGCGGCCCGGCGTCCTCGACGGCTGGCCGCACCGGCGCTCTGACGGGCTCCACGATGGCCCTCGCCTCCCGCGCCCTCGTGGCGGGCGTGCGAGACACGTAGCCGCGGCGTCGCAGCTCAGGCCTCCGGGCCTCGCGCCGGCGCAGACGGCGCGGCCGCGTCGGAGCAATCAGCTCCAGCACGCCGAGGATGAGGAGCACGCAGGCCCCGGCCGCGGCGAAGAGGATGAGCGCTTCTTCACTCAGCATGCCAGCTCGATGGGACGGCGCTCGGCGATCGAGCGGTAAGCGGCGAGCACTACGGCGAGGTCGTCACGTCCGGCCGCGCCGTCCATCTCGTCGGCCTTGCCCACGTCCATCGCGTCACGAAATGCGGACAACATCGCCCGGTACCCGCGCGTATCGCGGCGGCAGATCCACAGCCGGAAGCCACCGGCTCCCCGCACCGCGACCCACCGCCCTCGATTGTCCACGAAGCAGGTCGCCTGTGCTCCCGTCACCGTAGTCCATTGAAACTTCGGCAGGCCCGGGGCGGCAAGAGAATTGGAGAGGAAGCCGACGGCGCCGTCGGGGAGCTCGGCGAGCAGGCTGACCGCATCCTCGCCACGCAGCGTCAGGACGGTCTGGGACGGGCGGAGCGCGAAGACCCGGCTGACCCCGCCGCCCCACCATCTCAGGTTGTGGACATAGTGGATGCCCCCGTCGATCAGGGCGCCGCCGCCCGCGGTCTCGGCCTCGAGCCGCCAGCCGTGCCGTCCGTGGAACCCGCGGGCGACCAGATGGATCTCGCGCAGGCCGCCCAGGCGTCCGGCGTCCAGCAGCGCTTTCACGCGACGGAAGGCGGGCATGAAATGAAACTGCTCGGCGACCATGAGCGCGCGCCCGGCCTCGGCGGCGGCGGCGATCATCCGATCGGCCTCGTCGAGGGTCCGGGCGATCGGCTTCTCGACGAGGACGTGCCGGCCGCACCTGAGCGCCAGCAGCGCGTCGGGCAGGTGGCGGTCGTGAGGCGTGCAGATGACGGCGCCCCGCCCGCGGGGGTCGCGCAGCGCCTCCTCGTAGGAGCCGTAGGCCGCGATGCCTCCGAACCGCTTCCCGTAGGCCCGCGCCCGGTCGGGATCGCGGCTGGCGAAGATCAGCGGCAGGCCCAGGCGCCGCGCCGCCGCCGCGTGACGCAGCGCGATCCAGCCGCATCCAACGAGGATGAGGGCGCTCATGATTTCTCGAATGCTATCATTGGAACAGTTACCAGGAGGACCTATGCGACGGGCCGCGGTGATCGGAGTCGGAGTGACGAAGTTCGGCAAGCACGACCGGACGTCGGCCGAGCTGTTCGCCGAAGCCGCGCGGGACGCGCTGGCCGACGCCGAGCTGCCGCCGAGCGCGGTGCAGGCCCTGTACTACGGCAACGTCGTCGGGGGGGAGACCGAGAAGCAGTTGCACACGGGACCGCAGGCGGCCTCCGTGCTCGGCATCCCCACCGTGCCCACGACCCGCTTCGAAGCGGCCTGCGCCTCCTCCCACGCGGCCTTTCGCCACGCAGTCATGGAGGTCGCCGCCGGCCTCTCCGACGTCGTGCTGGTCGGCGGCGCCGAGCGGGTGCTCAATGTGTCCACCGCCGAAGCGACCGAATACTTCGCCTACGCCTCCGACGCCGTGTGGGAGCAGTCGGTCGGGCTCACGTTCCCCGGCGTCTTCGCGCTCATCGCGCGCGCCCACATGACCAAGCACGGCACCACCGAGGAACAGATGGCCCACGTCGCCGTGAAGAACCACCGCCACGGCGCGCTGAATCCAAAAGCCCAGTTCCAGAAGGAGATCACGCTCGAGGAGGTCCTCGCGAGCGCCTACGTCGCCGATCCGCTCAAGCTCTACGACTGCTGCCCCTTCACCGACGGCGGCGCCGCCGTGGTGCTGGTCTCGGAGGAGATCGCCCGCCGGCGCCGCCGCGCCATCTGGGTGCTCGGCTCAGCCGCCGCCTCCGACTCTATGCTCATGCACGACAAGCGCGATCTCGCCCGTGTGCCCGCCACCGAGCGCGCGGCGGCGGCGGCCTATCGCCAGGCGGGGCTCGGGCCCGAGAACGTGGACGTCGTCGAGCTGCACGACTGCTTCACCATCGCCGAGATCGTCGCCACCGAAGGCCTCGGTCTCTTCGAGCCCGGCAGCGGCGGCATCGCCGCCGAGAAGGGCTGGACGAGCCTGGGCGGCAAGGTCCCCGTCAACACCTCCGGCGGGCTCAAGGCCAAGGGCCATCCGATCGGGGCGACGGGCGCCGCCCAGATCGTCGAGGTCGTCACCCAGCTCCGCGGCGAGGCCGGCCCCCGCCAGGTGGAGGGCGCCCGGATCGGCCTCACCCACACGCTCGGAGGCAACACTGCCACCGTCCTGGTGAGTCTCTTCGGCCGTGACTGAGCCCTTGATCACCCTCAAGAACTTCTTCGAGCGGGCCCGCGACGGGGCGCTCACCGGTGTCCGCTGCGGCAAGTGCGGCGCGCTGGCGATCCCCCCCAAGGAGTTCTGCGAGTCCTGCCACCAGCGCGCCTGGGAGCCGGTGGCCCTCTCCGGCCAGGGCACGATCGCGTCGTACACGATCATCCGCGTCGCCCCGGCGCGCCACGCGGCCGAGGCGCCCTACGCCGTCGCGGTCGTGAAGCTCAAGGAAGGCGTGTCGCTGCTGGGGCGCATCGTGGACATGCCGCTCGACAAGCTTCAGGTCGGCCTGCCCGTGAAGTTCCGCCCGCTCGTCAGCAAGGATCAGACGACCGTCGGCTTCGGGCCGGCCTGAGCGCCGCCCGGAATCTTTTGTCTTCTTGGCATCTTCACTCCCGAGCTGTCACCGCCGGGCGGCCGCCGGTGCTCGTCAGCGAGGGGAATCGCACGTCTTCGTAACGGCTTAGCGCCTCGGCATTCCAGCTCAGGGTGTGGCCCACGAATTGCTCTCCTGCCCTGTACCCCGCATGGGCCAGGACGTGAGAGCAACGTGGCCGGCCCCTTCCCCAGGCGGCATCACGCCTGCGCTGTCGAATGGGGAGAATGCCTCAGTCCCGACCGACGACGTCGCGCGGCCCCCGCGGGCGACCGGCAGCGCCACGGGACATCGCCTGGTGTTCCACGGCCGGGGCTGGTCGCTCTTCGGCATCCACATCGTCAACGTCTTCCTGACCCTGGTCACCCTCACCATCTTCTACTTCTGGGCGAAGGTGCGCGGGCGGCGGTACGTCTTCGGCCAGACGGAGTTCGAGGGCGATCGCTTCACGTTCCACGGGCGCGGCACCGAGCTGCTGCTGGGCTTCATCAAGGCCATGGTTCTCTTCGGAATCCCCTTGACCGCCCTCAACTACGTCCCCCAGATCCTGGACGCCAGTACCCCCGTCACGGCGGCGACGTCGCTGGCGGCTTACGCGCTGGTGCTGGTGCTGATCCCGGTGGCGCGCGCCGGGGCCCGGCGCTACCGGCTGAGCCGGACCTCGTGGCGGGGCATCCACTTCTCCTTCCGCGGGCGCACCGCCGAGTTCGTGCGCGTGTTCGTGGTCGGCTCGCTGCTGGCGGTGGTGACGCTGGGCTTCTACTACCCGGTCTTCGCCACCCGTAACCACGCGTTCATGATGCGGCACTCGTACTTCGGCACGGCGAAGTTCGACTTCGACGGCCACGGGCGCGACCTCCTGGTGGACTTCCTCTACGCCGTCCTTCTGACGCTGCCGACGTTCGGCTTCGCCTGGTTCTGGTTCGCCGCCGCCAAGCGCCGGTACTTCTGGGAGCGTACCTCGTTCCTGGGCGCGCGCTTCCGGTCCACCGTCACCGGGGGGCGCCTGCTCCGGCTCAAGCTGGGCAATCTGCTGGTGATCATCCTCACCCTCGGTCTGGGCTGGCCGTTCGCCATGATCCGCACCGCGCGCTTCACGTGCCGGCACGTGATGCTCGAGGGCGCCCTCGACCTGGGCGCGATACGGCAGCACGCCGAAGGGGCCACGGCGACCGGCGAAGGGCTGCTGAGCCTCTTCGAAGCCGACCTGGATCTCGGATGAGCTGGCAGGGTCACTACCTGGATGGCCAGAGCGCGCAACGGCGCCGGGCGACGGTCCAGGTGGCGCCGACCGGGCTCGAGATCACGACCGACGACGGTACGACGAGGCGCTGGCCATTTTCCCAGATTCGCCAGACGCAGGGCCAGTACGCGGGGGAGCCGGTCCGCCTCGAGCGCGGTGGCGAGCTATCCGAGGCGCTCATCATGCCGGATGTCGCGTTCCTCACCGCGGTGCGCGCGGCGGCGACCGCCCGGCGCGGGCGCTTTCACAATCCGCGGTGGCGCCTCCTCCGCACGCCCCTGACGCTGGCGGCCGGGCTGGCCGCCATCGGCCTCGTCGCCGTCCTCTATCGCTGGGGCATTCCGGCGGCGGCCGGCGTCGCCACCCGGTTCGTCCCGGTGGCGTGGGAGGCACGGCTGGGTGACGAGGTCTTTGCGCGGCTGGTGGAACCCGAGCATCGCTGTCAGAACCCCGAGCGCCAGCGGGCCATCGACAGCATCCTCGCCCGGTTGACGCAGGCGCAGGGAGTCGGGCTCTATCGGCTGCGCGTGGCCGTCGTGGACTGGCCGGACGCGAATGCGCTGGCCTTGCCCGGCGGACAGATCGTAATCCTAAAAGGTCTCCTGGAGATGACCGACAGTCCCGAGATGCTGGCCGGCGTCCTCGCTCACGAGGTGCAGCACATTGTCAAGCGCCACACGACGCGCGCGATCATCCAGCATGCCTCTACCGGGCTGATGGTCGCGGCGATCGCCGGCGACGTCAGCGGCATCGTGACCTTCGCGCTGGAGGGGGCGCGCGTCGTCGGTGCCCTCAACTACAGCCGCCGCGCCGAGGAGGAAGCAGACGTCGAGGGCATGCGCCTGCTTCTCCAGGCGCGCGTCGATCCCGCCGGCATGATCGCCTTCTTCGAGCAGACCCTCCACCCGCGCGAGCGCGCCGAGCCGAACGGCATGTGGCGCTACCTCTCGACTCACCCGCTGAGCCGGGAGCGGGTGGCGGCGCTCCGCGCGCTCGCGCGAGGCGCCGGGCCGCCGGTGAAGCTGCTGCCCGACCGCGACTGGAAGGACGTGAAGCGGATATGCGCCGCCTGACGATCCTCGTGCTGGCCATCGCGCTCATGGTGGGCTGGGGCGTCGCCTATCAGCGCCTGAGCCAGATGGGCAGCGAGCTCTTCCGGACCCCGCGGGCGCTGGCGCTCTATCTCCGCGGACAGTACGGCCTGGCCGCGCGGGCCTATCGCCAGGGACAACGCGGCCACGTCTGGGGCGACTACAACAACGATCAGTCCGGCTTCTGGGCCCTGCGCGCGGGCGACCTGCCGCTGGCCCAGCGCCGCGCCACCACCACCCTGATGCTCGTTCCGGCGGCGGTGGAGCCGCGGGTGACGCTCGGCGAGATCGAGCTCGAGCGGGAGCAGTTTCGCCAAGCGCTCGCCCACCTGGGTGAGATCCTGGCCCGCCAACCCGACCACGTCGACGCGCTCCTGCTCTCGGCCGTCGCCTCCGCCCGCGCGGGCGATCACGCCCGCGCGATCGACGCGATCAACCGCGCCCTGCGCCACAACACCGCGGGCACCCGTGACACCCTGCTGTCCCGATTCATGGAGGTCGCCGGCGACCTCGCTGCCGAACCCCCGGGCCAGCGGCCTCTGTGCCTGCTCGCCCACCTGCATCGCTACCTGCGCGTCTTCGACGAGGCCAGCGGGCTCGTCGCCATGACGTACGCCCGGCAGGCGATCGCGGCGGGCGATCGCCCGGCCGACGCCTACCTGACGATCGGCATCGTCCACGACAAGCGCGGCGAATACGTCGCGGCGCTCGGGGCCATGCAGCGGGCGATCGCCATCGAGCCCCGGCACGCCGAGGCGTATCGCTGGGCCGCGGTGGAGGCCGGCCGACTTCACGATCCGGCCCTCGAGTACCGCATGATCCGGGCGGCGTTCGTGGCGGCGCCGACCGATCCCTTCTATCTGGCGCCGGTCGAGCGGGTCGTGATGACCTGGTTCGGCGACGCCCGCACCATGGCGGCCCTCATGCAAGAGGCGATCGATCGCGATCCCGGCTTCGCCGGCGCGCACGAGCGCCTGGCCCGCGCGGCCGAGGCGCTGGGCGACCGCGAGCGGGCGTCGGCGCACAAGCGCCTGGCCACCGAGCTCAGGCAGAGCCGGAACGGGCGATGACGCCCCCGGGGCTCGTCGGCCGGATCGTCTCCGTGCGGGTCCTCACGGCCGCGGTCCTCTCCGCGCTGACGATCTACTTCACCTGCGCCCTGTTCACCTATCGCCTGCCGGGCCATCGCTTCGTCCTGGCCGTGGCGCTGGGGCTGGCGCTCTCGGCGGTGAGCGTGCTCGTCGTGGTGGGGCGGGTCTTCACGGCCACGCTCCCCTCCTTCGTGCGGCCTCTGGCCGGCCACGCTGAGAACTTCATCTTTCTCCTCGTGGTGAACCTGATCATCGTGAGCTTTCTGGCGCCGGTTTTCCGGGTGATCGCGCTGACCCCGATGCGCAGCCCGGTCGTTCAACGCGTGTTCGGCGTCGCCGGCGGGCTCTCCGGCCACGTGCTGCTGGCGCTCTTCGCCGCCGGCGTGGCCGTGCTGGCGTGGGTGCTGGTCCTGCGCGTCGGCGATCGAGTCGTCCGGTGGGGACCGGCCCGCGGCCTGGCCCACGGGCTCGACCGCGTGGCGGTCACGGTGCTCGTCCTCTACTGCCTGGCCGTCGGCGCGCTGGCCGCCAACAGCGTCCTCGACACGTCGCCGGCCGTCGAGCACGGCTCAGAGATCGTCACCGTTTCAGGCGTCAGCGGCCCCTTCGGGCTCGGACAGATCAGCTGGGCGGACGTCCGCTCCTGGACGGTGCCCGGTCAGATCGAGCGCGTGCTGCTGATCGCCCAGCGCGACCAGCTCCGGCGCGAACGCGCGCTGCCGGGGCTGCCCGTGCGCGTCCAGATGCACGCCGGCTTCCTCGGGCTGCCCTGGATCACGATCGTGTCGCGGGATGAGGCCCGGCAGCTCGAGCAGGTGCTGGAGGCCGTGCCCACCGCCGCCGGCCTCAGGAAGTGGCTGATCAGCACGCTCGCCGACCAGCAGCGCTGGAGAGAGCTGCGGGTCCACGCGGAGGCGCATCTTCGCGCGTACCCCAGCGACCAGGAGTGGGTGCTGCTGATCGCCAAAGGGCTGCGCGAGCACGGTCAGCCGGACGAGGCGGCGGCGCTCGAGCGGGCGGTTCAGCAATGACGCGTCGGGCGCTCGCCTTCGGCCTCCTGACCGCCGCCCTGCTCGTGGCCCAGGATGGCGCCCACGGCAAGCCGCACCGCTGGGTGGACGAGCAGGGAAACGTGCATTACTCCGACCACCCGCCACCGGGCCCACCGAAGCCGGCGGAGCAGGTGAGCCCGCCGAAGGGCCGCCCGAGCGGGCCGGTGCACACGGAGCGAGAGACGGAGCCAGCGCCCATGGCGCCGCCGATGCCCTCGCCGCCTCCGCCCGCGCCGCCCGCGGGCGCGGAGCCGGCAGGCCCACCGGCTGCACCGTCGGCCCCCCCGCCCGAGCCCGAGCGCTCCGGGGTCGTGGCGCCGGGGGGATCCGTCCGGGAGATCATGGACCTTTCCGGGCTCGATCACTGGATCGATTACCTGGCGAACTCGGCGCGGGGCGAGTTCGGACGGTACCGGTGGCGGATCAGCAAGCCGGACGCGGCGTGGGCCGCGCTGGCGCAGGCGTTTCGCCGAGACGCGCTGGCCGCCACGGCCGCCCAGGTGCTCCTCGGGGCCGTCGCGCCCGACGACGTGGCGCCGCTGCTGGCCTGGTTGCGCTCGCCTCTCTCCCGGAAGATCACGGAGCTCCAGGCCGAGCTGACCGCGCCGGCACGCCAGCAGGAGTATCGGACGTTCGTCTCCAAGCTGCCCGACGCTCCACCGCCCGCCGCCCGCGTCGCCCTCATCCAGCGGCTCGAGCGCGAGCGCCAGGTCGCGCAGTTCCAGGTCGAGATGGCCCGTGTCGTCCGCGCCAGCATGGCGCGGGTGCTCTCCCCGCTCAAGACGTCGACGGGGCGCTTTCGCGACGGCGAGGAGGCTGACGACACCCAGCCCCGCAGTGAAGAATGGGCGCACTTCTACGCCGTGACCATGATGCTGTTCGCCTACCGGAGCCTCACCGCCGAGGAGCTGGCCGAGTACGCGCGATTCTCCGAATCCCCGCTGGGCGGACGGTTGCTGAAGATCTACGAGGAGAGTCTTCGGGAAGCGGTCCGCATCGCCGAGCAGCGGGCGGTGGCGGCCCTCAGGGGCCTGACGCCGCCCACGGCGCGGCGGGCGGAGTAACGCCAGAAGGGCGTCGCCGCCTTCAGCGCCGGGCGGCCAGGAGCCGGAACAGCCGCTCGCCGGTGACCGGGAGCTCGGTGATCTCGATCCCCAGCGGGGCCAGGGCGTCGGCCACGGCGTTGGCGACGGCGGCCGGGGCACCGATAGTTCCCCCTTCCCCCACGCCCTTGAAGCCGCCCAGCGTGGTCGGCGAGGGCCGCTCCACGTGGTGGACCTCGATCGCCGGCACGTCGCCCGCCGTGGGCACGAGGTAGTCCATGAGAGTGGCGGTGAGAAGCTGGCCGTCGGCGGCGTAGACGAGCTCCTCGAGCAGCGCGGCGCCGATGCCCTGCACGACGCCGCCGATCGCCTGCCCCTCGACGATCAGCGGGTTGATGATCCGGCCGCAGTCTTCGACCACCACGTAGCGGAGCACGCGCACCGCGCAGGTCGACGGGTCCACCTCGACGACGGCCAGGTGCGTGGCGTTGGAGGCGGTGCCCAAGTACGGATCATAGAAACGCGTCGCCTCCAGGCCCGGCTCCATCCCTTTCGGCAAGCGCTTCGTCCCCGCGTAGGCGGCCGCCGTCACCTGGGCGAGCGTCAGGGCGCGGTCGGGCACGCCGCGCACGCCGATCACGCCCGCGGCGATCTCGAGATCCCCCGCGCTCGCCTCCAGCTGATGCGCGGCGATGGCCAGGGCCTTGTCGCGCACGGCCCGCGCGGCCAGGATGGCGGCGCCGCCGCCCAGCACGGCGCTGCGGCTGGCGTAGGTGCCGGTGCCGTGGGGGCTGAGTCCGGTGTCCCCCTGGAGCACGCGCACGTCGTCCACCTTCACCCCGAGCTCAGCGGCGACCACCTGGGCGAGCGCCGTCTCGTGGCCCTGGCCGTGGCAGGCCAAGCCGAAGATCGCGGTCACGCCCCCGCCCGGCTCCATCCGGACGGTCGCGCCCTCGGTCCCCGTCGCGATGTCGGCGCCCGGCGAGACGGGAATGGCCGAGCCCACCCCGGTCAGCTCGACGTAGGATCCGAGGCCGATGCCGAGCCGCCGCCCGGCCGCCCGCGCGCGCTCCTGCTCCTGGCGGAGCCCGGCATAGCCGGCGACCTCGGCGGCGCGCTCGAGGCATTCGGCGAAGGAGCCGCTGTCCCACACGATCCCCGACGGCGAGCGATAGGGCAGCTCGCCCGAGCGGATCACGTTGCGCCGCCGGACCTCCAAAGGGTCGAGGCCGAGGCGCCGGGCGGCGCGGTCGAGCAGCGCCTCCATTACGAAGACCGCGACCGGCCGGCCGACGCCGCGGTACGGGCCCATCGGCGCCTTGTTGGTGGCCACGCCGAAGGCCTCGGCCCGATAGTGCGGCACGCGGTACGGACCCGGCAGGAACGACACGACCTGGATCACTTCGATGCTCGCCGTCCACGGATAGATCGAATAGGCGCCGACGTCGGCGACGACCCGCGCGCGGAGACCGCGGATGGCCCCCTCGGCGTCGAGGGCGAGCTCGGCGTCGATGATCTCGTCCCAGGCCTGCGTGCTGCTGAGCAGATCCTCGCGCCGGTCGCCGACCCACTTGACCGGCTGGCCGAGCCGGCGCGCCAGCACCGCGACCGCGATCTCCTCCGGGTAGAGCACGGTCTTCACGCCGAAGCCGCCACCCACGTCGGGCGCGACGACACGCACACTCTGGGCGGGGAGCGCCAGCAGCTCGGCCAGCGCGTCGCGCACGATGCCGGGGATCTGCGTCGACGTCCACAGCGTCAGGGCTCCCCGGCCGGCGTCGAAGTCGGCCAGACAGGCGCGGTTCTCGATGGCCACGCCGGCATGGCGATGGAACCGGAAGCGATCGCCGACCACCGCCGCGGCCCCCCGGAACGCCGTCTCCACGTCGCCTTGCGCGAACGCGCGCGAGAGGAGCACGTTGCTCCCGGCGTCCTCGTGCACCAGCGGGCTCCCCTCGGCCATCGCCGCCGGGGCCTCGGCCACGGCGGGGAGCGGCGCGTACTCCACCTCGATCAGGTCGAGGGCGTCCTCGGCGGCGTAGCGACTCTCGGCGACGACCGCCGCCACGGCCTCGCCCGCGTGGCGGACCTTGCCGAGGGCCAGCGCGGGAAAGTCGGTCGGCCGGTAGTCCTTCATCCGCGAGGGCGCTCGCAGCGGGCGAACGTGGCGGTGGAGCTCCTCTCCCGTCAGGCACGCGGCGACGCCCGGCGCGCTGCGCGCGGGGGCCGCGTCGATCCCGACCAGGCGCGCGTGGGCGTGGGGGCTGCGAAGAAAGGCCGCGTGCAGCATACGGGGCACCTCGAGGTCGGCCACGTAACGGGCCTGTCCGGTGAGGAAGCGCAGGTCTTCGCGACGCCGGAGCGGCGCGCCGATCATTTCATTCAGAGGGGGCCTCGGCGGCCCCCTCCGAGACCTCCCCCAGGATTCGATTGCGCCGGCCAAGCCGGCGCTCGACCGCACACGTCAGAATGGGACGTCGCTGCGCTCGTCCTGCACGCGCCGGGCCTTGTGATCCCAGCGCGGCAGGCCACCGGGCTCGGTCGTCTCCACGTCGACGCGGATGCCCAGGCCCACGCGCAGATCGTCGGTCAGCGCCCGGGCCAGGCGTGCGCGCTCGTCGAGCGCCAGGCTCGGCGCCGGGTCCACGCGCACCAGGATGTCGTCGAGACCCTCGACGCGGCGGAAGACGATCTGGAACTCGTCCACGCCCGGGCGCGCTCGCACGATCTCTTCGATGCGGCGCGGGTAGACGATGATCCCCCGCACCTTCTTCATGTCGTCCAGGCGCGCCAGCACGCCCCCCTCGAAGGCCACCAGCGTCCGTCCGCAGGGACAGCGGCGGTCGCTGAGCTGGACGATGTCGCGCGTGCGGTAGCGGAGGAGCGGCATCGCCCTGCGGTAGAGGCTCGTGAAGACCAGCTCGCCGCGCTGGCCGGGCCGCACCGGCCGGTCGTGCTCGTCGAGGACCTCGGGATAACAGTAGTCCTCGTGCACATGGGTGAGGCCGGCCCGCGCGTCGCACTCGAAGCCCCAGGCGGCGATCTCGGTGAGCCCGGGCAGGTCGAAGGCCCGGGCGCCGAACGCCGCTTCGATCTTGGCCTTGGTGGCAGGGATGGACGCGCCCGGCTCGCCGGTGTGCCAGGTGATCCGGATCTTCGTCTCCTTGGCGAGATCGATCCCCTTCTTCTGCGCCTGCTCGGCCAGGAAGAGCGCGTAGGAGGGCGTGCAGCCCAACACGGTGATCGGGTAGGTGCGGAGCGCGTCGACGCGCTGCTCCGTCGAGAGGCCACCGGCCGGATAGACCAGCGCCCCCAGGTCCTGGGCCGCGTAGAAGCCCGACCAGTAGCCGATCCACGGGCCGTAGGAGAACGCGGCCATCACCACGTCGGCCTGGCGAACGCCGAAGGCGTAGAGGGAGCGGGCGTAGGAATGATAGAAGCCGTACCAGTCCTCTCTGGTGTCGAGGAAGGCAAGAGGCCGGCCTGTCGTGGCGGAAGTCATGTGAACGCGCAGGCATTGCTCGAAGGGGACGGCCAGCAGCGTGCCCCACAGCGGGTGCTCGGCCTGGTCCTGCTTCAGCTCGTCCTTGGTCGTGAATGGCAGGCGCTCGAGGTCCGCCAGCGCCTTGACCTGCTCGGGCTGGATCCCGGCGGCGTCGAGCTTGCGGCGATAGAAGGGGCTGCTCGTGTAGGCATACCGGACCTGGGCCCGCAGGCGCTCTTCCTGCAGCCGCGTCAGCCTTTGGCGGGAGGCGGCCTCGATCTCGGGCTCGAGAAAGCTCGACATCAGCGCGAGCGGTTCAGGGCGGGCGCGGCGGCCTTCACGGCGTTGACGATCCCCTGGTAACCGGTGCAGCGGCACAGCACGGCCGAGATCCCCTCACGGATCTCCGCCTCCGTCGGGTCGGGGTGGACGTGCAGGAAATCGAGCGCCGTCATGAGCATCCCCGGCGTGCAGAAGCCGCACTGGAGCCCGTGGTGCTCGCGGAACGCTTCCTGGAGCGGATGGAGCTGGCCGGCCTGCGCGAGCCCCTCGATCGTCACGATCTCCGCGCCGTCCGCCTGAACGGCGAGCATGATGCACGAGCGCGCCGCCTCGCCGTTGAGCATGATCGTGCAGGCGCCGCAGATGCCGTGCTCGCAGCCGACGTGCGTGCCCGTGAGCCCGAGATCCTCGCGCAGGAAGTCCACGAGCAGCTTGCGAGGCTCGCAGCGCCCTTCCCGGGAGGTGCCATTGACGGTGAGGCGCACCGGGACCTTGTCACTCATTTTCATCGGCTCGCCTCGGACGCGGGGGCCCCCGCCCCCGGCCGTCCTGCGGCTCGCCCGAGCATCTCACCGGCCTCCGGCGCGCGCCAGCGCTCGTCTCAGCGCGCGCGCCGTCAGCACGCGGGTCAGATGTCGCCGGTAGTCCGCCGAGGCGTGGATGTCGGAGTCGGGCCCCACCAGCTCCCCCGCGCTCTGCGCCGCGGCGTCGATGGCCGCGTCCCCGAGGCCGTCCTTCTCGAGGATCTCCTCCGCCGCGCGGAGCCTCACCGGCACCGGGCCGGCCCCCGCCGTTGCCAGCCGGGCCGTCCGGCAGCGGCGGCCCTCGACGATTACCATCGCCGCGATGCCGATGATCGCGAAGTCGCCGTGGCGGCGCGCGAACTCCTCGAAGGCGTACCCTGCGCCGGCCGGCATGCCGGGCAGGCGGACCTCGGTCAGGATCTCGTCGGCCTCCAGGCTGGTCGTCAGATAGGTCCGGAAGAGCTGCTCGGGGCGCAGCGTCCGCTCGCCCCGGGGGCCGCGGACCACGACCTGGCCCTCCAGCGCGGCGAGCACGGCCGGATATTCGGCCGAGGGGTCGGCGTGAGCGATCGAGCCGCCGATGGTGCCACGCGTCCGGATCGGCAGGTGGCCGACCCAGCGGGTGGCCTCCTGGAGCAGCGGCAGCCGTGCCTGCACGACCGGGGAGAACTCCACGGCGCGCTGGCGCGTCATCGCGCCGAACCTCACCTGCCCGTCCGCCTCCTTTATATAGGCGAGGGCGGGGATGCGGTTCAGGTCGATCAGGGCGGCCGGACGGCTCAGGCGGAAGTTCAGCAGTGGCATGAGGCTCTGGCCGCCGGCCAGGAGCTTGGCGTCGCCGCCGTAGCGTCCCAGCAGGCTCAGCGCCTCGTCGAGGCTGGTGGGGGCGTGGTAGTCGAACCTCGGCGGTTTCATGTCTTCCGCTTCGGCCTCGCCGCCTGGATCAGCTCCCACAGCCGCGTCGGCGTCATCGGCAGCTCGCTGATTCTCACGCCGAGCGGCGCCAGCGCATCGCTCACCGCGTTGGCGATGACCGCGGGCACCGTCATCGAGCTCGACTCCCCCAGGCCCTTGGAGCCGAGCAGCGTCAGCGGCGAGGGCGAGACGACGTGAGCGATCTCGATCACCGGCGCCTCGCTGGCCGTGGGCACCAGGTAGTCCATGAAGGTGCCGGTGAGGAGCTGGCCGTGGTCGTCGTAGCGGAGCTCCTCGTAGAGCGCGCCGCCCAGTCCGTGGAGGGCCCCACCGTAGATCTGTCCCTCGGCGATCATCGGGTTGATGATGGTGCCGGCGTCGTGAACGGTGACGTACTTGAGGATCTTGATCGCCGCCGTCTCGGGATCGACCTCCACGGCCATCACCTCGGCGATGAAACCGTAGGTGTTGGAGGAGTTCACGCGATCCTCCGGGTCCACCGCCTGAGAAACGGTGAAGCCGAAGACCGCGGTGGCCTGGAGCCCGGGCTCCATGCCCTGGGGCAGGGACTCCGTGTGCCAGTGGGCGCGACCCGCGAGGTCCTTGATGGAGTACGAGGGCCCCTGGCCGCTCTTCACGCGCACGGCGCCGTCGCGGAACTCGACCTGGTCGGGGTGGACGTCCATCAGGTGTGCGGCGTACTCGATCAGCTTGGCCTTGAGCTTGCGCGCGGCCAGCGCCACGGCGCTGGTGCCGACGGAGCCGAACCGGCTGGAGTAGGTGCCCGAGGAGATCGACCACACGCGGGTGAACGTGTCCATCTCGTCCACGACGGTGATGTCCTCCGGCCGCAGGCCCAGCTCGTCGGCGACGATCTGGGTAACGATGGTCTGGTGCCCCTGGCCCTGCGGCGTCGTGCCCAGGATCGCGATGGCGCGCCCTAGCGGGTCGATCTTGATCGTGGCCGAGTCCACCGCCCCGGACTTGGGCAGGTACTCGGGCTTGGCGCGGAACTGCGGATCGAGCGCGGTCGCCACGTAGCCCATGTTCGAGACCGATGGATCGACGGCCAGCGCCAGGCCGATTCCAAAATAGCGGCCGGCAGCGCGCCGCTTGGTTTGCTCCCTCCGCAGCTCCTCGTACTTCGCCATCTCCAGCGCCTTGGCGAAGGCGGCGGGGTAATCGCCGCTGTCGTAGAGGCCGCCGGTCGGCGTCCGGTACGGGAACTGCTCCCGCTGGAGGAGATTGCGCCGCCGGATCTCGGCGGGATCGAGGCCCAGCTTCTCGGCCAACAGGTCCATCATCCGCTCGGTCTCGAAGTAGAGGTGCCCGCAGGCGTAGCCGCGGTTGGGCCCGGTGAGGCTCTTGTTGGTCATCACCACCGACGCATCGACTTCGAGATCCTGGAATCGATACGGACCAACGAAATTGCCGCTCGGACGGAAACTGCAGCCGGGCTCCGGGCTGCGGATGTAGCCGCCGACATTGTCGAACCACTTGAAGCGCATGCCCAGGACCGTGCCGTCCTTGCGGGCGGCCACCTCGCGATAGGCGATGCGGTCGGTGCCGCTGGAGGAGGCCAGCAGGTGCTCGCGGCGGTCCTCGATCCACTTCACGGCCACGCCCGTCTTCATCGCGCTGAGCCCGATCAGCGCGATGTAGGGGTAGATGCTCGTCTTGATGCCGAAGGAGCCACCGATGTCCGACGGCACGATGAAACGCAGCCGATTCTCCGGCAGCCCCAGCACGCGCGCCGTCAGCGGGTGCATGATGAAGGGCCCCATGAAGTTGGACCACACCGTCAGCACGCCGTCGAGCGGCTCCCAGCGGGCGATGATGCCGTAGGTCTCGATCGGCGTCGACCCGTACTTGGGGAACTTGAAGCGCTCGGCGAGGACGACGTCCGCCTCCGCGAAGGCGCGATCGGGATCGCCGTAGACCAATCGCCGGTGGCCCGCCAGATTGGAGCCGACGGCCTCGTGCAGCAGGGGCGCGTCGGGATCCAGCGCGCGTTCGGGGTCGAGCACGACGGGCAGCGGCTCGTACTGGACGAGGACCGCCTCCGCCGCGTCTTCGGCCAGGTAGCGGTCGCGGGCGACCACCACGGCCACGGGCTCGCCGGCGAACCGGGCCCGGTCGGTGGCGGTGCAGTAGTAGTGGACAGGCGCGGTGACGCCGACCGAAAAGGGCTTCGTCGCTTTGGCCACGTCGTCGCCGGTGATCACGCCCACCACACCCTCCATCGCCAGCGCCGCGGCCACGTCGTAGCCGAGAATCCGCGCGTGGGCGTGGGGGGAGCGGACGATCGCCGCCTGATAGAGGTTGGCGACGGGCGGGTGGTCGTCGATGAAGGTCCCGCGTCCCGTCAGCAGGCGCGAGTCCTCGACGCGCTTCACGGATTGGCCGACCCAGCGCTGGGAGCTCATGCGGTGACGTCCGAGGCTAGACAGCGCCGCACGGGTTGTCAAGCCGCCGCCGCGGCCGACCTCGACGAGCCTGCCGCAGATCGCACCCTTCACGCCCCTCGCCGGTGGGCAGAGACGAGGGCCGCCCGGCGAGTGGGCAACTCCGCGCCAGGAGCGTGATGACAAGCGGCCGGCGGGATGCTACTGTCGGCCACCCACTGGGAGCGGGGCCCGTGAGACGACCTCCCCTCGTGCTCGTCTTCGTCGCGGTCCTCATGATCGCGCTCGGTGAGACCGCCGGCGCCGTCCTGTCCCAGCTACGCCCGCAGACCGAGCGCTACGCCCGGGCGCGGGTGAAGGCCAACGCCTCCGTCCACGGGCTGGTGGGGGCGGCCGACTACGACGCTGAGGTGACCTCGCGCGCCGTCTTCACGGCCGAGGCCGGGCTGTCGTTCATGCACACGCACGCCGAAGGGCTCGGCCCCGTGATCCTGCTGGCCGGCACTCTGGCCGCCACCGCCGTCCCCTGGCGGCGAATGCGAGCCATCCTTTACGCGCTCTTCACACTGGGCGCCCTGTTCCCGCTCGGCTATCTCGTCTACGCCGTGGCCGTGCTGGAGGCCGGACGCGACGAGGGCACGGCGCTGGCGGAGCAGTACGTGCTGACGCCGCTCGGGAGCGCCGTCATCCTGGCGCTGGTCGGGCTCGTCATGGCGCTGGGACGCGGGCGCCCGCGCGCGGCATGACGGAGGCCCGCAGCGAGACATGGCTCGCCCCGTCCGTTCCCGTGCTCCTGATTGCGGTCCTCATCATCGCCGGCGCGGAGGTGGGCGGGGCCTCGATGGTCAAGTTCAAGCTCGAGCTCGCCCGCTGGGCGCGCGGGACGATGCTGGCACGGCCCGACACGCACGGGTTGGTGGGCGTCCGGGACGTCGACGAGCAGATCCTGGACGAGGCGCTGGTGAAGTTCGACGCGGGGCTTCGCCTGTTCCACATGCACGCCGAGGGTATGGGCACGATCATCATCGTCAGCACGATGGTGGCCACCACGCTGGTCCGGGCCGGCGCGTTCCGGCGGGCGATCGTCCTGCTGATCACGGTGGGGGGAGCGGGCTATCCCCTCGGCTACCTGCTCTGGAGCGCGCTCATCCCCTTCTACGGCATCGAGCGGGGCAAGACGCTGGCCGAGTGGATGGTATGGATCCCGTTCGGTGGCGCCGCGATCGTGGCCCTGTGGATGCTCGCCGGCGCCCTGGCGCTGCGGCTGGTGCGGCGATGACGTTCGGGCTGGCCCTGGCCCTGCTGGCAGCGCTGGTGGCCCCGGCGGCGGCGCATCACGTGGGGACCTGGACGCCCCGCGACAACGAGATCTCCACGAATTTCAAGCAGCTCAAGTTCTCGCTGCAGGCGCGCAAATTCGACGTGGCCCGGCGCCTCTACGAGACGGGAGCCCTGCGCCGGGAGCTGCGCGCCCAGGCCGACAAGCTGCCGCGGGGCCTCGACGCGTCGATCCGGGCGGCCCTCCAGGCCGGCGATCCGGCCTCGGCCGAGCGCGGGCTCATGGTGTTCTTCGTCGCCCTGATCCGCGATCTGGCCCTGGAGGCCGACCGCCAGCTCGCGGAGGCCGGCGCCCCCCTGGCCGTGCGCGTGGTCACCGGCAGGAAGTTCCTGGAGGCCATCTGGCGCTACTACAACCTCGTCGATTTCGCCGTCACCCAGCGCGACGCCAAGGCAGCCGCGGCCATCCGCCTGGCCTTCGAGGATGCCGAGGAGTCCGTGAAGGGGGCCCCGCCCAACCCCGACAAGATGCGCGCCCCCCTCAAGCAAATCGCCCGGGTCTGCTCGGGTGTGATCGAAGCGTCGTCAACGTCAGCAAGGAGGGACTCATGAGATTCAAATCGCTGCTCGCACTCATCCTGGCGGGAGCCGTGATCGGCGGGACCACGGCCCTGGCCCCGGCCCAGGGGCCGAAGGTGGTCAAGATCGGCGACCTCGGCTCCAAGGTCGGCGTCTTCGAGGGCTACGGCAAGTACCAGTCGATGGCCATCCAGCTGGCGGTGGAGGAGCTGAACGCCCGCGGCGGTGTCCTCGGCCACACGATCGAGGTCATCGTGGAAGACGACGACACCAAGCCCGCGCCGTCGGTACGCAAGGCCGAGAAGCTCATCCTCCAGGACGACGTGAAGCTGCTCGTCGGCGCCGTCTCCAGCGGCGCCACCATGGCGGTGATGGATGTCACCAAGAAGCACAAAGTGATCCACTGGAACGCGGTGTCGTGCGCGGAGTTCATGCGCACGACCAAGTTCCACAAGTACTACTTCTCCAACCAGCCCGACTCGCGGATGCAGGCCAACGGCCTGGCCAAGTACATCCTCGACAAGATGGGCAAGCGCGTCTACATCTTCTACACCGACTACGCCATGGGGCAGTCAGACGGCCGCCAGTTCAAGACGGCCATCGAGAAGCTCGGGGGCGAGGTGGTCGGCGTGGCGGGGGCGCCCCTGGACACCAAGGACTTCAGCCCCTGGTTCGGCGACATCAACGCCAAGAACCCGGAGGTCGTCTTCCTGGCCTTCGCCGGCACCGACTCGCTGCGCCTCATGACCCAGCTCCATTCCTTCGGCATGACCAAGAAGTACAGGCTGGCGGGCATCGACTGCTTCCTGCTGCAACAGGATTTGCCGGCCATCGCCGAGCCGATGGAGGGTTTCGTCCAGCTCGCCCACTTCTCGGCCTACAACCCGGACAAGAACATGCAGGCGTTCAACGCCAGGTTCAAGAAGCGCTTCGGCGTCGACGCCAACATCATGGCCGGGGCCTACGACGGCCTGATGTTCTGGGCCACAGCCGTCGAGAAGGCCAAGAGCTTCGACCCCGACAAGGTTGCCGGGGCTATGGAGGGCATGTGCCTGGACGGGACGCACGTCGGCCGCCAGTGCATCCGCAAGGAGGACCACCAGGTCGTGATGGACATGCACCTCTATCAGGTGAGGGGCGGCAAGAACATCCCCATCGCCGTCGTGGCCGGCTCGGACACCATCGGCGAGCCGATGGTCGGCCGGGACCCGGTGGAAGGCTTCACCTGGGAGATCAAGAAGAAGAACTGATCGGCGCCGCGTCACACGCTCGCGCTTTGCCGTCCTCTCCCGCCGCGCGGCTCACGTCGCGCGGCGGGCGGGAGGAGGCTCTTCCGGGCTTTCCGGAGTCACCACCTTCAACATAAGGCGAGCCGCTCGGGAGGATCGTGGTCGCCCGTTGGGGGCCGTGATATCCTCCGCGGAAGCCTGGAGCCACCACTGACGTGGAGTACCTGACCGCGGTCTTGCTGCCGCAGCTCCTGCACGGCCTCGTGTTCGGGGCGGCGCTGGGGCTGCTGGCGCTGGGCCTGACCGTGATCTTCGGGCTGCTGGGCGTGATGAACTTCGCCCACGGCGAGCTCTACATGCTGGGCGCCTACGCGGGGATCGCGGTGATCGGGGTCACGCACTCGTTCTGGGTGGCCCTGATCCTCGCCCCCCTGCTCGTCGGCGCGCTGGGAGCCCTCACCGAGGTCGCCACCCTGCGTCCGCTCTACCGTCGCCAGCCGCTCTACGGCCTCATCCTGACCTTCGGCCTGGCCCTGGTGTTCCGCGAGGGCGCCCGCCAGGTGTGGGGCGGCGACATGCGGCGGATCCTGCCGCCGATCACCGGCTCGACGCCGCTGCTCGGCATGACGTACCCTAACTACCGCCTCTTCCTGCTGGCGATCGCGTCGGTGCTGCTGGTGGCCATCTGGCTCTTCTTCACCAAGACGCGCGCCGGCGTCGTCGTGCGGGCGGCCGTCCAGGACGCCGAGATGCTGGACGGGCTCGGCGTCAACGTGCCGCGCGTGTTCACGCTCACGTTCGCCGGCTCGGCCGCCCTGGCGGCGCTGGCCGGCCTGCTGCTGGCCCCCGTCTTCACCGTTTATCCCCAGATGGGGGTCGAGATGATCCTGCTGGCGTTCATCGTGGTGATCCTCGGAGGCATGGGCTCGCTGGGTGGTTCCGTCGTCGCCGCTTTCGTGATCGGCATCGCCCAGAGCCTGCTCACCCTCTGGATGAATCCGCAGCGGGTGGCCATCGCCATTTTCGGCATCATGATCCTCGTGCTGATCATACGGCCCCGCGGCTTCTTCGGCCGGGAGGGCGTGCTTGAGTAGCGCCCGGTCCTGGCCCGCCCTGGTCGTCTTGGCGGCGCTGGCGGCGCTGCCGCTGACGCCGTTCATGACGAAGTACTACATGCTGCTCGGCTTCGATGCGCTCCTCTTCGGTGCGGTGGCCATGAGCCTCGACCTCTTGATGGGCTACACGGGCCTGGTCTCCTTCGGCCACGCCGCCTTCTTCGGGCTCGGGGCCTACGCGACGGCGGTCCTGCTCGAGCGGGGCGTGCTCTCGCTCTGGCTCGGCCTGGGCTTTGCCGTGCTTGTGGTGGGGCTCTACGCGCTGATCGTCGCCTACTTCGCCACCACCCGCCGGGGGATCTACTTCGCCCTGCTGACGCTGGTCTTCGCCGAGGTCGTCTACACCTTCTTCCGCTACACGCAGACCTTCGGCGGCTCCGACGGCATCCAGGGTCTCCCCGCCCCCTACCTCTGGCCCGGCCTGGCGATCGACACTCCCGCGCGCAACTACTACCTGATCCTCGCGTATCTCGCCCTGGCCTACGCGGCCTGCCGCGTGCTCGTCGGCTCCCACTTCGGCCGGGTGCTGGTCGCCATCCGCGAGAACGAGGACCGCGCGCGCTTCCTCGGTTACAACGTCCAGCGCTATAAGATGGGGGTCTGCGTGATCTCGGCGCTGCTGACGGGTCTCGGGGGCGCCCTCTACCCGGGCCGCGCGGCCTACGCCACTCCCGACCTCATGCTGTGGACGGTCTCGGGCGAGCTCATCATCATGGTGATGATCGGTGGCCTCGGCACGCTGGTGGGGCCGGTGATCGGTGGCGCCTTCTTCATCATCCTGCAGGAAAAGGTCTCCTCCTACGTCGACTGGTACTTCATCGTCATCGGGCTCGTCCTGATCGCCATCGTGCTCTTCATGCCCCGGGGCCTCTTCGGCCTCCGGCGCCTCCTCACGCTCCGGCCGTGGCGCGCGACAGCGTAGTCCTCCGGGTCGACGCCGTCGCCAAGAGCTTCGGCGCGCTGGCGGCGCTCGCCGGCGTGAGCCTCACCGTGCGGCGGAGCGAGGTCTTCGCGGTCATCGGCCCCAACGGCGCCGGCAAGTCGACGCTGTTCAACGTCGTCTCCGGCCTCCACGCGCCCAGCGCGGGGCGCGTCGTGTTCGAGGGTGCCGACATCACGGGGCTCCCGCCGGAAGTCATCAACCGACGCGGGCTCGCCAAGACCTTCCAGATCACCAACATCTTTCCCGAGATCTCGGTCTTCGAGAACGTCCGGGTCGCCCGTCAGTCCCGCGCGGCCGTCTCCGGCCGTCTCGGCTCCCTCTGGAGCCTGCCCGACGTCGAGCGGCCGGTCATGGAGCTGCTGGAGGCGTTCGGCCTGGACGAGCGCCGCCACCAGCAGGCCCAGCACCTCTCCCACGGCGAGCAGCGCTACCTCGAGATCTGCCTGGCCCTGGCCACGGAGCCGACGCTCCTGCTGCTCGACGAGCCGACGGCGGGCATGACTCCCGGCGAGACGAAGGAGGCGACCGCCCTCATCCGGAGGATTGCTCAGGCCCGGGGGCTCACCGTGCTGCTCATCGAGCACGACATGAGCGTCGTGATGGGCATCTCCGACCGGATCGCGGTGCTCCACTTCGGCCAGAAGATCGCCGAGGGCCCGCCCGAGGCCATCCGGAGCGACCCGCGGGTGATCGACGCCTACCTCGGGGGTGCCGACGACTGATGCTGAGGCTACGGGAGATCCACGCGGGCTACGGGGCCACGCCGATCCTCTTCGGCGTCTCGCTGGAGATCCGCGCGGGCGAGGCCGTGGCGCTGCTCGGCAGGAATGGCATGGGCAAGACGACGCTGATGAAGGCGGTGATGGGCTTCCTCCGGCCGTGGCGCGGCACCATCGAGTTCGACGGCCGCCTGCTCACCGGCCTCACGCCCCACGAGATCGCGCGCCTGGGGGTGGGCTTCGTCCCCGAGAACCGCCGGATCTTCCCCGGCCTCACCGTCCGCGAGAACCTCGAGCTCGGACTCTCGGCTGCGCCCCGGCCCTCGGCCGCGCTGCGACGCCAGCGGCTGGAGGAGGTGTTCCAGCACTTCCCGCGCCTCCGCGAGCGCCTCGACCAGCTCGGCCAGACGCTGTCGGGCGGCGAGCAGCAGATGCTCGCGATCGCGCGCGTGATGATGGCCGGGGCCCGGATCATCCTCATGGACGAGCCGACGCAGGGGCTGGCGCCGGCGCTGGTCCGTCACATCCGCCAGATGATCCAGGAGCTCAAGCGCCTCGGCGTCACCGTCCTCCTGGTGGAGCAGAACGCGCGCATGGCCCTGAACGTCTGCGACCGCGGCTACATCATGGAAAAGGGCCTGATCGTGTTCGAAGGCCCGGCCAAGGAGCTGCGTGAGAGCCCGGTGACGCGTGAAAAGCTAGGCGTTTGAACTCGGAGGGGGGCTTCGCCCCCCTTCCGAAACCTCCCCCCCGGAAGGGGGCGCCGGCAAAGCCGGCGCTCGAAAGGGGGCCGCACAGGTTGGTGAGCGGTGAAAAGCTGGGCGCCTAGGACGCTGCTCGGGGCCGACCTCCGCCAGAATCTCGTGCGGGGCGCGCTCGCCCTGACGCTGCTGGCCGCGCTGTTCTGGGCGCTGCCGATGCGCCGCGCCGGCGAGGAGGGGGGCCACCACGCTCGGCACGGCCCCGCGCTCGATCTCTTCGAGAAGGCCGGGATCACCGAGCTCAAGGAGGGGCAGCGGGGGCCCGCCGTGCGACTCCAGCGCTTCGGCGGTGGCCATGCGTCGCTCGAGACCTGGAAAGACAGGCTGGTCGTCCTGAACTTCTGGGCGACCTGGTGCACG
>MNEF01000120.1 GCA_001917535.1 Candidatus Rokubacteria bacterium 13_1_40CM_69_27
ATGCTCGGCCTCGGCCTGCTCGTGCTGCCGCTCGTCGTCCCCTGGTTCGGCACGACGGTGTCGGTGGCCGCGGAGATCGCGATCTTCGCCCTCATCGGGCTCGGCTTCAACCTGCTGCTCGGCTACACGGGGCTGGCCTCCTTCGGCCACGGCGCCTTCGTGGGGCTGGCCGCGTATGCGGCGGCGCTGACGCAGATCCATCTCGTGAAGGGCCTGTGGACCCCGCTGGCGGCCGGCGCCGGCGTCGCCCTCGGGCTCGGCGCCGTCCTGGGCTTCCTCATCCTCCGGCGCCGCGGCGTCTACTTCTCGCTGCTCACCCTCGCCTTCACCCAGATGTTCTTCTACGTCGTCTACCGCTGGACGTCGGTGACCGGGGGCGAGAGCGGGCTCGGCGGCATCGTGCGCCCGTCGCTGCTCGGTGTGGACCTGGGCTCCCAGGTCGCCTACTACTACCTGACGGCCGCGGTCGTCTTCGCCGGCGCCGCCCTGGTTTGGCGGCTGGTCGGCTCGCCGTTCGGCACCGTGCTCCAGGCCATCCGCGAGAACGAGCGGCGGGCGAGCTTCATCGGCTACGACACCCGGCGCTACAAGCTGGGCGCGTTCGTCCTGTCGGCGGGCATCGCCGGCGTCGCCGGGGGGCTCTACTGCTTCCTGAAGCAGTTCGTCTTCGCCGACCTGGTGCACGTGACGATGTCGGGCGAGATCCTGGCCATGACGCTCGTGGGCGGGATGCGTCACTTCCTCGGCCCCGCGGTGGGCGCGGCCTTCTTCGTCGTCTTCCGCGAGATGCTCACCAGCTACACCGACAACTGGCTCCTGTACTTCGGCCTGCTCTTCATGGCCTTTATCCTCTTCTCGCCCGACGGCATTCTGGGCATCATCCGCCGCCTGACCCGGCTCGTTCGGCCGGAGGCGACCGTGCTGGCGGCGATGGCGGCCAGGCTCGTCCCGGTGCCGGCCGGCGACGGCGCGCCGCCGGCGGGCCGGGTCCGCCCGCGCCCGGGCGACGTGCTGGTGGAAGCCCGGGGGCTCACCAAGCGCTTCGGGGCGGTCGCCGCCGTGGACGGCGTGGACCTGGACATCCGCGCCGGCGAGCTGCGGGCCCTCATCGGCCCGAACGGCGCGGGGAAGACGACGCTGTTCAATCTCGTCTCCGGGCTCGTCCCGCCCGACGCCGGCGCCGTCCGCGTGCTGGGGACGCTGTCTACCGGGCTGCCGCCGCACCAGATCGTGGCGCTGGGCCTGGGGCGCTCGTTCCAGATCGTCTCCGTGTTCCAGGAGCTGCCCGTGAGCGAGAACATCCGCCTGGCGGTGCAGGCGCGCAGTCCCCGGCGCTTCGACCCCTGGCGCAACGCCCTGGCGATCGAGGAGATTCGCGCCGAGACGCAGGACCTCATCCGCCTCATCGGGCTCGAGGGCGTGGAGGCAGCGCCGGCCTCGAGCCTCTCCTACGGCGGCCAGCGGCTCCTGGAGATCGGCATCGCGCTGGCCACGCGGCCGACCGTCCTGCTCCTGGACGAGCCGCTGGCCGGCCTGTCGACCGCGGAGCGGGAGCGCGTCGCGGCGTTCATCAAGACGCTCGCCCGCTCGGTGACCGTCGTCCTGATCGAGCACGACATCGACCGCGTGCTGGCGCTGAGCGATCGCATCACCGTGCTGCACCTGGGACGCGTGATCGCCGACGGCACCCCCGCCGAGATCCAGGCCCATCCGGAGGTGCGCGCCGCGTACCTCGGCGGCCGGGAGACGCCGCCCGCGGAGGCGGCGCCGCATGCGGCCGCCGTCGCGCCGCTCATGACGGTGGACGGGGTGGACACCTTCTACGGCAAGAGCCACGTGCTCCACGGGGTCTCGCTCGAGGTGGGCACGGGGGAGATCGTGGCGCTGCTGGGGCGCAACGGCGCGGGCAAGACGTCCACGCTCAACACGATCATGGGGCTCCGCCCGCCACGCAACGGGAGCATCCGGTTCCAGGGCCGCGAGATCGCGGGCAGCGCGCCCGAGGCCGTCGCCCGCCTGGGGATCGGGCTGGCGCCCCAGGGGCGGCGGGTGTTTCCGAACCTCACGGTGGCCGAGAACCTGGCCATCGGCCGGATGGGCCGGGTTGGCCGGATGGGCCGGATGGGCCGCGACGGCCACCGCAGCGGGCGCTGGGGCGAGGCCCGAGTGCTGGAGCGCTTCCCGCGCCTGCGCGAGCGCTGGCGGGCCAGGGCCGAGACGCTCTCGGGCGGCGAGCAGCAGATGCTGGCGATCGCCCGCGCGCTAATGGGCAACGTCGAGCTCTTATTGCTCGATGAGCCGTTCGAAGGGCTGGCGCCCGCCGTCGTCCGGGAGGTCTTCGCGCTCGTCCAGGGGTTGCGGGGCGAGACCGCCATCCTCCTCGTCGAGCACAACCTCGATCTCGCCCTCGCCCTGGCCGACCGCGTGTACGTCCTCGACCGCGGCAGCGTGACGCACGAGGGTCCGGCCCGCGCCCTGCTCTCGGACTTCGACCTGCGCCGCCGGGTCTTGTGGTTCTGACGCCAGGCCGCTCGACGCCGGGCAGTCTGCTCGCCGAACGTGGATATACTCTGCGGTCGCGGGAGACCTCAGATCCAGAACGGCACCGCGAGGCGCTCATGACGATGAGGCTCACGATCGGGGTCGCGGCGTGATATCATCTCGATATCACTCCACCGGAGGGACGGGCATGGCCCAGGTCGTGATTCGGAACATCGATGATGCCGCCATTCGGCGGCTGAAGTCCCGAGCGGCCCGGAAAGGGATCTCGCTCGAACGCGAGCTGAGGACGATCCTCGCGGAAGCCGCACGCGTGGATCGTACAGACTTCGTCGAGCGGGCGGCCGCCTTCAGGCGGAAGCTCGCGGGGCGCAGACACAGCGACAGCACGACCCTCATCAGGAAGGACCGTGACCGTTGACGTGGGTCATCGATGCCAGCGTCGCCCTCAAGTGGGTCATCCCGGAGGCGCTCAGCGACAAGGCGGATCGGCTCCGAGCTGGTGACGATGAGTTGCTGGCCCCCGATTTGCTCCTCGTCGAGGTTGCCAACGCCCTGTGGAAGAAGACCGTTGGCAGAGAAATCTCGTCGGCGGAGGCCGACAGGGCGTTCGACCTCGTGAGTGAGAGCGGAATCGATCTGCGTCCGACCGCACCGTTGCTGACCCGTGCGATGGACATCGCGCGGCGTCTGAACCATCCCGTGTACGACTGCGTGTACCTCGCTCTTGCCGCTCGCGAGCACGCGTCCTTCGTCACCGCCGACCGCCGCCTCCTTCGCCGGATCCCCACCCGGGCGCTTCAGGTCGCTGTCGTGGATCTCCGAACCTTCTGATCGTTCAGCCCGTCGATCAGCTGCTGCCGAAGCTCTCGCCGACGATCGGCCTCAATCCGGTGCAGCGGAGGCCTTCCGCTTCGATTCATGCCTGCCGCGCCGCTGAGCAGGCGCGGAGGAGAGCGTATCAGAATACTGACGCTGCCTGGCGCCGCCCGGCCGCAGTAGAATGACCGTCGGAGGCGCACCATGGGCGAGCTGCTGACACGGCGCCGGTTCACCGTCGAGGAGTACCACCGGATGGGCGAGACCGGCATTCTCCCCGAGGACAACCGGCTCGAGCTGATCGCCGGGGACATCGTCGTCCGCGAGCCGATCGGCGTGCTCCATGCCGGCACGGTGGACCGTCTGACTCGCCTGTGGACGTCGCGCCTCGGGGACCGGGCGATCGTGCGCGTCCAGAACCCTGTCCAGTTCCCGAGGGAAGATACCGAGCTGCAGCCGGATGTGATGCTGCTCTGCCCGCGCGAGGACTTCTACACGACCAGGCATCCCCAGGCGGCCGACGTGCTGCTGCTCATCGAGGTCGCCGACACCACCCTCCGGCTGGACCGCCGCGTCAAGATTCCGCTTTACGCGCGTGTCGGTGTTCGGGAGGTCTGGCTCGTGGACCTGACCACCGAGCGGCTCGAGGTCTGTCGCGAGCCGGTGGGCGACCGCTACGGCAGCGTGCGGGTCCTCACGCGGGGCGAGCGCGTCCTCCCCGAGGCGTTCCCCGACCTCGCGATCGACGTCGCCGATCTCGTCGGCTGACGCCGATCTCCTCGCAGGCTCCCACCGTAACGAAGTTTGCCCCCCGGCCGCTTGCGTGGCATCATAGCGCGCTCGGCATCCCCGGCGCGCCGCTCCTGGGCGAGGCGCTGCAGATAAAGGTGCCAGGAGGCTGGCGATGAAGATCCGCACTCGCGTCGCGCTGCTCGCCCTGGTGAGCCTGGTGGCGACGGTGCCGACGGCCGCTGCGTCTGCTCTGGCAGCCGGAACGCCCGCACGAAGCGAAGAGGGTCCACCAGTGTGGGCATATCCGGTGAACCCTCCGGACTTTAAGCCGCCACCTGACGACGGCACTCTCAGGCACGTTCCCGGCAGTACTGCCGCTTTCACACTCAGTCAGCTGCGTGACTTTAAGCATGGCGCGCGGGCGGGGATTGGAAGTGCCCTCATGAAGCCCGCAGTTGAAAAGCTCACCGTCGAAGACATGGTCTCGCTCGCTGTATATGCAGCCTCTTTGACGCCGTGAGCTGTCCGGTTCTCGCCCGGGGCGCCCGGGTCTTCGTGGTTCCCTAGGTGATGAGGTCGCCGCTGCGGATGGCCCAGAAGGTCAGCCGCCGCTCGAGCCGTGCGAAGACCTCGTACATGAGGATGCCCATGGCGCCGACGACGACCAGCCCCGCGAACACGAGCGGCACGTCGAAGCGGCCGCTGGCCGTCATCATGAGGAAGCCGATGCCCGCGTTCGCGGCCACGGTTTCCGCCACCACCGAGCCAACGAAGGCCAGCGTGATCGCGACCTTCAGCGACGCAAAGAAGTACGGCAGCGCCCGCGGAATGCCGATCTTCATCAGAATCTGCCATTTGCGCGCGCCCAGTACGCGCAGCACGTCCTGCCACTCCGGCTCGATGGTGGCCAGTCCGGTCGCGACATTGACGACGATTGGAAACGCGGCCGTCACGAACGCCGTGAGAATCGCGGGCACGGTGCCGATGCCGAACCAGATGACCAGCACCGGCACGATGGCGACCTTCGGAATCGAGTTGAAGCCGATCATCACCGGATAGAGACCGTCATAGACGGTCCGCGATGTTCCGAGCAGCAGCCCCAGCGCCATTCCCGCCGCGACGCCCAGGGCAAATCCCGCCACCGTGGTCATCAACGTCTGCAGCGCATTGACCATGATCAGCCCGGTGTTCTGGACCAGCGAACGCGACACTTCCAGCGGCGAGGGCAGGATGAAGGTGTCGACCCGCAGCACCACGCAGACCAACTGCCAGAGGACCAACAACCCCACGGTGGTCGACCACGGCAAAAGGCGCCTGGTCAGGAGAACGTTCACGGGCGCGCACCGGTGGCGATCTGCTCGCGCAGGGCGTGGCTCACGTCGATGAATTGTGGCTTGTAGGTATCCGCCAACCGTCGCGGCCGCGGCAAGTCGATCGTGGTGCGAGACAGCACACGACCGGGCCGCGGGCTGATGACGTACACGGTGTCGGCCAGATAGACCGCCTCCCGCAGGTCGTGGGTGACCAGGACCACGGTCGGCCTGCGCTCGAGCCACAGATCCTGCACGACATCCCATAACTCCTCGCGCGTGAACGGGTCGAGCGAGGCGAAGGGCTCATCCAGGAGGAGCAGCTCCGGCGAGTGGATGAGGGCCCGACAGAGCGACGCCCGCTGTTGCATGCCGCCGGACAGCTGCCAGGGGTACTTGTCCTCGAAGCCGGCGAGCCCGACCGTGGCCAGGAGCTCGCGCGCTTGCGCCTCGTACTCGGCGCGATGCCGGCGAAAGCGCGCGGCGTGCGAATCGACGATCTCGAGCGGCAGCAGCACGTTGCCGATCGTCGTCCGCCAGGGCAGCAGCATGGCATTCTGAAAGGCCATGCCGCAGATCTTGAGCGGTCCGGTCACCGGCCGGCCCGCCACGACCACCGAACCGCTCCGGGCCGGGTGGAGCCCGGACACGAGCTTCAGGAGCGACGACTTCCCGCACCCGCTCGGCCCCACCACCGCGACCAGCTCCCCGGCGTCGATCCGGAGATTCGCATCCATCAGCGCCACCACGCCCTGGGGACCGCCATAGACCAGGCTGGCCCCCTCCAGTCGTATGATGGGCTCCCGGTCAGCCGGCAGGGCCTTCCTCCTCGGCCGCGGCTCCGCCCCCGCGGCCACCGAAGGCATCGTCTATTTCGGCCCGCAGGTGCCGAGCGGGGGAGCCATCCGCTCCGCCTGGGGGGGAAGGAAGCGGTCGGTCCACACATGATCGAGCGCCGGCGTGCGCTCGAACTTCTGCACGTGCACCACCTGCTCGATCGTCTTCTGCATCCTCTTGGGATCGACGTGGCTCAAGCCATATCTGGCGACGTCCGGGTTGAGATGATGGTCGAGGGCGATGAGCAGCCGCTGGCACTCGATGTCCGTCTTGAGCAAGGGAGCGTATTTGGTCATCATCTCCGCCGCCGCGCCGGGATTGGCGATAGCATCCTTGGTGCCTTTGTTGACGGCCCGCACCATGGCCGCGACCGTCCGGGGATTCTTTTCGAGGAAGTCACGCCTGACCCACAGCCCGGTGCCATACACGTCGAAGCCGATATCCGCATACCTCAGCACCGAGATCTGATCGCGCGGCACGCCGAGGTCGACGAGCGTCATGATGCTCGAGACGTCGAACGCCAGGATCGCGTCGACGTCACGACGGATCAGCATCGGCTCCCGGAGCTGGGGCGTGACGAACTTGCGAGTGATCTTGATCTCCTCCGGCGTGCCGGCTTTCGTCACGACGTTGATGACCGCCCCCGCGGCGCTGCCATGCTGGTCGGCGACGGTCTTGCCCTGGAGATCCTTCAGCGTCGTGATGCCCGTGGACTTGAAGCTGACGATCGCCAGCGGCGCGTCCTGGAAGCTGATGTAGACGAGCGTCAACTCCTTGGTCGGATTCTGGGCGTCGAAGGCGATCAAGGTCGTGACGTCCGCCCAGCCGAAATCGTAGACGCCGGACGCCACATTGCTGGCCGTGTTTCCGGCGCCGGTCCCCCGGTCGATCTTCACGTTCAGGCCCTCGGCCTTGTAGTAGCCCTTGTCGAGGGGGATGAAATACGGCGCATGCGTGCCGGCGATCGTCCAGTCGAGCATGAAGGAGATGTTGCTCTTCTCGACCGACTGGGCGCCGGTCGGAGCAACCGCCACCAACGTCAACACCAGAGCCATCAGGGCCGGACGTGTTCCGTGGCGCATCGGTCCCCTCCCTCACGCCCTCCCGATCACCCGCTTCTCGGCCATCGCGTGAACGCCCTTCACGTTATTGACCGTTTGCGTGATGTGCAAATCGACGATGAAGCTGCAGAAGGAATAGGCGTCCTCTTTCGAGAGCCCGAGCAGCGTGCCGAGCCAGTCGATCATCGCGCGAAGGGCCTGGACCGCCGCGTCGTCGAGATCCACGTCGAGCCCCATCGTGATGAAATGCGTCGGCGTCTCGGCGCGCGGCATGCTCAACGTCAGGTCCTTGCGTACGATGAATTCGAAGGTGCCGGTCAACGCCGTCTCTATCGCGGTGCCGCACACTTCGCCATCGCCCTGGAGGGCGTGCCCATCGCCGGTCGAAAAGAGGGCGCCCTTGGTCCACACCGGAAGATAGATCGTGCTGCCCGCGGTGAGTTCCTTGCAGTCGATGTTCCCGCCGAACTCTCGCGGCTCCTTGCTGTTCTGGCGGCCGAATTCCAGCCGCGGCGCGACGGCCAGCTGCCCGAAGAAGGGACGGATGGGGATCTTCAGTCCCCACGGCATGGTCGCGGTCATGCCCTCACGATCGAGCGGGATATGGATACACCGGTAGTACGGGAAGTCGTCGGGCAACGTGCCCACCAGGGGACGGAAGACGTTCCACCCCCAGTCCTGGCGCAGCTCGATCTCGCGAACGCGCACTTCCAATACGTCGCCGGGCTCCGCCCCTTCGACGTAGATCGGGCCGGTGAAGATGTGGTTCCCGGTGCCTTTCGTCACCCTTCGATGAATCTCGAGATGCTCCGGCAGGATCTGAAAGCCGAGCTCCTTCGGCGGCATCATCTCCGGGTTGCCCGACACGCAATCGATCGTGACGCTGTCCCCGGAGTCGATGGTCAGGACGGGCTTCAGCTTCGGATCCAGGAACCCCCAATGCGCGGTTTCGGGCGAGGCGGGAAGGTCGTGGTGTTTCATGATCAGCCCCCCAGAACGGTGCCTTTCGGCAGCTTGAAGGAATAGTCCGCGATCTCCCCGGCCCGCGTGAACCAGACGCGATCCTTGAGCTCGTGCCGGACGCAGTGCTTCAAGGCCTGGTGGAGCGGGCGAAGCCGGAAGGGCTGCCCCACGATGTAGCCGTGGAGCGACAAGCCGAGCACCAGCGGCTGATGCTCGGACTGCTCGACCATCTCATCGAACTGGTCGATGACCATGTCGGCGAATTGCCGGCCGGTGTGGTCGCGCTGGGCCAGCGTGCCCGCGTCGTTGAGCTCCAGCGGATAGGGGATCGAGAGGATCGGGCCGGAACGGGTGCGCATCCAGAGCGGCTGGTCGTCCATGGGCCAATCGAGGATATGCGTGTACCCGGCTTCCTTGAGGAGATCGGGCGTGACGTTCGACTCCGCCGCCCCGGGCCCCATCCAACCCGTCGGCCGCACGCCGACGTGCTTCGCGATCGCCTCCGTCGTTTCGGCGATGATGCGCGCTTCATCGTGCTCCCACCGGCCACTCAGCAGCTCGCTGTTGGTACGACCATGGCCGAGCACATCGTCGCCGCGCGATCTGATCTTCTCGACGATGTCGGGGTACAGCTCGGCGACCTGGCCGTTCAGGAGGATCGAGGCGGGCAGCTTCAATTGATCGAGCATACCGAACAGGCGCCAGATCCCAACCCGGTTGCCGTAGTCGAGCCAGGCGAAATTGCGTTGCGTCGGAGGCCCGCCGCGGTTCGTCGGATCGAGGACCCGGCCGGTCCCGAACGCGAAGTGCTCGACGTTGAGCGCGACATAGAACGCCAGGCGCTTCCCCCCCGGCCAGCTGTAGTCTTTGCGCTTCTGGATGGAGGAAAAGTCGTACCGGTTATGACTTGGCAACGAAAGCATCGGCCCCCTCCCGATCTGGCCTTGCGGCCTCGGCGGTCATGACATTGTGCACAGCCGTGACTGAACTTCAAGGCACTTGACGCTGGGACGCGCGTCGGTCACGGGCGGAGCGCGGCGCCGGTCCGCTAGAATCACGCTGCCCACCGAGACCGCGTTCGCGATGGAGATGTCGCCGATCAAGTTCGGCCTGGGCGCCACCGACGAGATCGCCTACGAGGAGTATCTCGACCGGACGCCGCCGAGCGGATCCGCGCCCTGCTCCGCTACGTCCCCGCCGACAAGCCCTGGCTGAACCCCGGCGGCGGCTTCTGGCAGACGCCGCGCTTGGTGGTCAAGCAGAAGCTCGCCGCCCTCGTCCAGGGCGCGGAGATCGTGAGGAAGGCGCTCCCGGGCTCGTCGTCGCGGCGCCCGTAAAGACTTGCTCCCCGCGCGCGGCGCACGCTAGGGTGGTGGTATGCCCGAGCCGCTGGTGCTGGTCATGGCCGCCTTCGCCCTGCTGAGCGTCGTCCTGCTCGTGGCGGCGCTGGCGGCCGTGCGGAAGCGGCGCTTGATCGGGACCGGCGTGGCGCTCGTGCTCGCCCTCCTCTTCCTGGCCCTGGCGGCGCTGGCCGCCACCCTCGGCGTGGCGACGCGAGGGTACCGGGCCCTGACGCGCGAGGTGGTGGCGGCGACCGTCGTGACGCGACCGACCGGGCCGGAGCGGTTCCTGGCCACGTTCACCTTCCCCGACGGGCGGCGCGAGCTCTACGAGCTCACCGGGAACGCCCTTTACGTGGACGCGCACATCGTCAAGTGGCACCCGCTCGCCAACATCCTGGGGCTCCACACCGCGTACCAGCTCGACCGCGTGTCGGGGCGGTACGACCGGCTGGAGGACGAGCAGACGAAGCCGCGGCGGATGTTCACTCTCTCGCGCCCCACGCCCGTGGACATGTTCCAGCTCGCCCGGAGTCTCGCCTTCCTGGGGCGCGTGGTGGACACCGAGTACGGGTCGGCGACCTTCATCGCGGCGCGAGGGCCTGCCGAGCTCGAGCTCCGGGTCTCCACGTCAGGGCTCCTCTTCCGCCCCGTCGGGCAGACGGCCGAGGGCGTGTCCACCGCACCGGCCAGGCAGCGGTAGCCGCGGGCCAAGACGGCGTAGCCGTCGCGGCGCCCCGCTCCTCAGGGCGTGGCTGAGCGCGGTGTCACCTCGCGCGAGATGCTACACTCCCTGCGCCATGGAACCTGATCACCTGCGTCCAGCTGGGAGCGAACTCCGCCGGCCGCTCGATGGCATCCGCGTGCTCGAGCTGGCCCAGATCGTGGCCGGCCCCTTCTGCGGCACCCTCATGGCCGAGTTCGGCGCGGAGGTGATCAAGACCGAGCTGCCCGGCAAGGGCGACGACCTCCGGCGCCTCGGGCCCGCCGAGGATGGGTGCTCGTACTGGTTCGCGGTGGACAACCGGAACAAGAAAGTGATGACCCTCGACCTCCGCACGCCGAAGGGCCAGGAGATCGTCCGGCGCCTGGTTCCCAACTGCGACGTCGTCCTCGAGAACTTCCGGCCGGGCGTGCTGGAGGGCTGGGGCCTCGGGTGGGACGCGCTGCACGCAATCAACCCGCGCCTGATCATGGCGCGGATCACCGCCTTCGGCCAGACCGGGCCGCTGCGCGACGGCCCGGGCTTCGCCGCCATCGCCTCCGCCTTCGGCGGCACCTGGTACGTGAACGGTCACGCGGATCGGCCGCCGGCGCGGCCGACCCCGGTCTATCCCGACTACCTCACCGGACTGTTCACCGCCTTTGGGGTGCTGGCGGCGCTGCGCCATCGCGACGCGACGGGCGAGGGCCAGTGGATCGACGCCGCACTCTACGAATCCGCCTTCCGCATCCTCGAGTACACGACGGCCCTCTACGGGCGGCGCGGGGTCGTCCGCGAGCGCGGCACGCTCCAGCACGCCGGCTGGCCGGGCGGGGCCTATCAGACGCTCGACGGGCGCTGGATCGTCTTCACCGCGCCCGCCCAGCACCTCTTCGAGCGCTTCTGCGCGATGCTGGGGCAGCCCGAGCTGCCGCGCGACCCGCGGTTCACCAGCGCCGAGGAGCGCCCGAAGCACCTCGGCGTGATCCTCGGCCTCGCCGAGAAGTGGTTCGCCGCCCGCCCGTTCGAGAAGGCCGTCGACGAGCTGCGCGCCCACGACATTCCCCACGCGCCCGTCATGAGCATCGCCGACATCTTCGCCGAGCCGCACTACCGGGAGCGCGAGATGATCCTCGACGTTCCCGCCGAGGGGGTCGGCGCGCTGCCGCAACCCGGCGTGGTGCCCAAGCTCTCGCGGACGCCCGGCCGCGTCACGCACGCGGGGCCCCCGCTCGGCCATCACACCGACGAGATCCTCTCCGGGCTCCTCGGGATGTCGGCCGCCGAGATCGCCGCGCTGCGGGCCGAGGGCGTCGTCTAGGGTTCAGGCCAGCTCGACCTCGGCGCTCAGGCCCTCGAGGCTGAGCGCAGTCATCGTCATCGTGAGTCCCCCGCGAGGAATTCCCACGCGATCCGGGGCACCTCGTCCCGCCGGTCGTGGTGGAGCCAGTGGCCGGCGCCGTCGACGCCGACGACGGCCGTCCCCCAGCCGCAACGCCGTGCTCAACATGATCGCCCTCCTCCAGGAGCGAGGGTTCAGTCGCGAGCAGGCCTACGTCATCTGCAGCGTGGCGGTCGACCTCAGGATCAACAACGTGGCCGACGTGCCGAACTCCGTCGTCTCCGCGTGCCTGCCGGAGCACATTTTCCAGGCGTGATGACTCGAGACGGAATAGCCGCATCCAAAGCGCGTCCGCGGCGCGCCGCGGCGAATGGAGCCCGGAGATACGCGGAAATTCGGCATCGGCCCCCGCCGCGTGGCGATAGTCCGTTCGTTTTGGGCGACCCTCCCTGTCAAGCCGCATCAGTCGGTTCAATTACGGAGATGTGGACAACGGTGGAAACTGTGGACAGCACAGGAGCGGGAAAGGGCTTGACAAGATCCGAGAGGCACACGATCATGCGCGCACCCTGGGAGCTAGGCTTGGGGGAGAGGGGGCGTCCACGGAGCGCGTAGCGCACGACACTGTGGATCACAGGGTCGGCTACGTTCACCGTGGCTAATCTACCGAGACTACCTGGCTAGCAAAGCGGTAGAGACACAACACCCTCTTTCAAGGAAGCGGCGGACCCGCGAATCCGCCGCTTTCTTTTTTCACCGCAAGAGCGGCGCGTAGGAGTCCAGCAGCGGCAGGACCGTGTCGCGGCTTTCCGACGGGACGCCGAAGATGGCCCGATCGACCCCCGCGGCCCGCAGCGCATCGACGGTGGCCCGATCCGGCTTGGCGAAGAAGATCGTCACCGCGACGGACTTGGGGTCCCGGCCCGCCTTCTCGGCCCGCTGGCGGAGCGCCGGGATCTTCTCGGCGGGGTTCTGCTTAGGCCGGGCGATCGGCATCCAGCCGTCGGCGAACTCGATGACGCGGTCGAAGGTCGTGGGCCCGTCGCCGCCCATGATGATCGGCGGGTGGGGCTTCTGCGCCGGCTTCGGGTGAGACCAGATCTTGTCGAACCGGACGAACTCGCCGTGGAACTCCGCTTCCTCCTTGGTCCAGATTTCCTTCATCGCCAACACGCGCTCGCGCAGCACGCGCCATCGCTTCTTGAACTCGGTGCCGTGGTTCTCCATCTCTTCGGCGTTCCAGCCGCCGCCGATGCCGAAGAGGAACCGCCCGCCGGAGAGCCGATCGAGGGTGGCCACCTCTTTCGCGGTGATGATGGGGTCACGCTCGACCACCAGGCAGATCCCGGTGCCGAGGCGAAGCCGGCTCGTAGCCATCGCCGCGGCGGTGAGGGCGACGAACGGATCGTACGCGGACCAGTACTCCTTCGGCAGGTTGGCGCCCCCCGGCCACGGGCTGCGGCGGCTGGCCGGGATGTGCGTATGCTCCGGGAACCAGACCGACTCGAAGCCTCGCTCCTCCAGGGCGCGGGCGAGCTGGTCGGGACGGATCGCGTAGTCGGTCGGAAACATCACCACGCCGAAGTCCATGACGGCCTCCCT
>MNEF01000021.1 GCA_001917535.1 Candidatus Rokubacteria bacterium 13_1_40CM_69_27
ATACGCACTGGCACATGTGGAACACCCTGCTGCGCAGCATGGCCGGCGACAAGCGCGAGCACGGTTACTTCCCGACCGTCGCCACCCTCGGCAAGGTCTTCACGCCCGACGACATGTACCAGGGCACGCGGTTGGCCGCCGCCGAGGCGCTGTTCGGCGGATTCACGTTCGTGCATGACTGGTGTCACAACATCCGCGGTCCCGAATTCGCCGCGGCCAACCTGCGCGCGCTGAAGGAGTCCGGGCTCCGCGGGCGCTTCTCCTACGGGGCGCCGCAGGCCCATCCCCCGGGCGAGACCATCGATCTGGCCGATCTCGAGCGGCTGCGCCGAAACTGGAAGAGCCACGCGAACGACGGGCTGCTCGACCTCGGCCTGGCCTGGCGTGGCATGGGCGCGGCCCCCGCCCCCATCCCGCCCGAGGTCTACCGCAAGGAGTTCGAGACGGCGCGCGGCGCCGGCCTTCCCATCTCGGTGCACGTTGCTAATCTGAGATCGCGGGCCGGCCAGGTCGAGGCGCTGGCCAAGGCCAACCTGCTCGGCAAGGACGTGCAGGTCATCCACGTGATCTGGATCACGCCGGATGAGATCCAGAGTCTCGCCAGCGCCGGCTCACCGGCGAGCTTGTCGCCCTATACCGAGCTACGGATCGGCTTCGGGTTTCCCCGGACGGGCGAGCTCCTGGCCGGGGGCGTCACCGTCGGGCTGTCGGTCGACACCACCGTGCTGTCGGGCAACGCCGACATGTTCGCCATCATGAAGGCGATCCAGAATGTCGAGAATAGCCGTACTGAAAACGAATTCAAGCTGCCGGCGCGCCGCGTCCTCGAGCTCGCCACCATCGAGGGCGCGCGCTCGATGGGCGTGGACGACCGCGTCGGCTCGCTGAGGCCCGGTAAACGCGCCGACCTCGTCATGGTCTCGACCCGCGACGTCAACATCGGGGTGTTTACCGACCCGGCGCACATGCTGGTGGAGGCCGCCCAGCCGTCAAACGTCGACACCGTCGTCGTGGACGGCCGCATCCTCAAGCGCCGCGGCAAGCTCACGGCGTTCGATACCGGGCAAGTCGTCAGCGAAGCGTCCGGCGCGCTCGCTGGCGTGCGCAAGCGCGGTAACTGGTGGTGATCGCGGCGCGTACCCACCCAGAGGCCGCTAGGCGTGGGCGCGGATGACGCAGCCAAGCAGGCGGCGGGCGCAGTTCGTCGTCAGGCCGTAACGACCAGCAGCAGCGGCGAGCGGGTCACCAGCAGGGGCCACCAGGCCCCTCTCGTCGCGTTCGCGCGGCGAGCAGCCGCTGTCGCTGTTCCCATCTCGCCTTCCACGCGTGATCCAGGTCGGAGCATCAGGTCGCCAGCCGGTTGCGTCCCGCGTGTTTGGCGCGATAGAGCGCCTCGTCGGCCGCCTTGACGACGTCGAGGGGCGTCGGGCCGGCCCCGTTCGAGTCGGCGAGACCGATACTGACGGTGACGCCGACCTGCGGGCGGCGCCCGGCCGCCGGCTTGGATCGCCGGCGCCGCCTCCAGCGGCGGCCGCGCCCGCGCACGGTGAATGGCATGGCCGCGACCGCCTCCCGCAGGGCCTCGAGGTGGGGGCTCGCCTCGTCCGCCGACAGGCTGGAGAACACCACGGCGAATTCCTCGCCACCATAGCGGAACGGCCGACCGCCACCGGTCACGTCCATGAGCGTCGTGGCGACCTTCCGAAGCAGTTGGTCGCCCGTCTGGTGCCCGTACGTGTCGTTGAACTTCTTGAAGTGGTCGATGTCCACCATGCCCACCGCGTAGGTTGGGCCGAGCCCGCTCAGCAGGTCGTTGAGGGCCCGTCGCCCGGGCAGTCCCGTGAGCTCGTCGCTGTACGCCATGGCGTACGACGTCTCGACGAGCGCGACGATCAGGATCAGGCTGCCGGTGGCGAGGTAGAGCGTGGCGACGAGGCGCTCGCCGCCGAGGCCGAGCGCGAGGAAGGCGGCCACCAGGGTCCAGACGATGCCCGCCTCGGTGGGGCGCGGGCGGCGCGCGAAGCGGACGAGCGCCAGGCCGAAGGCGACTGCGAAGGCCACGAGCGCGGGCTGGCCGAGGGCGGACCACTGGTGCCGGCCCGGCTCGAGGAGGGTGCGCCAGAGCGCGCGCGCTGCCTCCGCGGCCGCGGGAAGGAGCAGGAACGCGACGCCGAGCGCCTGGCCGACGATGAGGGTCGTCCAGAGCCTCACCTGTGACCACCGCGCGCCCCGATCCGGCGTCCAGGCGAGGGCTGCGAGGTTCAGCGGCACCATGAGCGCGACGACGCCGCCGACGGCGCCGGCGGCCATCGAGGCGTCGCCGCGCGGCGCCCAGCGCGCCAGGGTCTGGTCCGCCAGGGCCAGGACGGTGAGGGAGAGCAACACGCGGACGTTTCCGAACCTGAGGCCCAGCAGGATGCCGGCGGCGGTCACGGCGTAGGCGGCGGCGGGGACCAGCGGGCTGGCCCAGTCGCCGAGCTCGGGAACCGAGATGAGGACCGAGGCGGCTGCCAGAAGCAGCCCCCCGGGGAGCAGGCGAAGCCCGAAGCGTCTCACGCGCGCTTCCCCATCACGCGAGAAGCTTCCGCGCGGCGCGTATCATCCGCTCGAGCGCCTGACTCTGTTGCGTGGCTCACCACCTCACTGGTGGAACCGGGCTCGTCGAGATGTGGAGCGATTTCGACCCCGTCACCACAATAACCCGACTGCCCGGAGGACCCGAACAGCTTTACCGTCTTGGCCTGTCGCGATCGTGGGAACCGCGGAGACGTGGAGCGCCAGGATCACGGAGCGAACGAAGATCTGGCTGGACGGAGCAAGCTTTCAGGGTTGCCAGGCGCGAGCGGAAGGGTGGCGACGAGCGCGGCCACCAGCGCCACATAGCCGAGGGCGACTGCCAGGCGGCGTCCCGGCGGCAGCTCGTCGTAGCCGGGAACGGGGTGGCGCCAGCGCTGGAAGAGCGTCCAGAGCCCGACGACGAGCACGACCAGCAGCAACGGCGTCTCGGTCACCAGCAGAGCCACCACGCCCACGGCCTAGCCGACCACCCAGTAGGGACGGGTGAAGGCGCCCGCGATGCGGCCGCCGTCCAGGGGCGGCACCGGGACGAGGTTGATCAGGACGGCGCGTGGCCGAGCGCCTTGAGCAGCGGCTGCTCGAGCGCGACCACGACCCTGAGCACCGCCAACGCGCCCAGGGAACCCAGGACGGGGCCGGCCATGGCGACCCGGGCCTCACCCCTTGTCGGGGGTGTCGTTGGCCCACCCTTTGGGCTGCAGAGGCCCCGCTTCAGGGGTATGCAATCGCGTTCGTTGGCGCTCAAATCACACTGACGGAATTTAGGAATCGTGACCGGTGAAGAAGACGGATGAATGACTGGCTCTCCGAGGTGGACTACTGCAAAGCCGTCGGACCGAGGCGAGAGCTCTCGCACGAATCCGAATCGTGAAAACAGCGGTACGGCGACCCCGTTCTCTTCGGCGACGGGTGGCGATCTGCGATCTGGGATGAGAAGCGCCGTTAAAGGACGTCGGCGAGGATGATGGCAAGGAATGGGAGGCGTGCTCTTAACCGACAGGGTCTGCGGGCCCGTAGCCCCCCGTGTCGCCTATCCCCGAGCTTCGTACCTGATCGCTGCGGTCGCCACATCCTCCAAGAGGAGACATCCTGATGAGAAGGACAGACATGCGGACAGCAATCATAATCGTGTCGGTAGTGGCTCTCACGCTCTTTGGCGCGGGCAGTGCGGGTGCCTGGGTGACGTTGCCGTCGGGGATCTGCTGGCTAACGGGCGGCGGCGTCAAATTCGAGCCGGTCACCGGCACGAGGTTAGCCGAGCACCAACCGCAAGTCACCTTCGGGGGCAACGTGCATCCCGCGTGTGACGGTGCGGGTGCGGGTGGGAATTGGAACCACGTCGACCACGACAGCAAGCTCCACTTCCATGGCACCGACATCCCGAATATCGGCTGTGGGAACGTTGAGCCCCCAGGATCTACGTCTCCAGACACTCCCTTCAACGTCATCGAGTTCGCTGGGAGCGGAACGCTGCAGGGAATCGCCGGAAACAAGGACGATTTTGGCACCGTGTGCTTCGCCGCCCGAGCCGAGGACCGCAATGAGCCGGGAAGTAACGGGGCGAAGGACGGGGCCCTGATCGATCGCTACAGCCTCGTAGTCTTCGACTGTGGCACGGGCCAACCTCTTCTGGTCTTTGGTGACGGGACCGGAAACGAGATCCCGACCCCGGTGCCGATCACGGGGGGCAACCTGCAGATGCATAGCAACCCCTGCGACAACCCGCCTCTACAGTAACGCGCTCGAACGGCAGAGCGGATCTCGGGGGAGCCGAGGGCTCCCCCGTTTTCCATGTGCTCGCGACCCACCGCCGAACGCGTCCAGGCCAGCCACACCTCTTGCATGCGCCCATAGTTGTAGAGGGAGTTGTGGGGGACGAGGTTGCTCACGTGCGGCCAGCGGGTGCCTCCCTCGCAGCATCCCGACCTCTGGCGAGCGTGCCGGAAGTATAGGGCCTGCAGGTCGACGCCTCGCGGAGTGACGTCGCCGTGGGTCGAGCCGGCGTCCGCTGAGCCGATCAAACGGTCCGATATGACACACACCGTGTCAGCCTGCGTGCACCCGCACGGCGGGATTCCTGGTGATCGCCCCGCAAAATTCCACATTGTCGGGAAGTTGAACGCCGCAGAGGCTGGTGGCTCGTCTGGCACGGCCGGTGCGCGAGGGGCAGCGGAGCAAAAGGACGGACGCGGCACCGATAAAGGGGGACGGATGCGCTCTGGAGAGCTGCTGTCTTCGGCCATCAGGTACGCCACCGTGATGTGCGTTCCCTCGGTGTTCCTGGCCGTCGTGGGGTTATCGGCCTGCAAGACAACTCCTCCGGCAGCAGATCGTCAAGGCCAGCTCATCGCGAAGGGAAGAGACCTTTTCTTCAACGAGACATTCGCGGGTAACGGGCGTACCTGTGGCACCTGCCATCCGGCGGAGAACAACTTCACCATCGATCCGGCCTTCATCGCCACGCTCCCCAAGGACAATCCCCTCTTCGTCGCTGAATTCAACCCCGACCTGAAGGAGAACTTCGAGAATCCGGCGCTGATGCGAGAGTTCGGGCTGATCCTCGAGAACCTGGATGGATTTGACGACCTCAAGAACCAGTTCGTGATGCGGGGGGTCCCGCACACGCTCGGTCTCCGGACCTCGGTGAACAGCCCCGGGGGTCCCCGCACCGGGTGGTCCGGAGATGGGGCCCCGGGCGATGGATCGCTCCGGTCCTTCGCGGTCGGCGCGGTCATTCAGCATTTCACCAAGACCTTGAACCGGGTCCCCGACGTCGATTTCCGCCTGCCCACTGGGGAGGAACTGGATGCGCTGGAAGCCATCCAACTGTCCCTGGGGCGGCAGCAAGACCTGGCGCTGCCGCTGCGGCTGCGAGGCACGGTGCCGAAGCGGGGCCAGGAGATCTTCCTCGACAACACGCTCGGCAAATGCAATCGCTGCCACGTGAATGCCGGAGCCACGGCCAACTTCGGCGGGGGCAGCCTCGGGAATGCCAACTTCAACACCGGCGTGGAGGATCTTCCCGACCAGCCCGCTCGCCTGACCGGCAAGGTGGTCCCCCGTGATGACGGGTTCCGCACGCCGGGCGACGGCACCTTCAATGTGCCGCCGCTGGTGGAGGCCGCAGACACCGGGCCCTTCTTCCACAACAATGCCATCGAGACCATCGAAGGAGCGGTCGCGTTCTACGACGGCGAGGCGTTCAACAAATCCCCGGCCGGCCGCGCGTTGGCCGCCGCCGATCCCCGGGGCGTGGGCATCGAACTCGATGGGACGCAGATCGTGGCGGTGGCCGCCTTCTTGCGGGTCATCAACGTGCTCGAGAATATCCGGCAAAGCATCATGCTGCTGGAGGCGAGTCTCGCGGCGTCGTCTTCCGAAGAGAAACGGAGGCTCCTCCAGGCTGCCCGGCGCGAGACGGAGGACAGTACTCGGGTGCTGGAGGGCGGTGGCCTTCACCCCGATGCCGTCGCCCACCTCCAGGAAGCCCGACGGCTGGCCGAGAAGGCCGTCCGGCGTGTATTCTTCAGCCGGAAGCACACTGAGGAGGCCATTCGCGAGCAGAAGAAGGCGAGGGCGCTCCTCGTCGAATGAGGGAAACGAGGGAAGGCGTATGACTGTCGGGAAGTTTGTCGTTGGGGTGGTCGGGATGAGCGCGCTCCTGTGGGGTGGTCCCCTGGCGGCCTCCGCGCACGAGATGACCGAGAGGTACATTCCCGTCGGGCAGTCGCCGGGGCTGTCCGGGAAATACACCGTCATCGGGAAGATTCAAACGACCAATGCGCGGGATCAGACCGTCGCAATCGTTGGAACTACGAGGAGCTGGAGCGCCAAGGTCACGGAGAAGACGAAGATCTGGTTGGACCGGAGCAAGCTTCGGCTGACGAATCTGAAAGGGACGTTCTCCGATCTGCGGCCAGGCGCGACGGTCGAGGTGAAGCCCGAAGGCCACCTGCGCGGGGTCTTCAGTGGCCCCGCCGAGTGGATCAAGGTACAGATCTCAGCGTCTCCTTGAGCCCCTCGGAGGCGTGAGGTCTACATACCGTCCTGGTGCACGCTGCCGCTCAGCAGGTCGTTAAGGGCCCGGCGCCCCGGCAGTCCCGTGAGCTCATCGCTGTACGCCATGGCGTACGACGTCTCGACGAGCGCGACGATCAGGATCAGGCTGCGCCGGGGGGAGGGAGGTGGTGAGCTCAGAACCTCGCTCACACGCTTCGGGCGGCCTACGACGCTGCCCGCCCCTCACAGATACGCGAGCAGGCGGCCGCAGGCGATGACGCCGGTCCAGAGCAGCAGCGACAGGCCGCCGGCCGCCTTCGCCGCCGCCGGCGCCGTGACGTCGGTGTCCCAGTCGGCGACCGAACGGAAGGGCACCCGGTGGAACACGGCGGCGTTCAGGAACGCCGCGGCGATGAGTCCGAGCTTCAGCCGGAACGCGGGGTTGGACGCCATCTCGGTCGCGTGCGCGGTGAACATGAGGGCACCCGAGGGGACGATGAGCACGAGGCTCCACCGCGCCCACCGGAGCAGGTGGTCAGCCATACCGCTCACGGGCAGCCTGGGCGCGAGCCCCAGCAGGCGCAGGTCGAACATGAACGCGGCGCCGACCAGAACGACGAAGCCGACGATGTGGACGATCTCCACGGCGGGATAGAGCCAGAGCCACTCGCGCATGGCGGCCGCCAGGCCGCTGGTCTCGAGCCAGACCAGCCAGGCCGGGCCGCTCGACGGGTGCATCAGCGGAGCTCGGTCGTCCTGCCGTCGATGGTGATGCGCTCGGCGCGCATCTCGTTGGGGTCGTTCCGGTGCGGGTAGCCCACCACGGTGGCGCGCGTGCCGGGCGCCAGCATGTCCCGCGTGAGCCCGCGGCGCTCCATGCGCGACGGCGGCGACAGCACGACCCACCAGACTTTGCCCGGAACCTCCAGGCGCAGGAAGCCGTGCGGGTGCTCGTAGCCTGAGTCTCGGATCGTGCCGGCGAGGTTCAGCACCTGGCCGGCGTCGTAGCCGCTCCAGCCGTGGTGGGCAGCGGCGCTGGCCGCACTGAGGGCAACGAGGGCGGCAGCAGCGAATACGGCGCGCGCGCGGCGGGGCTTCATCGCGCTCTATTCCACCTCCATTATGGTCGGGTGGTCAACCGCTCCCGGGTGGCTTGCGCGTGGACAGCTTTCAGGATTGCGATGCGCCGAGCGGGAGGGTGGCGATGAGGGCGGCCACCAGCGCCGCGTAGCCGAGGGCGACCGCCAGGCGGCGCCCCGGCGGCAGCGCGTCGTAGCCGGGGACGGGGTGGCGCCAGCGCTGGAAGAGCGTCCAGAGCCCGACGACGAGCACGATCAGTAGCAGCGGCGACTGGGTCACCAGCAGGGCCACGACCCCCACCGCGTAGCCGACCACCCAGTAGGGGCGGGTGAAGGCGCCCGCGATGCGGCCGCCGTCGAGGGGCGGCACGGGGACGAGGTTGATCAGATTGATCAGGACGGCGGTGTGGCCGAGCGCCGCGAGCAGCGGCTGCTCGAGCGCGAGCCCGGCCCCAAGCACCGCCCACGCGCCCAGGGAACCCAGGACCGGGCCGGCCATGGCGACCCGGGCCTCGACATAGGCGTCGCGCGGGTGACCGCGCATCGCGATGAAGGCACCGACGAAGGGGATGAACACCGGCGCTCCGGCCGGGATGCCCTCCTTCTTCAGGGCGAGGGCGTGGCCCAGCTCGTGGACGAGGATGAGCAGCACGAAACCCAGGGCGAACGGAAACCCCCACTCGATCGCGTAGACGCCGATGGAGAGCAGCATGGTGGCCAGGGTCTTGAGCTTGAGCACGCCGGCCAGCAGACCGAGGAGCTTGAACTTCCCGGCGAGGAAGACCAGGGCCGCGCCGATGGCGCCACCCCAGGCGAGCTTCGCCCGGTCACGGCCCGTCGGCCGCGGGCGCTGCGGCGACTGGAGGCTGTCGTAGACCGCGCGCAGGTGCTCGAGCTCCCGCGCCCGGCGTTCCTGCTCGCTCGACTCGGTCACGCCGACGGCGTCTCGGGCAGCCGGACGGGACGTGGGATGGCCCACGCTTGCCACACGACGATGGCGAGGAAGACCACGTCCATCAGCCCGAAGCCCGCCGCCACCACGCGGTAGAAGATCCGGAGGTTGGACGGCGGGAAGGGAATGCGCCACACCTCGCCGCGCTTGGCCAGCTCCTGGTTGATGAAGGTCATGTTCACGAGGTACGTGGCCACGAAGAACGAGATCGCGGCGACGAGGATGGCCAGCACCTGGAGACCGGTCGTGCGCTTGCCGCCGGCGAAGCGCATGGCGCCCTGCCCGACCAGGAACCCGATGGCGACCGCCACCAGGCCGAAGGCGATGTTGGTGACGACCGTGAAGCCCCACCATATCAGGGTCCCGACCACGCCGCCCAGGACGGCACCGATGGCGGCCAGGGGATAGTTCACGTCCTTCGACAGGGCGCCGACGGCTTGCTGCAGCTGGTGCCGGAGCGTCTCGTAGCAGGCGCGACAGTAGAGCCGGCCGCTGGCCTCGACCCGGTCGCTCTCGGTGAGCGTCTTCTCACAGCGGGCGCAGGTCGTCGATGTGGTCATAGATCCATCATAGGTGAAGGGCGCGGGGCTTACCAAGAAACGGGCTCGGGGAGGCTCGAGACGAGCGCCGAGGACGAGG
>MNEF01000045.1 GCA_001917535.1 Candidatus Rokubacteria bacterium 13_1_40CM_69_27
CATGTACTGGGCGTCGTGGCCGGCGCCCGAGCGGATCCGCCGATGGCGCGCGCCCGCGGCCTGGGCCGCGCCCTCGACGGCGGCGACCACCTCGGGGTTGAACGGCGTGTAGGGCACGCGCCAGTAATGGTCCAGTTCGTAGCTGACGCCCTCGCGCCGGCACGCCTCCTTCACCACGGCCTCGAGCATGGGCAGCGCCCGGTCGAGCGTCTCGTCCCGCGGATCGCGCATGTCCACCGACAGCACGACCTTTCCGGGGATGGCGTTGACGATGTTGGGGCTCAGGGAGAGGCTGCCGACGGTCGTGACGACGTCGCCGCCGATCTCCTTGGCGATCCGCCGGACGCCCGCCACCACGTCGGCGGCAGCCACCAGCGCGTCGTGTCGGATGCGCATGGGCGTGGGACCGGCGTGGTCCTGCACGCCGTGGAGCGTCAGGCGCGACCAGGAAATGGCGACGATGCCCTCCACGACGCCGACCGGAAGCCCGTCCTCCTCGAGGAGGGGGCCCTGCTCGATGTGAAGCTCCAGGTAGGCCTTGAACGGGCGGGGCACGCAGGGCTCGGAGCCGAGGTAGCCGATGCGCTCCAGCTCGTCCACCAGGCGGATGCCGTCCCGATCGCGGGCGTTGTAGGCGTCCTCCAGCGGGATCTTGCCGGCCATGACCCCGCTGGCGATCATCGCCGGCTGAAAGCGCGCGCCTTCCTCGTTGGTGAAGATGGCCAGCGTCACCGGATGGCGCGTCCGGACCTGGCGGTCGTTGAGCGCGCGGATCACCTCGAGGCCGCAGAGCACGCCGAGCTGCCCGTCGTACTTGCCGCCGGTGGGCACCGAGTCCACGTGCGAACCCATCATCACGGGCGGTAGGGGCGCCGTGCCCGCCCGCTCGCCGAAGATGTTGCCCATCTGGTCCACGGTGACGCGCAGGGCCGCCTCCCGCATCCACGCCACCACCCGGTCGCGCGCCCGCTTGTCGTCGTCGCTGAGGGCCAGCCGGGTGAGCCCGCCGCGCGGTGTCTCCCCGATCCTTCCGAGCTCTTCGATGGACGTCTGGAGGCGCTTGCGATCGATCTTCATGCGGCCCACTTCTATCTATCACATTCCCGGGCGCCGACGATCACATTCCCAGATAGGCGCGCTTGAGCCGCTCGTCGCCCAGCAGGTCGCGGGCGGGGCCGGCCAGGACCAGGCGTCCGGATTCCAGCACGCAGGCGCGGTGGGCGAGGGTGAGGGCCTGGCGCACGTTCTGCTCGACCAGGAGCACCGTCACGCCGTCGGCGTTGATCGTCCGCACCGTCTCGAAGATCTTGCCGACCAGCACGGGGGCCAGCCCCAGCGTGGGCTCGTCGAGCATGAGCAGGCGCGGCTTGGCCATGAGCGCCCGGCCGATGGCGCACATCTGCTGCTCGCCGCCCGAGAGCGAGCCGGCCAGCTGGGCGCGTCGCTCGGCCAGCACGGGGAACAGGGCGTGGACGTACTCCAGGCTCTGGTTCCTCTCGGCGCGGGCCCGCTCGGGGTGGGCGCCCAACAATAGATTCTCCATCACCGTCATGAACGGAAAGAGCCGGCGGCCCTCGGGGACCTGGACGATGCCGAAATCGGTCCGGCGGTGGGCGGGAACGCGGCCGAGGTCGTCCCCGTTGAAGAGCACCTGCCCCCGACGGGGCGCCACCAGCCCGGAGATCACGCGGAGCGTGGTGGTCTTGCCCGCCGCGTTGGCGCCGACGAGGGCGAGGATCTCCTTGTCGCGGACCTCGAACGACACCTCGAAGAGAGCCTGCAGGTCTCCATAGAAGGCGTCGACGGACTCAAGCCTCAGCAAGGACGAATTCCTCGCCCAGGTAGGCATCGATGACGCGGCGGTCGCTGGCGATCTGGGCCGGCGTGCCTTCGGCGATCCGCTCGCCGTGGTGGAGCACGACGATCCGTCGGGCCAGCCGCATCATGGCCGCCATGATGTGCTCGATGACGATCAGCGTGAGTCCTTCGCCGTGCAGCCGGCGGATCAGCTCCACCATGCCCGCCAGCTCCGACGGGTTGAGGCCGGCCATCACTTCGTCGAGCAGGAGCAGGCGCGGTCGCGTGGCCAGCGCTCGCGCCACCTCCAGGCGCTTGCGCAGCCCGATGGGCAGGGCCCGGGCGCGCGCGCGGGCGTAGGGGGCGAGGCCGCATGTCTCGACCACGCGCTCGGCGTCCACGCGGGCGGTGCGGAGGCGCGTCACCTTCGTCAGCGAGCCGATGGTCACGTTGTCCAGGACCGAGAGGTTGCCGAAGGGCTTGACGATCTGGAAGGTGCGCGTCAGCCCCTGCCGGCAGATGGCGTGGGGGGGCAGCCCGGTGACGTCGCGCCCGTCGAAGAGGACGCGCCCCTCTTCGGGGCGGTAGTAGCCGGCGATCACGTTGAAGAGCGTCGTCTTGCCGGCCCCGTTGGGGCCGATGATCCCCAGCAGATCGCCGGCCCGCACCTCCAGCGAGACCTCGCGCACCGCGGTGAGGCCGCCGAAGCGCTTGGTCACGCGCTCAAGCGTGAGCACGGTCGATCACCCGCTCACGCGTGAGCATGATCCGTGGCCCGCTCGCGCGAGCGCGCGACGCCGGCGCGGAGGCGGGCGGCCAGGCCCGCCAGTCCTTCGGGCACGAAGCGCACGACCAGGATCAGGACGCAGCCGTAGATGATCAGGTAGATCCCGGTGAACCCCGTTTTCACGCCGGCAAAGGTGGCGCGCAGGTAGGTCTCCAGCGACGTGATCAGGATGGAGCCCAGGAAGGGCCCCAGAGCGGTCCCGACACCGCCGATGATCGTGTTCAACGCGAAGCGGATGGAGAGATCCACGGAGAACACGTAGAAGGGATCGACGAAGCCGACGTACTGCGCCCAGAAGGCGCCGCAGACCGAGGTGAGGGCGGCGCTCAGCGTCACCGCGAAGACCCTGAGCTTGCGGCTGGCGATGCCGAGCGCTTCCGCGGCGTCTTCGTCCTCCCGCACGCCGGCCAGCTGGTAGCCGACGCGGGAGCGCTCGAAGTACACCTGCACGCCGTAGTGGACGAGGGCCAGGCCCAGGGCCACGTACACCCAGGCCACGTGGCCGAGGCCCAGCGTCCAGAACCCGGGACGGAACGGGACAGGGATGCCCTCCGAGCCCTGGGTGAAGCCCCGCCAGCGGCTGGCCACGATGAGCAGCACCTGCGAGAAGGCGATGGTGGAGAGCGCGAAGTAGGGGCCGCGCAGGCGGTTGGAGAGATAGCCGATCACCGCCCCGGCGGCGACGGAGACGAGGACGCCCAACAGCATGCCGAGCCACGGGCTCTGCTGCCAGCGGGTGGCCAGCAAGGCCGCCGAGTAGGCGCCGATGCCGAAGAAGGCCGAGTGCCCGAGCGAGACCTGGCCGGCGTAGCCGCCGGCGAGGTTCCAGGCGGCGGAGAGCGCGCCCCAGATGAGGATCAGCACGAGGCTGTCGAGGAAGAACGCGTCCTTGACGACGAGGGGCGTGAGGGCGGTGAGACCGAAGAGGACGAGCGCGCCCCAGTGCCGGGCCAGCACGCCCCGCATCAGGCGCCCAGCATCTCGGCGCCGCGCTGGCCGAAGAGCCCGGCCGGGCGGAAGACCAGGACGGCGATGAAGAGGACGAAGTAGAGCACCTCCTTCCAGGCCGTGCCGAAGAAGTAGGAGCCGACGACCTCGACGGCGGCGACGATCAGGCTGCCCAGCAGGGCGCCCACCATGTCGCCGAGTCCGCCCAGCACGACGACCACGTAGGAGAGGAGCACGAACTGGAGGCCCGCGGTGGGATAGACCGAGTAGAGCGGCGCCACCAGGACGCCGGCCGCGCCCACGCAGGCGATGCCGATGGCCCAGGTGAGCCGATAGACGCGGTCGGTGGCGATGCCCATGAGCGTCGCGGCGTCGCGGTCCTGGGCGGTGGCCCGCATGACGCGCCCGGTGTGCGTCCACTTCATGAACGCGAAGAGGGCCACCGTCAACGCCACCGCGATGGCGAAGGCCACCACCTGGGCGAGGTTGAAGGCGGTGCCGGCGATGCGGAGGACGACCGAGGAGTGCCAGGGCCGGACGAAGCGGAAGTCGCCCGTCCACGCCACCAGCGCCACGTTCTGGAGCGCGGTGGAGAGCCCCACGGTGGTGAAGATCTGCGCGTTATGCGAGGCCGTGATCACGCCCCGCATCACCAGCGCGTAGGTCAGGAGCCCGACCAGGAAGAAGAGCGGGATGGACACGAAGAGCACGAAGTACGGATCCAGCCCGTAGAGTGTGAAGGACCAGAAGGCGAGGTACATGCCCAGCATGAGAAACTCGCCGTGGGCGAAGTTGACGACGCGCATGATCCCGAAGATCAGGGTCAGGCCGACGGCGATCAGCGCATAGATCCCCCCCAGGAGGATCGTGGAGACGCCGAGTTGCGCGAGCGCGTCTATTTGCGCTGGTCCCAGGAGCCGAGCGGGATCCACTTGGCCCGGAGCGTCGAGAACTCCTCGGGCCAGACGGTGACGAGTTGGCCCCCCTGCCACTGGAGCATGTAGTGCTGCACCCGCTCGTTGGCGTTCTGACCGTTCTCGGCGAACTTCACGCCCCACCCGTTGATGAGCGACCCGACCGGCAGGTCCATCGCCATCACGGTCGCCCGGAACTTGTCGAGCTCGTCGGTCCTCGCCTGGTCGAGGACGACCTTGAGGACCCAGAGGCCGCCGGCGGCGAGCTGGTGGCCGCCCAGCGGGTAGGAGCCCGTCTTCTTCTGGACGGTCTCGCGGAACTCGCGCTCGAGCCGCTGCCCTTCGGGGCGCAGCGCCTCCAGGCGGAACCCGGGCCCGGGCTCGAGCAGCGCGAAGGGCCCGTTGCCCTCCGCGCCCAGCGCCTTGCCGAAGTCGGGAGAACCGTAGCCGGTGGCACCGGCGTGGACGAGCGCCTTGAAGAGGAAGCTCTGCTCGCGCGACTGGCGCCAGAAGAGGACCGCGTCGTTGCCGCGGGCGATGTGGTGGACGACGTCGGGGTTGAGCTGCTTGAGCTTGACGATGATCGGCGTGAAGTCGTTGGTGGAGGCGAACGCGTAGTACTCGGCGGCCACCTCCTGCATGCCGAACTCACCCTTGGCCCGCTGCCGGGCCGCCTCCGTCACGCCCTGGCCGTACGACGAGTCCTCGGAGAGGAACGCGATCTTGAGCTGGTTCGGTTTCAGCCCGAAGCGGGGCGCCAGATGCTTGGCGACGAACTCGATGTTGTACCAGCCGAAGCCGGTGCCGTCGATCTCCGTGCGGAACACGGTCTTGAGCCCGCGCCGGGTGAAGCGCGGATCCACGCAGGAGCTCTCCCAGTAGATGACGTTGTGCCGCGCCGCCGCCTCGCTGGCCGCGCCGCAGAGCGTCGAGGAGTAGGTGCCGGTGAGGATCTTCACACCCTCGCGGGTGATGAGCCGGTTGGCCTCGCTGGCCGCCGCCGTTGGATCGGTGGCGTCGCCGACGGCGAAGACGAGCTTCCGGCCCATGACGCCGCCCCGCTCGTTGATCATGTCGCGCATGATCTCGTAACCTTCCAGGTGTCGCTTGCCCTCGAAGGCCAGCGGCCCCGTGAGGGGCTCGAGCACGCCGATCTTGTACTCACCGGTGAGGGACTGGCCGTGACCCACGGCGAGGAGTCCAGTCAGAGCCAGAGCGAGCGCGAGCAGGGCGGACGCAAGCAAGCGGCGCGGCATGGGGACCTCCTCCGAGATGGGCGCTGTTCAGCGACGCCCGGGTTCTAACACCCGGTCGCCGAAGGTGTCAAGCCGGCCATGCTAGACTCACTTCGTGGACCACGCGCAATTGCCGCGCTTCCTCGCGCCCTCCACGATCCGCTTCTGCCCGCTGTGCGCGGCGCCGCTCGGGCGCGAGGCGGTCCCGCCGGACCAGCGCGAGCAGGCGGTGTGCCCGGCCTGCCGCTTCGTCTTCTACCTGAACCCGAAGGTGGTGGCCGGGACGATCCCCGAGCAGGACGGGCGAATTTTATTGACCCGGCGTGCGATCGACCCCAGCCGCGGGTTGTGGACGTTTCCGGGCGGTTTCGTCGACTTCGGCGAGAGCGTGACGGACGCCGCGCTGCGCGAGACCTTCGAGGAGACGGGCCTGAAGGTGGAGCTGACCGGGCTGCTCAACGTCTACTCGTATCCGGGCGCGCCGGTCATCATCGTCTATCGCGCCCGCGTCACCGGCGGCACCCTCACGTCCTGCCCCGAGAACGACGCGATCGAGTGGAGGAAACCGTCGGAGATCCCCTGGGACGCGCTGGCGTTCCCGTCGACGCGCGAGGCGCTCCGGGAGTGGGTGGCGGCGCGCGGGGAGCGGCCCGGCGGCTGAGCGCGGGGGCGCTACTGTAGCGAGGTGGCGAGCAACTCGACCCCGTCGATCCACAGGGTTCCGCTGCCCTCCACCGCGAGATTCAGCTTGATGAGATCGGGGCGCTGGCCCTGCTTCAGGAGGAAGGGCGTTTCGGAGGACGCCCAGTCGGTGGTCCCCGTCACCGTCTGCTGGATGCCTTTCGAGAAGAATTCGCCCCGCCCGGGGAAGCGGCACCACATCTCGAGGTAGGCACGCCCCTGGACGTTCGCGCTCTTGATCCGGGCCCGATACGTCACCAGGCACTGCTCGAGGCCGGGCGAGGCGACCTCGAACAGGCGGACCGTCCTCGGCTCGCGCGCGTCGATTCGCCAGCCGGTTCCCTCGCGGCTGACGCCGTCCCGGGTGACGGGCTGGTCCGACGGGCCGAAGGCGCGGAGCGTCCGCGGAGGTCCGGTCGGCCGGGGCGGCTTGAAGAGCGCTCTGAGAGAGCCCCACACGGGGTCACTCGTGCGCGGGCAGCGCCAGCGTGGCCTTGCCGGTCACGACCTTCTCGCCCCGCTGGTTCTCCGCCCACACCTCGAGCTCGACGAGGTGGACGTCATCCTTCGACGACTTGGCGAGCACGCGCCCCTTGCAGGTGACGATATCTTTCAATCGCACCAGGGCGGCGAAGCGCACACCGAGCTTGTGCACGCCGCCGGCGCCCGCCCAGTCGGTCAGGGCCTGGGCGACGAAGCCCATCGAGAGCATGCCGTGGGCGAAGACGCCGCCCATGCCCGCGGCCCGCGCGAACTCCTGGTCCTGGTGGATGGGGTTGAAGTCTCCGGAGGCACCGGCATAGCGGGTGAGCTGGATCTGCTGGATCGGACCCTTGACGAGCGGTGGAATCTCGTCGCCGACCTGGACGTCCTCGAAGTGGACCGTGCCGTACTTCATCCTTATCCCAGGCTCGCCTCGGACGCGCGGGGCCCAGCCCGCGGGCGTCCTGCGGCTCGCACTCCTTCACGTAGGCTCGCCTCGGACGCGCGGGGCCCAGCCCGCGGGCGTCCTGCGGCTCGCACTACAATCGCACGACCGTGACGTGGCGCATCGTGGCCACGATCTCATTGGTCCGGTCGGTCACGGCGGTCTCACGCACGACGAAGGCCACGGGCCCGCTGCGGCCGGTCTTCTCGTAGACGTCGAGTACCTTCGTCCGGCAGAGGTAGGTCTGGCCCGGCGTGAGCTGGCGGAAGATCTCGAACTCCTGCTCGCCGTGGAGCACGCGCGAGATGTCCACGCCCAGGTCTCGGAGCAGCGCGCTCGAGTCGGCGACCTCGTCGCGGAAGGAGATCGCGAAGGTCGGGGGGGCGATGACGTCGCCCCAGGGGGAGGCGCGCCCGACGCTGTCGTCGAGGTAGAAGGGGTTGAGGTCGCCGATAGCCCGGGCGAACTCCTTGATCTTCCCGCGCTCGACGGTGACGGCATACGGCGGGTACTCCTTACCGAGGATGCCCTTGTTGATCGTGATGGGCATCAGCTCTGCCCCTTCTTCATCGCCCGGGCCAGGAACTTGTCGAGGTCGGGGACGACGAAGCGCTCGTGCCGCCCCTCGGCGATCTTCTCCTTCTCGTCCCAGGCCTCGACGGCGAAGAGGTAGCGCCGGCCGTCCGTCTCCAGCAGCGTCGCCTTGGCCCGCACCTTCATGCCCACCGGCGTCGCCGCCAGGTGGCGCATCTCCACCATCGTGCCGACGGTGGCCGCGCCGGGGGACAGATGCGGGTTGATGACCGCCGCGGCGGCGTCCTCGAGGAGCCCGATGACGAAGGGCGTAGCCAGGACGCGCACGCCGCGAATGCCCATCGCGTCGGCGGTGCGATCGGGCGTGACGGTGGTCGAGACCTCCGCGGTGGCGCCGGGCTTGAGATCCATTGCGTGCTTTTTACCGCGAGACGAGTAGGAACTGCAAGCCCATGAGCGCCAACAGGATCTCGACCAGAGCGAGGAAGGCGCGATCGCTCATGCGATCGAGCAGACGGCGGGCGAACCAGGAGCCGGCGAACGTGGTGCCGCCCAGCACGGCCCCGATGGCCACCGTCTCCCACGTGAGGAGCGCGTACCGCGCGAAGGCGATAGTGCGGGTGGCGTGCATGCCGAAGGTGCAGACGGCTTCGGTGGCGATGAAGGCGCCGCGGCGGAGCCCGTAGGCGAGGAAGAACGGCGTCATCACCGGGCCCGTGGTGACGACGATCGCCGAGAGCACGCCGATGACGGCGCCGAGCAGCGGGAAGTGGACCAGGCGCATACGGAAGTAGCGGCTCAGCAGCAGCCGGCGCAGGGGCACCGCGGCGATCAAGAACCCGCCCATGATCCAGCGCAGCGAGTCGCTGGCGGCGCCGGCGTAGAGCGCGGCACCGACGGCGGTCGCGGGGACGGCGCCGGCGAAGAAGCGGACGACGACGCCGCGGTTGATCTCGCCGCGGCTCCACCAGATGCGCGCGAGGTTGCCGAGCAGCATCGTCACGGTCAGCACGGGCGCCGCGGCCCGGATGCCGAGGGCCCAGGCCACCAGAGGCAGCAGGATGACACCGGCGCCGAATCCGGCGACGCCTCCCACGACCGACCCGAAGAGCGCGCCCCCGATCAGAACCGCCCAGCCCAGCCAGTCGGGGAAGAGCATTCGTGCCATCATACGCCACGTGCCCAGGCGGCTCGCGGCGGCCGGCGCGTTCGTCGTGTCGCTCGACTCCACGGTCAACCTCGCCTTTCCGGCCATGGCCCGGGCGTTCGACGCGCCGCCCGAGCGCGTGCGCTGGGTCATCATCTGCTACGTCCTGACTTACGCGCTCCTGTCGTTCGTCGGTGGCGCCGCCGGCGATCGGGTCGGCCACGGGCGCGTGTTTCGGGCGGGCATCGCGCTGGGCGCCGTCGGGTACGTCGTGTGCGGCACGGCGCTGACGTTTAGCTGGCTGCTGGCGGGCCGTGTCGTCCAGGGCGTCGGGGCCGGGCTCGTCTATGGCACGACGCCGGCGCTGGTGACGTTCGGCCTCGACCCGGCGGCGCGCGGTCGCGACCTCGGGCTCCTCACTGGGGCGATCGGTCTCGCCTTCGCCGTGGGACCGCTGCTCGCCGGCGCGCTGATGGAGCGCTGGGGCTGGCCGGCCGTGTTTCACCTGCGCCTGCCCCTGGCCCTCGTCGTGCTCGCCTGGGCCGTTGCGCGGGTGCCGGTGGCGCGCGTGAGCGCCGCGGTACCCTTCGTTGACGCTCGCGACGTGGCGCGCGTCTCCGTCCTGAGGGCCGGGGCGCTGGCCTTCCTCGCCAATGCCGGGATCTTCGCGATCTGGCTGCTGGCGCCCTTCTACCTGCTGGAGCGCCGCGGCCTGGACGGGCTGATGGGCGGGGCCCTCTTCGCGCTGACGCCGCTGGGCACGGCCGTGGCGGCGTCCGTGGCCGGCTGGATCGCCGACCGCGTGGGGCCGTGGAGACCGATGCAGGCCGGGCTCGTCCTGGAAGCGGTGGGACTCTTCGCGATGTCACGGGCCGATGCCGCCACGCCGCTCGGCGTCCTGGCGCTCGCGCTGTTCGCTGCCGGGTTCGGCCTCGGCGTCTTTCAGGCCCCCAACATGGCGGCGCTGATGGCGGAGTTCCCACCGGGACAGCAGGGAGCGGCCGGCGGTCTGGCCTTCCTCTGCCGCACCCTGGGCACGGTGGGCGGCGTCGCCCTGCTGGGTCAGGTCTTCGCCGCGCGTCGGGCGGCGGGCAGCTTCGATGCCGCGTTCGCGGCGGCGCTCGCCGTCGCCGCCGGCCTCGTCGCTATCGCCGCCGCCCTCGCTACGCGCCGCGGCAGCGTTCGCCGAAGCCTTTTCTAGCGCGTCTATCTTCTCCGTTCGAGCGCGGGCTTGGCCCGCGCAACCTGATCTGGGGGGAGGTTTCGGAAGGGGGGCGAAGCCCCCCTCCGAGGATCGAGCGCGGGCTTGGCCCGCGCGGTCTGTCCTGGGGGAGGTCTCGGAGGGGGCCGTCGAGGCCCCCTCCGATTGCTAGGCGACGATCGCCGGATCGACGCGCATGACGACGTAGCCTCCCACCGCGCCCGCGCCGAAGCCGGGGGCGAACACGCGCAGCGGGCGGTCGATGACGCCCTCGCTGACGGCGTCATGAATCGCGATCGGAATGCTGGCCGAGGACGTGTTCCCCACGCGCTCGATGTTGAAGTAGCAGCGCGCGGGGTCGATCCCCGCGGCGGTCGCCAGCTTCACCACCATCGTCTTGTTGGCCTGGTGGGGCACGACGAGGTCGATGGCGTCCATCAGCGACCCGGAGGTCCCGTCCGGGCGCGGCAGCGCGCGTAGCTCGCCGATCATCTGGGTGAGATAGCGCTTGACGAGCGCGCGGACCTCCGGGCCGTAGACGGTGATGTTGTTGTCGAAGTCGGGGTTGGGCCAGATGATCGAGTCCACCTCGCTCATCGGTCCGCTCGCGTAGGTCTGGAAGACCTCGATGTCCGGCGGCGCGCCCGTCGGCGCCGGGCCTACCACTACCGCGCCGGCGCCGTCGCCGAAGATCATACGCGAGGTGCGGACGGTCCCGATCTTGTCGGAGAACCTCTCGGCGCAGACCACGAGCACCGGGCGCTCGATTTCCTGGAGCAGCCGCACCGCCTCGGCCAGGCCATAGGGGAAGCCGGCGCAGGCGGCGATGATGTCGCAGGAGGCGTGAGTCTGGAAGATCCCCAGCTGGCCGGAGAGCCACGTGGCCACGGACGGCATGATCTTCGTCGTCGTGCACGAGCAGAAGAGGACGGCGCCGATCTCCTCGGGCCGGCGTCCCGACTTCGCGAGCGCTCGCCGGGCCGCCAGCAGCGCGAGGTGGTCGAGATCGAGCTCGGTGTACTCGCGCTGGGCGATGCCCGTCTTGGCCAGGATTTCCACCGCCGTCATCGGCGACCAGCAGTAGGCCGCGTTGCGGATGAGGTCGTCGTTGGTGCAGACGTGCTCGCCCTTCTGGATGCCGAGCCCTTCCAGGCGCGGCATGACGGTGAAGCGCTTGGCGACCTCGACGGGCGGATAGGGCGTGACCGGGCGACGGGACTCGACGGGCGACGGCCGGGCCAGCCGCTGGCGCTGGCCGCCCCTCACCCGGCGGATGAAGTCGAGCACCGCCTCGTGGCGGGGATGGAAGACGACCACGAAGTCGTCGGGATCGAGCTTGGCCACCTCGATCAGGCGCGTCTTCGACCGGTCCCACCGGTACTGATTGTGCAGGACCATCGCCTGCCGCAGCAGCGCTTCCAGCTCGGGCACCTCGTGGTGGCACTCGATGATGTCGTCGTAGGCGTAGCCCGGGTAGTCGGGGTCGTAGGCGAGCAGGTGATAGGTCAGGCTGCGGGGATTGGCGAGGATCTCCGCCACCGTCGGCTTGATGGCGGGGAGCTCGGCGCCGGCCCACAGCTTGTGGCGGAACACGTCGAACAGGATGCGGAACACCTTGTCCTCGGTGGCCTCGTCCCAGGAGGGCTTGAGCGTCCGGTAGCCGGCCTCCATCGCCGTGGCCAGCTCGCTGCCGTCCCACGGCTTGAAGACCGGCAGGAACACGTCGTCGCGATGGCGGGGGACGTCCCGCCAGCGCAGGGGCCGCTTCTCGTACATGGTCATGGCGTAGCGGTTCACCCAGAAGAGGTTGAGCGCGACGTCCCGCAGCACATCGTAGCGTCCCTGGTAGCTTCCCGCCTCCAGCCGGGCGCCGACCTCCGCTTCCGTCGGCGCCTTCTCCTCGAAGTCCCGCTTGATGACCGCGGTGAACTGGTCGAGCGTCTGGAACACGGAGAAGTCCAGCTCGGGGAAGAAGTTGAAGGGAAGGACGATGCGCCCGTACCGGTTGACGACGAACGGTTTCATGGCAAACCCTCAGCGGCAAACTTTGCCGGATGATACCACACGTGCTACAAGGCGAAGGTCATGCCGTCGCCCTACCGGTGGGTCATCCTCGGGGTCACGGTCATCGCGTTCATGCAGACCCACCTGCACCGCATGGCCTTCGCCCCGCTCATTCCCACCTTCGTCGGCGATCTCGGGCTCAGCTACGCGGCGGCCGGCACGATTCAGACCGCGTACTTCTGGACCTACACGGTCGTCCAGGTCCCCGTCGGCGTGATCGCCGACCGCTGGGGCACGCGGCGTGTGATGCTCGCCTGCACGGCGCTGCTCACTCTCGGCGTCGTCGCCTTCGCGCTGAGCGCCACGTTCGCGGCGAGCATCACCGCGCGGATGCTGGTCGGGCTCGGCGCCGCCGCCGTGTGGGTGCCGGCCATGCGTCTGGTGAGCGAATGGTTCCCGCCGGGCGAGTGGGCGCGCGCGACGGGCATGGTCTCTGCGGGCGGTGGCATCGGCGGAACGCTCGGGCTCCTGCTGGTCCCGTGGCTCGCGTCGGTGTGGGGCTGGCGCTGGGCCTACGGCGCGACGGCCGCGCCCGCGCTGCTCACGCTGGCGCTGATCGCGCTCTGCCTGCGGCCGGGGCCGGGCGGCACCGCCGCCGGCGCCAGCCCGGGGAGCCTCGGCACCGTGCTGGCCACGCGCGCGCTGTGGCCCTTCAACCTCATGGTCTTCTTCTCGTACGGCGCCTACTTCAGCTTCCTCACCTTCCTGCCCGCGTTCCTGGTGAAGGTGCTCGGGGCCACGCAGCCCGAGGCCGGCGCCATCACCGGTCTGATCACGGCGGGCACGATCGTGTCGTGGCCGCTCGCCGGATGGCTCAGCGACCGCCAGGGACGGCGCAAACCGATCACGCTGCTGAGCCAGACGGCCAGCGTCGCCTCGTGTGTCGTCTTCGCGCTCGTGGTGCCGGAGCTGAGCCTCAGCGGCGCCGCGCTGACTGCCCTCCTCACCGGCATCCTGGTGGGCGGCGAGATCCTGCCCTTCGTGATGGTTGTGGAGCTGTTCCCGCCCGCGCTCGCTGCGACGGCGGCCGGCGTGGCGAACGCCGCCTGCTTCGTGGGCAGCATGGTGCTGCCCATCGTGCTGGGCCGCATCGTGGACGTCACCGGCGGCTTCGTCCCGGCCTTCCTGCTGGCCGGCGCCCTGCAGGCGCTGGCGCTCGGCTGCGCGGTCTTCCTCAGAGAGACGGGCCGAGCCCGGTGACGGGGCCGGGCGGTCCGTGTATACTGCCTGCGCGATCCGGGCCCCCAGGCCGCGGCCGCGCTGACCGCGTCTCTTCCGGCCCGGCTCGGCACGGCTCTCGAGGTCGCGACGTGGAGGCCGGTGTCGGATGACGCAGGCGGGCGCGCCGCATGGCGGGAAGCGGGAGAAGCTCCTCTACATCGAGGACGATCCACAGAGTCGGACGCTCGTCCGCTCCGTCCTCGAGGCCGCCGGCTACGAGGTGATGGAGGCCGAGGAGGGCCTGAGCGGCATCGAGCGGGCGCTCCGGGAGCCGGTGAACCTGATTCTCCTCGACCTCAACCTCCCGGAAGTCGACGGTCATACCGTCGCTGCGATCCTGAGGACGTTTCCGAAGCTGTCCGCCACGCCCATTGTCGGCATCACCGCTTACGCGGGGGAGGGGGACCGCGAGCGGACCCTGGTGGCGGGATGCGATGGCTACATACCGAAGCCGATCGACGTCGACCGCTTCCCCCAGCAGATCACGGAATTCCTGGCCGGCAAGCGCGAACGCGTTCCCGCCGACACCGAGAACGTTTTTCTCCGGGACCTCAACCAGCGGCTCGTCTTGCGGCTGCTGGCCCAGCTCGACGAGCTCAAGCGCCTGAACAACCACGTCGAAGAGCGCGCGCGGCGGCTCGAAGAGATCCACGAGGCCGTCCGGGACCTGACCTCCGAGCTGGGCCTGGACGCGCTGCTCAAGCGGATGCTGCCCAGCGTGGCCCGCGCCCTCGGCGCCGCCGAGGTGATCGTCGAGCTCCACCAGCCTCCCGGCGCCCGGCTGGCCCCGACGGTCGAACCGACGAGTCTGGTCGACGTCGAATGGAAGTTCCCGCTGGCGGTCCGGGGTCGGCCGCTGGGGTTCATCATCGCGCGATACCTGCCGGGGTCGGGCCCCACGCCGGAAGACGAGCATCTCTTCAAGATCGTCGCCAACCACGTGGCCATCGCGATCGAGAACGCGCGCCTGTACGAAACCGAGCGGGCCGCGCATGCCGCGGCCGAGGCCGCGCGCCGACGGGCCGCGTTTCTCGCCGAGGCCAGCGCGGTCCTGGCCTCCTCGCTGGATTACGACGCGACGCTGTCGGAGGTCGCGCGGCTGGCGGTGCCGAGCGTGGCGGACCTCTGCGTCGTCGACATGCTCGAGGCGGACGGGTCGGTGCGGCGAGCCGTCGTCTTCGCCGGGGATGCGGACAAGGGAGAGCTGGCCTCCGCCCTGCGCCGTCACGTGCCCGATACCGGCTCCCTGGGCTCGGTGGCGGAGACGCTCCGCTCGGGCCAGCCGCTGGTGATCGCCGACATTCCCGACTCGCTGCTGCCCTCGATCGCGCGTGACCCTGAGCACCTCAGAGTCCTGCGCGGGCTGGCACCGAAGTCTGCCATGGTCGTGCCCATCCTCGCCCGGGGGCGGACGCTGGGGGCCATCACGTTCGTGGCCGTGGAAGCCGGGCGTCGCTATGAGCCGGCCGACCTGCACTTCGCCGAGGATCTCACCGCGCGCGCCGCCCTCGCCCTCGACAACGCCCGCCTCTACCGCGAAGCGCACGATGCGGACCGACGGAAGGACCAGTTCCTGGCCGTCCTCGCCCACGAGCTCCGGGCGTCGCTGGCGCCCATTGCCAGCGGGGTGGAGATCGTGCGTCGCTACGAGGAGGAGGAGGACGCCGTGCGGCGGGCGTGCAACATCATCGATCGCCGGGTCCAGTACCAGACGCGGCTCCTGGACGATCTGCTGGACCTGGCCCGTATCGGTCACGGCAAGATCGACCTCCAGAAGACCGAGCTGAATCTGGCCAGCGTCATCGCGAATGCGCTCGACGTGACCCGGCCCCTCGTCGAGGGGCGGCAGCAGCGGCTCTCCCTCTCGCTGCCGGAGACGCCGATCATGGTGACGGCCGACGCGACGCGGCTGGAGCAGGTGATCGTGAATCTGTTGACCAACGCCGTGAGGTACACGCCTTCAGGGGGCCTGATCTGGGTCGCGGCCGAACGCGAGGGTGACACGGTCGTCGTCCGCGTGAGAGACACGGGTCAGGGGATTCCGCCCGAGATGCTCCAGCGCGTGTTCGATCTCTACACGCAGGTCGGGCCGTCGGGCGAAGGGGGCGGCCTCGGGATCGGCTTGGCGCTGGTGCAGCGGCTGGTGCACCTCCACGGTGGCACCGTCGACGCGCACAGCGAAGGCCCGGGCCGCGGCGCCGAGTTCGTCGTGCGGCTGCCGATCACGGGCGGTCCCAGAACCACCTAGCCCGCGGCCGACACGGCCTGATCCTGGCCCGAGATGGGCCTGCTCTTCTCCAGCCCGTAGCCCCGGCCGGCTGATGCTCCGGCGTGGTGTCATCGTCTGGCTCCTCATCGGCGCCGCCTTCGTCGGCCTGGAGGCGGCGGGCCTCACGGAGGGGCTCACGCTTCCGGTTCCCCTCATCGTCGCGCTGGTGCTGGCGCGGGCGCTGGAGCACGCCGAGTGGGCGCGCCGCCATCCCCGCCTGGTCGCCGCCGGGGTCGGCGCCGTCTGCGCCGCGCTGGCCCTCGTCGCCGGGGAGCTCGGCCTCCAGGCCGCCGATCTCTCGCCCCGCGAGCTCACCGCGGTGCTACTCGCCGCCGCCGGGCTGGCCGTGCTGCTCTCCCCCGCTCCCGTGCGGGCGGCGCTGCTGAGACCGCTCGGGCTCGATCCCGGCTCGCCCGTGCACGCGGTGACGGCGGTCGCGTTCGCCCTGGTCCTCGGCTCCTCGGTCGTGCTGTTCGTCCAGCTCCAGGGTGAGCCGTCGGTGAGCATCCCCTTCTACCTGAGCGACTCCGTCGTGTCGATCGTCAGCGATGTCGCCCTCGCCCTCGCCGGCGTCGGCGCCTTCCTCACCCGCGGCGCCGCCGCCACGCTGGCGCGGCTCGACCTCCGCCCGCTGCGGCTGCGCCACCTCGGCTGGGCGCTGGGCATCGCCGTGCTCTTCCACGTCGGCGTCACCGTGATGGAGTGGACCGAGGGCGTCGTGCTACCCGACCTGCACGCGCTGGAGGACCGGTTCGACTACGAGTTCATCGGTATCCCGCCGCTCGTCGGCGCCGCGCTCGTGTCGCTGGCGGCCGGGGTGGGGGAGGAGATCCTCTTTCGCGGCGCGCTCCAGCCGCGGCTGGGCGTCGTGCTCACCGCGGCGCTCTTCGCCTCGCTGCACGTGCAGTACCAGCTCCCCGGGATCCTCATGATCTTCGGCGTCGGCCTGGGCCTGGGGCTCCTGAAGCAGCGCACCTCGACCACGTTTACGGCGGTCGTCCACGTGATCTACGATCTAGGCGCGTTCCTGACCGACCTGTACGGAGGATAGGGGAGCCGCCCATGGACGTGCTGAGCCCGAGCGGCAGCGCCGAGACGGCCGTGAAGCGGCTCGCCCAGCGACGCGGCGTGGTATCGGTCGATTGTGGATTCTTGGACGACAGTGGGCGCCGGAGCCCGAGTGGGGCCCGACTTGCAGGCTGAACTATTTTCGGATTGGGGTTAGAGGCGTTGCAGTCGGTGGCACTCGCCATTCCGTCCTGAGCCACTACGAGCGTGGCCGCCGTAGCCTCCTGCACTCCCATGACCACCAAGCCCCAAAAGGCAGCGGCGAAAATGCGTCCCACCGATCGTCCGAAACCGCTCGGTACGCGCTGTCGCGCCGATCCACTCGCCGCAGTACGGTCGGTATTGCCGGGATCATCTCTCCACCAGGTCTCCAGGCCGATAGGCAACAGGAACCGAGTCTTCATTTGTGAATCCCTCCTCCGCGGAGAAGAGCACAGGGACTGCGAACGCCCTCTCGCGCCTCCCGCCCCGGGACACCCCTTCATGAACACACAACCCTCGCTGTGAGGCAGAGCCGACTGGTCGGTAATCGGCCCTGCTTCGCATGTCATCTTGCTCCGGCCCTCGCGTGAGCTGGCAAGCTCCCTGCCAAGCCTCGGCTGAAGGAGGATGGCGGGTAACCCAGCTTGCGACAAGG
>MNEF01000014.1:0-308 GCA_001917535.1 Candidatus Rokubacteria bacterium 13_1_40CM_69_27
CAGCGATCAGCGAGAGCAAGACCACCGAGACCCGGCTGAACCTCAATGGCACCTCGCTCCTGGACGGCAAGTTCCGCGAGGTCGACTTCCTGGACTCCCCGCTGGTCGGCGGCAAGATCGGTTACTTCCTTCCCCACCCGCTGCTGATCGGCCACGTCGGCGCGGAGTTCGAGTTTTATTACACACAGCCGCGGGCGCCACGGCAAACCGTCACGTTCACCGGCAGCGCGTTCGGCGCGCCCTCCTCCTTCCGGACCGGCGTTCAGAGCGCCGACTTCGAGATCTATACGCTCGCCGTCAACGTCCTC
>MNEF01000014.1:445-23803 GCA_001917535.1 Candidatus Rokubacteria bacterium 13_1_40CM_69_27
GGAGTACCGGTTCGTCCACACCGCCGAGTTCACCTTCGACTTCAAGACCAACGGGACGGCCTCGCCCATCTTCGGCGGCGGCCCCGCCACCGAGACGGCGCGCGACCGGTCGGACTCGACCCAGCACCAGGCAGCGTTCGGAATCGCGGTTCACTGGTAGTGCCGCGGCGGTAGGCGTCCAGCCTTCCGCAGCGCTCCGCCCTTCCTCCCGCGCTCCACGGCCGGCGGATTGCGGGCGCCACCGGATTGTGCTATCCGTCGTGCCCGTCCGGCAACCGCGGGCGTCGCGGCCGCTCGGACGCCCCGAGGGATCGCCCCCATGGACGAAGAGACGCTGTGTTTCGCGAGCCTGGCCGAGGTTGCCGAGCGCATCCGGAGGCGTGACCTCTCACCCGTCGACGTGGTGGAGGCCCACCTCCAGCGCATCGAGACGCTCAACCCGAGGCTGTTCGCGTTTCTGGAGGTGACGGCGGACGCGGCCAGGAAAGAGGCCGAGACCGCGGAGGCCGAGATCGCGGCGGGGCGCTATCGCGGCGCCCTGCACGGGATCCCCTACGGCGCCAAGGACATCTTCAACACGGCGGGCATTCGCACGACCCATGGGTCGAGCTTCTTCCGGGACCACGTCCCGGTCGAGGACGCGGAGTGCGTGGCCCGCCTCGAGCGGGCCGGCGCGGTGCTGCTGGGTAAGTGCCACACCCACGAGTTCGCCGCGGCCGCCACCACGATCAATCCGCACTACGGGACCACGCGAAATCCGTGGAACCTGGAGCGGATCGTGGGCGGGTCCAGCGGCGGCTCGGCGGCGGCGGTGGCGGCGGGGCTGTGCCCGGCCGCCCTGGGCTCGGACACCGGCGGCTCCATCCGGGTCCCGGCTGCGTTCTGCGGAGTGGTCGGGCTCAAGCCCACCCATGGGAGAGTCAGCCTCAGCGGCGTCTGTCCCAACGTGCTCAACTTCGACCATGTAGGGCCGCTTACCCGCACGGCGCGGGATGCGGCGCTGGTGCTGCAGACCATCGCCGGCTACGACCCGCGAGATGCGATGTCTCGCGACGTGCCGGTCCCCGACTTCTCGGCGAGGCTGGGGGCCGGCATCCGCGGCGCGCGCATCGCGCTCTGCCCGGACTTCACCGGTCAGGCCGAGGTGGATCGCGAGGTGACCGAGGCGTTCGAGCGCGCCGTCGCCACCCTCCGCGACCTCGGGGCCCGGCTCGAGACCGTGCCCTTCCCCCACTACGAGCGCATCGAACGAACCATGACCGCGATCCTGGGCGCCGAGTTCGCAGAGTTTCACCGCCCCTTCTATGCCCGGGACCCCGACGGGTACGGGACAGACGTGCGCGCGCGCGTGGAGCGGGCGCTCCAGGTCCCGCTCGACGACTACGTGCGGGCCCTGCGGGAGCGGGAGCTGCTGCGGCGCGAGGTCGAGGCGCTCTTTCAGCGCGTGGATGCCATCGCCCTTCCCTCCACCCCCAGCGCGGCGGCTCCCATCGCCACGCTGATGGCCCGGGTGAACGGCAAGGACGTGGAGTGCCTGTGGCTCCATCGTCCCTTCCTGACGCCCCACAACCTCACGGGCTGCCCGGCCGTCTCGGTGCCCATGGGATTCTCCGGGGACGGTTTGCCGCTCTCGCTCCAGATCGTGGGGCGCCCGTGGGGCGAGGCGGACGTTCTGGGGATCGCCGACGCGTACGAGACGGCCACGCCGGAGGTGCGCGCGCGGCGGCCCCCCTGCGCCTGAGCGCGATCCCCTCTCTGCGACGAGAGCCATGGATCGCCCCGTTCATCGGTTTCGCGAAAAGGAGGAGTAGCCATGTGGCGAATCGGTCTCGTGCTCGCGCTGCTCGTCGGCGGCCTCGCGTCCGGGCCCGGACCGGCCGGCGCCCAGTCGATGAAGCTCACCTGGTGGGAGCATGCCAACCCTCCCCACAACGAGTACTCCAAGGAGCTCGTGGCCAGGTATCACCGCGCCCAATCCAAGGTGGCGGTGAGCTACGAAGTGTTTCCGATGACGCCGTACTTCAAGAAGGTGACGGTGGCGATGTCCACCAAGACCGGGCCGGACATGTTCACGGTCATGGATCCGCTCATGCCGACCTTCATCGAGAAGAAGATGATGGCCCCGCTCGACCCCCGCTCGCTGGGTCACGCCTCGATGGACGACATGAAGTCGAAGTATCTGCCCGGGGCGCTGGACGGCTATATGGCGGAGGGCAAGCTGTATGCCCTGCCCATCGTCTCCGGCACGATGAGTCTCTTTCTGAACAAGCGCCACTTCGAGGAGGCGGGCCTGGATCCGGACAAGGACTATCCGCAAACCTGGGACCAACTGGCGCGCATCGGCAAGAAGCTGGTGAAGTTCGAGGGCGACAAGATGGTCCGAGAGGCCTTCGACTTCGCCATGCACTCGTCCTCCTGGACGATGTCGCAGTTCGAGCCGATCTTGCGGCAGTTCGGCGGGAGCACGCTCGATCCCACCGGCCGCAGGTGCACGGTGAACAGCGAGGCCGGCGTCAAGGCGATGCGCCTGCGCGCCTCCTTCGCCCTCGAGTACAAGATCTCCGACCCCACGGTGAGCGTGGCCACCCACCCGCTGCCGGCCGAGGACCTCGCCCAGGGCCGCGTCTCCATGTTCATCACGCACCCCGGCAGCGTGGCGCAGTTCGGGCCCGAGAAGATGAAGGACCTCAAGGTGGTCCCGCTGCCGCAGGTGGATCCGAAGAAGCCGGTCACGCATTTCTACGGCTTCGCCCTGGCGGTGAACCCGGATATCCCGGCGGATCGGCAGAAGGCGGCCCACGAGCTGATGCGGTTCCTGGTCCTGAACCCGAAGGAGTGGCTCGAGCACACGGCCTATCCTCTTCCGATCAAGGGCTTCCTGGAGATCCCCGGCGTCCGCTCCCACCCCTACATCGACGTCTTCATCCAGGACATGTCGACCGGCCGCTTCGTCACCCGCTCGCCGAAGTTCACGGAGATCGCCGACGCCATGCACCGGGCGATGGAGCGCGTGGTCTTGAACCGGGTGGATCCCAAGCGGTCCCTGGACCAGGCCTGCCAGGAGATCGACCTGGCCCTGAGCAAACCCTGAGGCGACCCCGGGGAATGTCCCAGCAGAGGGCGAGGTGAGCAACGGGCTGCCGTCCGTGCCGGTGTCACTGCCGCAGGCGCGGACGGCGGCCCGCCCGTTCAGTCTGACCTACGCGAACCGGCTCCGCGTGGCCGGCTTCCTCTTCGTCCTGCCCGCCCTCCTCCATTTCGCCCTCTTCAAGTTCTATCCGATGGCTCAGGCTCTCCTCCTGAGCTTCTTCCGCTACGATCTGACGAGCTCGCCCGAGTTCACCGGGTTGGGCAACTACCGGGCGCTCTACGAGAATCCCCTCTTTCACCAGGCCCTCGGTGTGTCCGCGAAGTACACGCTGGGGGTGGCCATCCCGGAGTGGTTCCTCGCCCTCGGCCTGGCCCTACTCCTCAATCGGGCCATGCCCGGCCGAGGCCTGATCCGGCTGGCCTACTTCCTGCCGATCGCCATGTCCCAGATCGTCGTGGCCCTGGTCTGGAAATTCCTCTATCACCCCCACGGCCTGGTCAACGGGCTCCTGGCCACGGTGGGAATCGGTCGCATCAACTGGTTGAGCGAGGAGGCCACCGCCTTGCCGGCACTGATCGCCATCGGCGTGTGGCGCGGAGTGCCGCTCTTCGCGGTGGTCTATCTGGCGGGCCTGCAGGCCATCCCGCGCGACTACTACGAGGCGGCGTCCATGGATGGAGCCGGCCCCTGGCAGCGCTTCCGGTGGATCACCCTGCCCCTGCTCCGGCCCACCATGCTGTTCGTCATGGTGATGTCGCTGCTCATGGCCATGAAGGTCTTCACCAATCCCCTGGTCATGACCGAAGGAGGGCCCAACGGCAGCACCCGCGTCCTTCCCTACTTCATCTACGAAACCGGGTTCGCCTTCTTCCGGATGGGAGAGGCGGCCGCTGCCTCCAGCATCCTGTTCGGTCTGGCCTTGCTCTTCACCCTCGTCCAGTTCCGGCTGCTCCGGCGAGGGCTGGCCTGATGAACGCCAAGACTCGAAGCCGCGTCCTGGGATGGGTCGTGACCCTGCTCACGGTGGCGGGGGCGGCGTTCGTCCTGCTGCCGTATTTCTGGATGGTCTCCTCGTCCTTCAAGACGCAGGACGCGATCTTCCGCCTGCCGCTCGAATGGATGCCCCGCGAGCCGCGGTGGCAGAACTATCCGTCGGCCCTGGGCCGGTTCCCCTTCGGCGTCTACTTCTTCAACAGCACGGTGATGGCCCTGGCCGTCATGGCCGGCAACCTCTTCTTCGGGAGCCTGGCCGCCTACGGCCTGGCCAAGTTCCGTTTCCCCCTGCGGGAGCTCTGCTTCCGCGCCATGCTGAGCACGCTGATGCTCCCGCTGGAAATCTTGTTGGTGCCGACCTTTCTGGTCGTGCGCCAGCTCGGCCTGCTCGATTCCTACGGCGGCCTCATCGTCCCCCTGGCGGTGGACGCCTTCGGCATCTTCCTCATGCGCCAGTACATCACGGACCTCCCCGACTCCCTGATCGAGGCCGCCCGCCTGGACGGATGCACGGAGTTCGGGATCTACTGGCGGATCGTGCTTCCCAACTGCCGGCCGGCCCTGGCGGCACTGGCCGTGCTCTCGTTCCGCGAGAACTGGGATCAGTTCCTCTGGCCCCTGGTGATCATCTCGAAGGAGGCCCTCAAGACCTTCCCCCTGGGCCTGGCCCAGTTCGAGGGATTCCACAGCGCTTCCTATCACGAGATGATGGCGGCGGCGGCGGTGGGCATGATCCCGATGATCCTGCTGTTCCTTCTGTTCCAGCGCGCCTTCGTGCGTGGCCTCACCCTCACCGGTCTCAAAGAATGAGGCGCCCCGACCACGAGCCTTGACTCGACCCCGCGTTTCTCCCATAGTCTGACCCACGCACGCTCACGGATGCGAGTGGTGAACGCTCGAGCAAGGCTCACCGGTGGAGGTCGGCAATGGTGAAGGCTGGCGCGTTGGGCTACGAAGTCGTCGAAGGGTGGGAGCAGCTTCCCGCCGGATACGAGCACCGCGATGTCGCGGGAGTGGCGGTCGACTCGGAAGATCGGGTCTTCCTGATCTGCCGCGGCGATCACCCGATCATCATCTACGACCGCAAAGGCAACTTCCTGGGTTCGTGGGGCGAGGGCCAGTTCACCTACCGGACTCACGGAATCACCGTCGGCCCGGACGACATGCTCTACTGCACGGACGACGGCAACCACACCGTGCGGAAGTTCACGCCGGACGGCAAGCTGCTGATGACCCTGGGAATCATGAATACTCCGTCCGACACCGGCTATGACGGCAAGAACACCCTGACCGTCTCGCGGCCCGCCGGTCCGTTCAACCGGCCGACGAACCTGGCGGTCGGGCCCCAAGGGGACCTCTACGTTTCAGATGGGTATGGCAACTGCCGGGTCCACCGGTTCTCACCGACCGGCGACCTGAAGCAGTCGTGGGGCGTGCCGGGCACCGGCCCCGGCCAGTTCTACCTGCCGCACGGCATCGCGGTCGCGGCGGACGGGCGCGTCTTCGTCTGTGACCGAGAGAACGACCGCATCCAGATCTTCAGCCCCGACGGCGAGTACCTCCGCGAATGGACCGACACCCAGCGGCCGACTCACCTCGTGTTCGACGCCGAGGGCCGGGCCTACGTTTCCGAGCTGTGGTGGCACAAGGGTCAGACCTCGCAGCGCCACGGGCCCATTCAGGAGGCGAGGTACGGCCGGGTCAGCGTCTATGACAGGGCGGGACGGGTCCTCACACGATGGGGCAGCCCCGACGCCTGCGCGCCCGGCAGCTTCGCGGCGCCGCATGGGCTCGCCGTGGACTCGAGGGGTGACATCTACGTGAGCGAAGTGACGTGGACGTTCGCCGTGAGCCGCGGACTTGCCCCTGCGGGGTGTCACACGTTCCAGAAGTTCGGGCTGAAGCCCTGAGGGAGGCACGGAGATCAGCATGGCCCCATTTGACAGGGTCGCCATCGTCACGGGCGCGGGGAGCGGAATCGGCAAGGCGGTCGCCGTGGCCCTGTTGCAGGACGGCTACTCGGTCGTTCTCGCGGGACGCCGCAAGGAGCTCCTGGAAGCGGTGGCCAGGGAGGGCCGGGTATTAGGGGCCCGGACGCTGGTGGCCCCGACCGACGTCGGCGATCCCGCGTCCGTCAGGATCCTGTTCGCCCGGACGCAGGAGACGTTCGGCCGGCTCGACCTGCTCTTCAACAACGCGGGGACCGGCGCCCCGGCCCTGTCCCTGGAAGAGTTGACGTACGAGCAATGGAAGACGGTCGTCGACGTCAACCTGACCGGCGCCTTCCTGTGCACGCAGGAAGCCTTCAAGATCATGAAGAGCCAGGAGCCGCGCGGGGGCCGGATCATCAATAACGGATCGATTTCAGCGCACGCTCCCCGGCCGAACTCGGCCCCCTACACCGCCACCAAGCACGCCATCACCGGCCTCACCAAGTCGACCTCTCTCGACGGCCGGAAGTACGACATCGCCTGCGGCCAGATCGACATCGGCAACGCCGAGACCGAGCTGACGGCCAGGATGAAGACGGGGGTGCCGCAGCCGAACGGCTCCATCGCGGCCGAGCCGACGATCGACGTCCAGCACGTGGCGCGCGCGGTGGTGTACATGGCCAGCCTCCCGCTGGACGCCAACGTGCAGTTCCTGACGGTCATGGCCACCAAGATGCCGTTCATCGGTCGCGGGTGATCGTCCTCGGGCACTGAGGAGGCAGAGTCATGGTGATGGCATTGCCGCAGTCCGTGAAGAAGATCCTCCAAGACAAGACCTACGGCCACGTCGTCACGCGCAACGCCGACGGAACGCCGCAGGTGACGATGGTCTGGATGGACGTCGAAGGCGACGAGGTGCTCTTCAACACCGCCGAAGGGCGGCTCAAGCCGAAGAACCTGCGCCGCGACCCCCGCGTCATCGTCTCTGTGCAGGACCGGAACGATCCGCAGTCCCACATGGTCCTCCACGGCAAGGCGAGCGTGACCGAAGCCGGGGCCGACCAGCACATCGACAAGCTCGCCAAGCGCTTCCTGGGCGCCGACAAGTATCCGTTCCGCCGGCCCGGGGAGAAGCGATTGATCGTGCGGATCAAGGTCGATCGCATCGGCGGCTACGGTCCCAAGATGCAACCCTGGACATAGCGCCATCGCGCGCGGAGGACATCCCATGGCCGACCGTCACGCCATCGCTGTCGGGACCGCGTCCGGCGCTGGATCGGCGGCCAAGCCCGCCGCCCAGACCAACGGAGGACCGCGCACGCGCCGCTGGTCGGAGCAACGCTGGCTGCTCGACAACACGATCCGCTCGGTCGGCATGGACTGGGATCAGCCACGCTCGCTCTATCTGTCCGCGCCCTGCGGGCCGGAGGCCAACGCCGACTTTGCCGGGATTCGCCAGCGCATCACGAAGCTGGCCGACGCGTCGCCCGCCTTCGAGGCGGTCGCCCGCCGCCGCGAGGCCAAGGCGCAGGCCGCCGAGCAGGACCAGAACCTCGTGACCGCCCGCGAGAACTACTACATGGCCGCCATTCACTGGGCCGCGGCCCAGTGGCCGATCGACGAGAACAACGAGCAGAACAAGTTCTACAACCAGAGGAAGCGCGAGTGCTTCACGAAGTACGCCCAGCTCGCCGATCACCACGTCGAGGCGGCATGGATTCCGCTGCCGGGCGGCAAGTCGCTGCCGGCCTGGTTCCATCTCCCGCCCGGCTATCGGGGCGGGCGCATCCCGGCGGTGGTGTCGCTACCCGGCATGGACAGCTTCAAGGAGATGGGAGTCGCCGTGTATGGTGACCGGTGGCTGTCCCGAGGCCTGGCCGTGCTGGCCGTGGACGGGCCGGGCCAATACGAGAGCCCGGTGCTCGAGATCTACTTCAGCATGTCCGCCTGGATCGACACCGGGAAGGCCGTGGTGGACTGGTTGACGCGTCGGACCGAGATCGATCCGAGCCGCATCGGCCTCAGCGGCAACAGCTTCGGCTCCTTCTTCGGGACGATCGCCGCCGCCCACGAGCCGCGTCTCCGCGCCGTCGCGGTGTCCGCGGTGTGCCACGAGCCGGGCTTCCACACCATCTTCGAGGAGGCCTCGCCGACCTTCAAGATGCGCTTCATGTACATGTCCGGCATCACCGACGAGGCCAAGTTCGACGAGTTCCGCCAGAGCATGACCTGGGAGGGGCACGCCGACAGGATCCGCGTGCCGTATCTCTGCGTCGCGGGCGAATTCGACGAGCTCTCGCCGCTCGAGCACACGGACCGGCTGATGAAGGCGCTGCCAGGGCCGAAGCGCCTGGTGGTGTACCAGGATTCCCGTCACTCCGTCGGGAACGTGCCGGCCGCCAACCTCGGACCCTTCCCACCGATCCTGATGGCCGACTGGATGGCCGCGACCCTGAGCGGCCAGTCGTTCCCGAGCGAGAAGTGGTATGTCGAGGCCACCGGGAAAATCGTCAAAACGCCGATGTGAGGGCCCGCCCCCAGCGCCTTCCCAGCGCCTCCCCGCCTCCCGTCCCCGACGCTCCAGTGGCCTGCCCGTCGAGGCCCCGCCGATTATCTAGTGCGTTTGACGGATTGACTCGGACGGCCGAAACGCGAGACTTGAGGGCTGCATCGACATCGCCCTTTCGTTCGACGCCCGACCGGTCGGCGAGCGAGGCCAGGAGGCAGGCAGATGTTCCGCCGAAGCGCCCGGATTTGGCTCATGACCCTCGTCCTCGCCGTCGTCCCTCTGGGCGGGGCCCTCCTCCTGCTGTACGGCGCCGGACGCCTCGCTGCCCGCAAGCGGCGCCCGGCCTCCGCCGACCCCTATGACGCGTGGTTGGCGCTGCGGGACCTCGTACGCTCGCGACGGCTCAAACCCGAACCCGAATGGCAGCGTGATCCCGGGGCCCATGTGCGCACGGCCCGACGCGAGGAGGTTGAACACCGATGATCACCAGCGCGCGAAAGCTTTCCCCGCGTGTGCATATGCCGCTGCGACTTCTGGCCCTGTGTCTCGATTGCGACGAGTGCTTTGAAATCGCCGCCGAGACATGCCCGGCCTGTGGCAGCTCGACGTGGACGTCGCTCTGGCGCTTTCTGGAGCAGGCCTCGTCTCCACGTCCCCCGCGACGCCTCGACCGGAGCCCGTCTCCGGCAGAACGGCACGACGAAGGGCAGGAGATGACCCGACAGCTCGTCATCGTCGCCCGCAATCGCGGACATCTCTACGAGCATCTCCAGCGGGCGTTTGCCGGGAACGAGACCGTGCACGTTCTCCTGAACCGGCGCGTCGTGGAACGGCGCCAGCGCAGCGGACGCTATGAGGCCGAACGGCGAGAGGGCGATCGCCGTTCGGCCCTCAAGACCGACGGCTTACTGCGCGAGATCGGCTGTGCGATCTTGCCCCAGGACGTCGCCCAGAACCAGGGAGGCGCTCCCAGCTAAGGGCCGGACCCGGTCAGGCGCCGACCAGCGGCAATCGGCCCATGATGTTGAGCGCGTGGGGCATGACGTCGCCCCCGGTTCTTCGATCGGACGGTCACCCAAGCCGTCGCATATCAACAGCACGATTTTTTCTACCATCGTCCGCGCCTCGACATCGGCGGTACTATACCCGGCGGCAGGCGCTACGTTAATCTCGATCGACGGGCGACGGTCTCCACGAGATCGGGCTCGCGATCACTCGAGCCTCGGAGGGAATGGGGATGAGACAGCCGGCTGGCCGTGCGACCAACCTCAGGCAACGGCTCGCCCAGGCCTGCCGCATTCTGGCCTGGGCCGGCCAGGGCGACGACATCTGGGGACACGCCACCGTGCGCGTCCCCGGGACCGACACCTTCTGGATGAAACCCCACAAGATGGGACTCGAGGAGGTGCGAGCGCAGGACCTGCTCCTCGTGAACCTCGACGGGAAGGTCGTTCGCGGCACACGGCCTCGCCACAGCGAGGTCTTCATCCACGCGGAGATCATGCGGGCGCGGCCCGACGTGGGAGCCGTCGTCCATACGCATCCGGTGGCCCCCACGGTCTTTGCCTCGCTCGGCGTGCCCCTCCGCCCGATCACACATGAAGGCTCCTATTTCACGCCGCCCGACGTCCCGCGCTTCGACGAGACGTCCGATCTCATCGTCACGCCGGAGCGCGGCAAGTCGGTGGCCCGCGCCCTCGGGAGTCGTCCGGCCCTGCTCCTGGTCGCTCACGGCATCGTGACGGTGGGGGTGACCATCGAGGAGGCCACGGTGAACGCGCTCTGCATCGACAAGGCGGCGCGGGCTCAGCTCATGGTACCCGGTGGCGTCCCCAAGCACTGGAGCTCCGACGAGGATGCCCTGGCCAAACGGACGCGCGTGCACAATCCGCAGAATTTCACGGACCGGTGGACCTACCTGCTCCGCAAGCTCGCCGAGGCGGGACGCTAATCAGATAATCGGAGGAGGCCTCGCGGCCTCCTCCAAGCCACCCCAGAGGGATTGCGCCGGCAAAGCCGGCGCTCGAACCGTTACTCCGACAAATAGCTAGCTAGGTGGCGTCGGCGCCCGAGGGCGGCCGGAAGACGAGGGATTTGATGACGACGGGAACGACGCCGGACACCGGAAGCGGCTCGCCCACGTCGATGTAGTCGAAGGCGCCAAGCTCGAGCTCGTCAACGGCCACCAGGTTCAGCTTCGCGCCCAGCTCTTCGACCATGAGGCGGCCCACCAGGCGCGCCATATCGCGGTCGAAGGCCAACACGACCGTCGTCTGCCGCCCGTCCAGGGCCTCGACCAGCCCCCGCCCTAGCGCGGTGAGCTCGCCATGGCTCGGCCCGAACGGCCAGCGAATGGCGAGCGCGAGAGGACCGCTGAGGAGATCGGCATCGTACCCCTGGGCCGCCTGCCGCACGGCCTCGGCGACGCCGGCGACGCTCAGCGGTTCTCCGAGCCGTACCGAAAGAACGGGCAGGTTCCGGATGGGAAGCAGGTCCGGCTGGGGCGTGAAGATCGTGCTTCCGCTCACCTGCACCGTGTACTGGGCCGCCCCGATGACCGTCGCCCGAATGCCTTCCAGGGGCGTCGCCAGGCGCGAGGCGAGCGGGTGGCTGGCCAGGCGGCTCCTGACCGCCTTGCCCAGGGCCTTTCCCAGATCACCGAAGACCGCGCGCTCCCGGTCGTAGATGTATTCAGACACGCCGCCCGAGAACATCACGATATCGATCAGGCCGCAGTCGGCGAGCGGGGCCGTGTACATGAGCCGGCGCGTCAACGGCGAGAGCGGGTGCCGGTCGATGACCTCGAAGAGGCACGCGGCCATCTTCTCGGCGAGGCTGGCCTTCGCGCCCTCATCGATCCGCTGGCCTACCGCGAGCCTCAACCCGACCGCGTCGCCGACCAGAGCGCCTGCTTCCTCGAGCCGGGTGATGCGGCCCCCATCGTCAGCGACGAGTCGTCCCCCGACATTGACGACGGCCACCGCCGCGACCTCGCCGTCGCGGCAGACCGCCAGCTTGGTCGTCCCGCCGCCGATATCGACGCTCAACACGGCGTTTCCCCCCCGGGAGCGCGCCACCGCCCCCGACCCCTGAGCGGCCATGATCGCCTCGAGCTGCGGCCCCGCGGTCGCGCAGACGAAGCGGCCGGCCTCCCGCGCGAACATGGCCAAAATGGTCTGGGCGTTCTCCTTCCTGGCCGCCTCGCCGGTGATGACGACGGCCCCGGTGTCGATGCCGTCCGGGGCGAGCCCTGCCTGCGTGTATGTATCCCGGACAAAAGCGTTCAGCCGCTCGGTGTCGATCATGACGGGACTGCGATACGGGGTGAGGAGGATCGGCGATTGATGGACCACGTCCCGCTGGACCACTCGGAAGCGGCTCGAGAGGTGGCCGCCGAGACGCCGGAGCACGAGGCGGGAGAAGGTCAGGTGCGACGTCGAGGAGCCGATGTCGATGCCGACGCTGCGCAGCTCGATCCGCTCCCCAGCCCAGATCGGGTCGGCTTCGTCAGGTAGCGCGTCGGGCTCGCCTTCGTGATCCTCGTGCTCGTGGGGGTGCGGAAAATCGTGCATCAGGAGGTCAGATCGTTACGAATGATAAGTTCCTCCCACCACGTTGGCAAGGCGTGGAGCCCACCCGTGGGCCCCTTCCCCGCCGTTACCTCGCCCGTCTGTTGGATCACAAGTTAACGCTTGACGGGACAAAGTTCCAATATTAGATATTTAGCCGTGCCCCTGCCTGAAGACGATGTCCTCCACGGGTCCCTCGGGTTCACGCCGACTCGACGGGACCGGGTCTCTGCTGAGATCCTCCGGCAGCTCAAGTCCGCGATTCTCGCCGGCCGCCTGAAACCCGGAGACAAGCTCCCTTCGGAGAAGCAGCTCGCCCAGCAGTTTCAATCCAGCCGCGGCTCGGTGCGGGAGGCGATCCGGGCTCTGGAGCAGGCCGGGCTCCTCGTTGTGCGGCGGGGTTCCGGGGGCGGCGCGATGGTCGCCGATGGGAACCTGCGCCACGTCACCGACTCTCTCTTCGCGCTGATCCGTCTGGGGAGCGTGTCGATCCACCACCTGACCGAGGTCCGCGTGATCCTCGAGCCCTGGATCGCGCGCCTGGCGGCCCAGCGGATCACCGAGGAGGAGCTGGCCCGCATCGAGGCCTACGTCGCCCAGCACGCGGACGCGATCGCCGCGGGTGATCTGCACGCCACCGCCGATCTCGGCTTCCACCGGATGCTCGCGGAAGCCGCCAAGAATCCGCTCCTGGTGCTCTTCGCCCACTCGATGGCGGACGTGATGGTCGAAGAAGTCGTGGCGCGACTCGAGATGGACGCGGCCACCAATCGCAGCAATCTGGCCTTTCATCAGCGCATCTGTGCGGCCCTCGCCCGCCGCGATCATGGAGAGGCCTCCCGCGTGATGCTTGAACACATCACCGAAGTTCAGGACCGTCTGGGGCGACTCTTGCCAGCGGAGGACCGGGGGGCGGCCCCGGCCATCTCCCCCACCCGATCCCCCTAGGAGGACGACGATGGCCAAGCCCATGCCCACGATCAGCAAGAAGGACATCTCCAGCCTGCGCTCCACGCTGGAGTACTTGAAGGAGGCGGGGGAACTGCTCAGCTCGGACGTCGAGATCGACCCCCACCTCGAGCTCGCGGCCATCCAGAAGCGCCTGGACGGTGGCCCGCCGATCCTCTTCGAGAACGTCAAGGGGTACCCGAACGCCCGCCTCGCCAACAACATCTACGCTTCGGCGGAGCGGATCGCTCACCTCTTCGGCGTCGAGGAGCCGAGGAAGTTCAAGTTCAAGGCGGTGGAGGCGATCCGGCAGCCGCTCCCGCCGATCGAGGTGCGCGACGCTCCGTGCCAGGAGGTCGTGATCACCAAGAACATCGATGTGTGGCCGGTCATCCCGATGATCTCTCACGCCACGACGGACCCCGGGCGGACGCTCGGTGCCGGCAACACCGTGGTGCGGGGCAAATACTTCTGGGGCGGCTCCCACATCGGCTACAACCGCATGAACTTCCGGGGGCCCGACTTCTCGAGCTTCCAGATCTCTCCGGGCTCCCACATGGACCAGATCGCCACCCACTGGTATCGCAAGGGCCCGATCCCGATGACGATCAACATCGGCGTGCCGCCCGCCTGCACGATGATGGCGGGCGCGGGCTTCACGTATGTGATCCTGCCCCGGGGCTGCGATGAGCTCGGCGTGGCCGGCGCGCTGCAGGGGTTCCCCGTCGAGGTGGTGAAGGCCAGGACGCAGGACGCCTGGGCCATCGCCAACGCCGAGTACGTCATCGAGGGCTACCTCGATACCACGGAGAAGGTGTGGGAGAGCCCGCTCGCGGAGAAGGAGGGGGCGCAGGGGAAGTTCCCGTTCCATCCCGAGTGGGCCGGCTACATGGGCAAGGCCTACCGAACCTACAAGTTCCAGGCCACGGCCATCACGCACCGCACGCAGAAGCCGATCTACTACGGCCTGATCGTCCACGGCATGGATGACCACTACATCGACGTCTCGATGCGCGAGGCGTGCTTCCTGGAGCTGGCCGAGCGGATCGTGCCGGGCCTCTGCATCGACACGAACATCCCGATGGGCATGACGGACTGGGGCGGGGCGATCTTCCAGTTCCAGAAGCGGCGGGCGCGCGACGAGGGGCTTCACCGCAATATCCTGTCGGCGGCGCTGTCGATCTCTCTCGGCATGCGCCTGGCGATCGCCGTCGACGAGGACATCGACATCTACAACATGGAGGACGTCCTCTGGGCCCTGGCCACCCGCGTGAACCCCAAGGAGGACATCATGACCGTCTGCGAGGGCGGCTTCGGCCAGACCTTCCAGCCGGCCGAGCGCAGCTCGGCGGGGGAGCAGCAGTGGACGCAGACGAACATCCGCTTCTCGGGTGGCATGGGGATCGACGCCACCCGGCCTTTCGTCCACAAGGACGCCTTCGAGCGGGCGCGGTACGAGATCGGGCTGGTCGATCTCAAGAAGTGGTTCACCCCCGAGCAGATCGAGCGCGCCCGGGCCTCCCAGGAAGGCTACGCCAAGTGGATGGCTGAGCGCGGCATCTGATTTATCGGAGGGGGCCTCGACGGCCCCCTCCGAAACCTCCCCCAGGATCGATTGCGCCGGCGGAGCCGGCGCTCGAGCCTCGGTGACTCGAGAGGCTGGAGAAGAGCGGATGGTGGATCGACAGGCAGTCCTGGGGCCATACCGGGTGCTCGACCTCACCGGAGAGCTAGGGCCTCTCTGCGCCAGGATCCTGGCGGACCTCGGTGCCGACGTGATCAAGGTCGAGCCGCCGGCGGGCGATCCCGCGCGGTGGCGGGGGCCCTTCCCGGGTGACCGTCCGGATCCGGAGACGAGCCTCTCGTGGACGGCCTGGAACGCCGGCAAGCGCTCGGTCACGCTCGACCTCGAGCTGCCGGCCGGACGTGACGCTCTGCAGCGGCTCGCGCGCGATGCCGACTTCCTGATCGAATCCTTCTCTCCCGGCCACCTCGACCGCCTCGGACTCGGGTACACGACGCTCGCTGAGCAGAACCCGGTACTCATCGTCACGTCGATCACCCCGTTCGGCCAGACCGGACCGTACAGCCAGTACCGGGCCTCCGACCTCGAGCTCATGGCGGCCGCGGGCTGCATGTCGCTGACGGGTGAACCTGACGGTCCTCCACTGAGAATCTCCCTTCCCCAGGCCTCGGCCTGGGCGGGGGTGTATGCGGCGGCCGGCTCGCTGCTGGCCCTCCAGCATCGCTCCCTCACTGGCGCGGGCGGGCACGTGGACGTGGCGGCCCAGTCCTGCTTGCTCTCGGCGCTCTCGCACGCCCCCATCTTCTGGGATCTGAACCGGACGAACGCGCTTCGGGCGGGAGTCTTCATGACCGGCCGCAGCATCACCGGCGCGCGGATGCGGGTGATGTGGCCCTGCCGGGATGGCTATCTCAACTTCATCATCTACGGCGGGGAGGCGGGGCGCCGCACGAACCAGGCCCTCGTCCGGTGGATGGACGAGAGAGGCATGGCTCCCCCGTTCCTCCTCGAGAAGGACTGGAGCCGCTTCGACATCACGACGGTCTCTCAAGAGGAGATCGACCGCATCGAGGCGGCGATCGGGCCCTTCTTCTCGACCCTGACCAAGGCGGAGTTCTTCGCCGGGGTCGTCAAGCGCGACATGCTCGGCTATCCGGTCGCGACACCGCGCGAGATTCTCGACGACCCCCAGCTCCTCGCGCGGGGGTTCTGGCTCCCGATGCGCAGGGCCGACGGAACCGCGACGGTCAAGTTCCCGGGGGCGTTCGCGAAGTTTTCGGGAGGATCGTGCACGATTCATCGCCCTCCGCCGCGCGTCGGAGAGCACAACGCCGCGCTCCTCGCCCCGCCCGGCGTCAACGAGCAGCAGCCCGCGCGGAGCCGCGTATCGGTCGGAAACTCGGGACGCTCCGACGTCCCCGCCCTCCAGGGCATCAAGGTCGTGGAGTTCGCGGCCTATGCCGCCGGCCCGGGGATCACCAAGTACCTGGCGGACCACGGCGCCACCGCCGTTCGCGTCGAGTCCGGTGTCCGGCCCGATGGCTTCCGCACTCACTATCCGCCGTATCGCGATAACGTCCCCGGCCTCAATCGCTCCGGCTGCTTCTGCCTCTGGAACAACGACAAGCTCAGCGTCGCCTTGAACCTCAAGGCGGAGGGCGCCCGGGAGGTGGCCCAGGCGCTCGTGCGGTGGGCGGACATCGTCATCGAGAACTTCACCCCCGGCACGATGGCCAGGCTCGGACTCGATGACGAGAGGCTGCGGGCCCTGAACCCCGCGGTCATCGTGCTCAGCACGTGCAATCACGGGCAGACCGGACCCCACGCCCGTCACCCCGGCTTCGGCTCGCAGCTCTCCTCTCTGGCGGGCTTCACCCACTTCACGGGCGAATCGAGCGGCCCCCCCATGTTCCTCTACGGTCCCTACATCGACTTCATCGCCGTCGCCTTCGGCCTGGTGGCGGTCCTGGCCGCGCTCGACAGCCGGCGGCGCACGGGGCAGGGACAATACATCGACCTCTCGCAATACGAGACCGGGCTCCAGTTCCTGGCGCCGGCGCTGCTGGACGCGGCTGTCAACGGTCGCGACCTCATGCGCTGCGGGAACCGGGATCGGGACGCCGTCCCCCACGGCGTCTACCCCTGCCGCGGGACCGACCGCTGGTGCGCCGTGAGCGTCTGGGACGACGGGGAGTGGCGGCGGCTGGCCGACGCCCTGGGCCGGCCCGGCTGGGCGACCGAGGCCCGGTGGCAGACGGCGCCGGGACGACGGGCCGGCGAGGCCGAGCTGGACCGGCGGCTGGCGGAGTGGACTTCCGAGCTCGAGGCCGATGAGGTCATGACGCGACTTCAGGCGGCCGGCGTCCACGCCGCCGTCGTGAGAACGATGGCCGAGTTGTTCAGCGACCCTCAGCTCGTGCACCGTCGCGTCTGGCGGGCGCTCGACCATCCCGAGATCGGGCGCCACCACTACAAGGCCCCACCCTTCATCCTCTCCCGGGCGGCGGCCGGCCCGCGGCGGCCGGCGCCCTGCCTCGGGGAGCACACGCGGCGGGTCCTCACGGACATCCTCGGGATGAGCGCGGCCGAGGTGGGGGCGCTCGAGACGCGAGGCGTGCTCCAGTGAGCGGCGGCGCGCCGGCTCTGCGGCGCCTCATCGTCGGGCTCTCCGGCGCCTCGGGCGTGATCTACGGGATCCGGCTCCTCCAGATCCTCCGCGACCGCACGGACATCGAGAGCCACCTGGTCTGCTCGAAGGCGGCCGAGCGGACGATCGCCGAGGAGACGGACTGGGCGGTGAAGGACGTCAGGGCCATGGCCTCGGTCGTCCACCCCATCACGGACATCGGCGCCAGCATCGCGAGCGGCTCGTTCCGGACGGAAGGGATGGTCATCATCCCGTGCTCGATCCACACCGCTGGCGCCGTCGCCCACTGCATCTCGGACACGCTCCTGACGCGGGCCGCCGACGTCTGCCTCAAGGAACGGCGCCGCCTGGTCCTGGTGGTCCGGGAAACGCCCCTCCACGTCGGCCACCTCCGAGCCCTCCTGGTGGCCGCGGAGAGCGGCGCGATGATCGTGCCGCCGGTGCCCGCGTTCTACAGCCGCCCGGCCACGCTGGACGACGTGATCGACCACACGTGCGGGCGGATCCTCGATCTGTTCGGCATCCCCCACAACCTCGTTCGCCGCTGGGGCGAACCCGAGCCGCGGGCCGGCGACCTGGAGCCGTCGTAGAGCACAGGCGGGTCGAGGGTGCTGCGTTCCGGGCATTTCTCGTCGCGGCACCCGCCTTCGCTGAGGCTGTTGGCGCCTGGGCGGAAGATCGCCTTTGAGCTTGGGAGTGGCAGTTGAACGTTGGCGATCTAGGTAGTAATCTGCTACCTAGCGGTAGTCAAGTGCTACCAGCGGGCAGGAGGTGGCAAATGCCGTCACCCGTGAAAGTCTCGGACAAGCTGCTGGCGTTGGCAAAGGATGAAGCCCAGGGCACCCATCGCTCGGCGACCGCTCAGATCGAGCACTGGGCGACACTGGGACGAGCGGTCGAGGTGATGGCAGCCTATCGCGACGTCCTGGCTCTCAAGAGAGCCGGTCAAGCATTGCCGTTTCCAACGTTCGTCCGGCGCGAAGAAGTGCACGGACTCCTGGCCCGCCTTGTCGAAGACACGAGCCGCGAGAAGGTCAAGGCACGGATTCGTGCCGCCGGGACGCCGCTGTACACCACTGACCCGGATCATCCGGGCATGATCGTCGAGGTCCGAGCGGACGGCACCCGGATTCTGGGTAATCTAAAAGGTCGCCGATTCGTGCCCGCTGGAGGGAAGTCAGCGAACAGGCGGAAGTGAGCGTTGATCCGCCGGCATCGATCCGCGCGGCCCTGCCGGCCCAGCCAGTCCTCCTATTTCTCGCGGGGCCCAACGGCGCCGGGAAGACCACGTTTTTCGAGGAGTACCTCGATGATCTTGGGCTACCGTACGTCAACGCGGACCGCATTGCCCGCGTTCTCCGCAACGCCGACCCGACCGCCTCGTCCGATGACGTCGACCGCCGGGCCTTCATCGAGGCCGAGCGACTGCGAAGGGCCTTCCTCGAAGCGCGCCTGTCCTTCTGCACCGAGTCTGTCTTCTCCGACCCCCTGAAATTCCTCAAAGAGGCCCGGGTTCGAGGCTTTGCCGTATTTCTGATTTTCATCGGCCTCGACAGTCCCGTCCTCGCAGCCGCACGTGTGAGGCAGAGAGTCCAACACGGCGGCCACGATGTACCGGACGAGAAGTTGCACGCGCGCTTTCCACGGACGTTGGCCAACCTGCGCGCCGCGATTCCGATCGTCGACGAGGCGTTCTTGTTCGATAACAGTTCCTATGACACGCCGTACCGTGTCGTCGCCGTTTACCAGCGAGGCCAAATCGTGAGCCGACATCCGCCCCTGCCTCTGTGGACGCGCGGGCTTCCCGGTCTCTGAGTTCGCCCGAAACGGCTTCAGAGGCGGTAGAGACGCCTGGGGTTGTCGTAGAGGATCCGCGTCTTGGCGGCGTCGCTGAGATCCGCTCGGGCCCGGAACGCCGCCACCGACTCCATGAACTCGTGGGTCGGACCGGATCCGGTGACCAGCACAGCCATCGGGAGCGCCGCTATCATACGCGCACTCCACCACGTCACGCGCCCGGCGCTTGCCGGCCGTAGTGCGCGCACTTATCATAAGGACCACTTCCGGAGAGCCGCCCGGTGGGACAGGGCGGCCGAGCGCGGTATGAGGAGAGTCACCGATGCCAATTTCCAACGATCCATCCACGACGCTCACCGCCTATCAAGCATGGCAGAAATCCGAAGGCATCCCCGTCATCCATGGGTTCTACGTCGAAGACTTGAGGACGGTGGAGGTCCAGCCCTGGCCCCGCAAGGGCGGGCGCGGCGCCTTCATCGACATGGAGGGCACCGGCGGGACCAACGATGCCTATGTGTGCGAGATCGCGCCGGGGAAGCAGCTCGCGCCCCAGCGGCATCTCTACGAGGAGGTCATCTACATCCTCGAGGGGCGGGGCGCGACGACCGTGTGGACCGAGGGCGGCTCCAAGGTCAGCTTCGAGTGGCAGACCGGCAGCCTCTTCGCGATCCCCCTCAATACCTGGCACCAGCACTTCAACGCCTCCGGCACGGGGCCGGCGCGCTATTACGCCGTGACCACGGCGCCCCTGGTGATGAGCCTGTTCCACAACCACGACTTCGTCTTCAACAACCCCTTCGTCTTCAAGGACCGCTTCAGCGGGGAGGCCGAGGCCTTCAGCGGCAAGGGCACGTTCCTGGCCAGCCGGATCTGGGAGGCCAACTTCATTCCCGACGTGAACACCTTCTCGCTCATCGAGTGGAAGGAGCGGGGGGCCGGCGGCCGCAACATCATGTTCGAGCTGGCCAACAACACTCTCGTCGCCCACATCTCCGAGTTCCCGGTGGGCACGTACAAGAAGGCGCACCGCCACGGCCCCGGGGCCCACGTCATCACCCTCAGCGGCAAGGGCTACTCCCTCCTCTGGCTGGAAGGGGCGAAGCCCACGAAGGTGGACTGGCGCGAGGGGAGCGTGGTCGTGCCGCCGGACCTCTGGTGGCACCAGCATTTCAACGCCGGCGCCAGTCCGGCCCGCTACCTCGCGATCCGGTGGGGGAGCGTCAAGCACAAGCTCGACGACAAGTACAGCCGTCTCGATCAGGACCGAGCGACGGGCGGCAACCAGATCGAGTACGCGGACGAGGATCCCTCCGTGCGCGCGCTCTTCGAGAGCGAGCTGGCCAAGGAGGGCGTCCAGAGCCGCATGCCGGCCGTCGCCCGCCGCTGATCCGTCGATGACCCTCGAGTACCGCGATCTGCGCGAGTGGCTCAAGAAGGTGGAGGGGCTGGACGAGCTCCAGCACTGCCGGGGCGTCCACTGGGACAAGGAGATGGGGGCGTTCGTGGAGATGTGCGTGCGCGCCAAGGGGGGCCGGGCGCCAGCCTTTCTCTTCGACGAGATCCCCGGCTATCCACCGGGGTATCGCTGTCTCTACGGGCTGCTCAATTCACCCAAGCGCTTCGCGTTCTCCATGGGACTGCCCGCCACCGGGGACGAGCGGACCATGGAGCTGCTGAAGATCTACCGGCAACGGGTGCAGGCCATCACGCCGATCCCGCCCAAGACGGTCCCCGGGGGACCGATCCTCGAGAACGTCCTGAAGGACGACCAGATCGATCTCTTCAAGTTTCCCGCACCGATCCATCACGAGCTGGACGGGGGGCGGTACATCGGGACGGCGGACGCGGTGATCACGCGGGACCCCGACAGCGGATGGGTCAATGTCGGCACGTACCGGATGCAGCTCTTCGAGCGAGACCTGACCGGTATCTACATCACCGAGGGCAAGGACGGGCATCTGCAGCTTCAGAAATACCTGGCCGTCGGCAAGCCGGGACCGATGGTGGCGGTCGTGGGGCAGGACCCGGCGCTCTTTTCCGCCGCGCGGGCCACGCTGAACCGGGGCCAGTCGGAGCTCGATTACGTCGGCGGACTGCGGGGGGAGCCGCTCGAGGTCATCGAGGGCGAGCTGACCGGGCTGCCGATTCCGGCCCAGGCCGAGATCGCGCTGGAGGGCGAAGTGGTGCCGGGCCAGAAGCGCCTGGAAGGACCCTTCGGTGAGTGGCCCGGCTACTACGCGGGTGGCACCAAGGAAGAGTCGGTCTTCCGCGTCAAGCGCGTGTATCACCGGAACGACCCGATCCTCACCTGCGCCGCCTCGTTCAAGCCACCCCACGCCCACCTCTTCGAGCGCTGCTTCATCCGCTCGGCGACGCTCTGGGACAACCTCGAGAAGGCCAATGTGCCCAACGTGGTCGGCGTGTGGATCCACGAGGCCGGGGCCGGCCGAACCTTCAACGTCGTCGCCATCAAGGTGAGCTACTTCGGCCACAGCCGCCAGGCGGGGATCCTGGCGACCCAGCTCGCCCCCACCGCCTACGGCGGCAAGTGGACCGTCGTCGTCGACGACGACATCGACCCGTCCAATCTCTCGGAGGTCGTGTGGGCGATGGGCACGCGCTGCGATCCCGCCAGCAGCATCGAGATCATCCGCAAGAACTGGTCGTCCAAGATCGACCCGGTGAACATGACGGAGAACTACTACAACTCGCGCGCGATGATCGACGCGACGATCCCCTTCGAGAATCGGGGACGAGCCGCCAAGGTGGCCGTCACCAGCCCCGAGCTGCGCCAGCAGATGCTGGCCAAGTACGGCGCCTTGTTCCGCCGCGTCCTCGGCGAGCACGATCTCGCCTAATTCGGAGGGGGCGGACGTTACGGCCCCATCCGAACCTCCCCAGTGGGGATTGCGCCGGCGGGGCCGGCGCTCGAACGCGTGATCCTCCACGCACCCCTGTGATCACGGGGCGTGGTGACCGTCGCGATGTACTTCGCCGTCGCGCTGGCCAGCGCGTCGGGCCGCTCGGCTCTTCGGGCCGGGCTTCTCGCGAGCAGCCGCCGTTCGGCCTCTGCCCGCGCTCCGGGACAACCTTGAACATCGAACATCGAACGTCGAACGTCTCGAGTGTGATTGGCCGGAGGCAGTGACCCTTGCCGAACCCCACTGGACGTCAGATTCTGTCGGCGGTTACGCGAAACAACGGCCTTGACAAGCACCCCGGGGGAGACTACAAAGCCGGCTCAAAGCTGGCTGAGCTGACCGGTTTGCCGCGATGTGTCAGTTTCGGCCGGAACGCCAAATCGGCGACGCACTAATCATTCAATAATGCTCGCGTCCGAGCAGTAAGGGGCAAGCGATGCGGCGACTCGGATGGAGACGCCCAAGGTGGGTCTTGGTACTCGCGGCGCTCACGACGTTCGTCCTACCCCCGCTCCAGGCCGAGGCACAGAAGAGCGCCTCCCCGGAGACGGGCGCCCCGGTCACCTCGCTATTCAGCGTCCGTATCGGTGGCTACGTGCAGACGAACGTGACCTGGGACAGCGACGAGAACAACGACGACAACCCGAGCTCTCTCCGCAAGATCTCGGTCGTGAAAGGGACGCCACAAGAGCACCGGGAGACCCTGCGCTGGGCGGCGACCCGGACCCGCCTGTTCATCGACGTTCGCGGCCCCGACGTGTGGGGCGCCAAGTCACGCGCCTACACCGAGTTCGACTGGGACGGGCTGAAGCTCAACGAGAACGACGGCACCTCGAGTGCCAGCTCCGCCCAGACGCCCCGGTTGCGACACGCCTACGCCCGCTTCGACTGGCCCATGGTGTATCTGGTAGCCGGCCAGACCACCCTGATCTTCGACAGTGTCGTGAGCAGCCAGTCGGAGCTGGAGGGTGTCAGCAGCGGCCATGGCGACATCACGTCTGGCAGCCGAAACCGGACGCCCCAGTTCATCCTGGGGACTGTGATTCCCATCGCTGGAGCCAAGCTGGAGCTGGCAGGGTCCGTCGGTCGGCACCAGACAGACCGCAGTCCCGCCGCCGGACTCAATGACAGCGGAAGCCGGGGGGCCCTTCCCGCCCTCCAGGGGCTCGTCAAGGGGAGCCTTCCGCTGTTCGGGCGCGATGCGATTCTGGCCGGATCGTACTACTGGGGCAAGGACACCATCACGTCGACCGCCACGGGGAGGGCGTTCAGGGACGTCCACAGCACCGGCTTCGCCGTGGAGGCCTTCCTACCGCTTCCGGCCATCGCCGGGATCGCGCCCGACCTCCGGGGATCCTGGTTCACGGCGGATGCCATGGATCGTTGGAATCTGGGCCTCAACGGCCTCACCACATCGACCGACCCGA
>MNEF01000111.1:0-10449 GCA_001917535.1 Candidatus Rokubacteria bacterium 13_1_40CM_69_27
GCGAAGGGCAGCTCGCGGGCCGGGGTGAAGATCCGCACGTGAGCCCCGCACTCCGCCTGCGTGGCCGGCAGCACGAACGTCGTCTCCGCGAGGTTCATCTCGCGGGCGATCGCCTGCATCTCGGCGTCGGCCAGCCCGCGGGCGTCGAGCACCACGGCGAGCTGGTTGCCGGCGAGCGGCCGGTCGGTGAAGACGTCCACCTGGAGGAAGCGCCAGACTCGACTCACCCGGGGAGCATGGCGCGCCGGCGCGGGCGAGGTCAAGCGATCCCGGAGGCGTCGAAGGCGGCCGGGATGTGGCGGACGTGGCTCCCGCCCTGGGCGTCGAGGGTGACGGCGACGACGTCGAAGCGGCAGCGCGCGGTCTCCAGGCGCTTCCATTTCAGGTAGTGCTGGGCCAGGCGCACCAGGCGTCGTTGCTTGCGCCAGGAGACGGCGGCGGCCGGCGCCTCCCCCCAGTCGGCGCGGCGGCACTTGACCTCCACGAACACCACCAGGTCGCGCTGGCGGCAGACGAGATCGATCTCGCCTTCGGGCAGGCGCACGTTCCGCGCGACGACCGTCAGCCCCGCGCGCTCGAGGCACCGCGCGGCCGCCTCTTCCGCCGCCTGGCCGACCGATCGCCGCCGATCCGCGGATCGCCGCTCGTCCACCGGGCCTGTGTACACCGGCGCGCCGGCGGGAGAAAGTGTGCACGATTCGCGACAGCGGCCCTTGGACGGGCGACGGGGCGGCCGAGAACCGCCCCCGTCCCCGCAGGCACCTCGGCGGAAACAACGGCGGCCCCGGGGTTCCAGGGCCGCCGTCGGCGACAGCGGACGACGAATTACGGGCAGGGGTTGTGGAGCTGTACGTTCCCGCCCTGCAAGAGGCCCGATTGTTTGTAGCCGTCGCTCAACCCGATCGCGAGCAGGTCGTTCCGGCCGGGCTCGCCGTTGTCCGCCACGTCGATCACGTAGCTGCCCGGCTGGCCGTTGATGTCCGCGCCCCCCGCGAAGCGGCGGCTGGTGGAGCCGGTCTTCTCGTACGAGCTGATGCTGGTGGCCGTGACCTTCTTGCCGCTGGCGTGGTCGATGTAGTTGAGGTGAACGCTCGGCGTCAGCGATCCATCCTTGAACCCGGCGTTGAAGCCGAAATTGGCCCGGCCGCCGGGGACGTCGATCCATCCACCGCCCGTGACGAAGTCGTGGCAGGGACCGGGCCCGGTGACCGCCCGGCAGTCGATGTCGCTCTTGGAGCTCGAGAGGATCACCTCGGCGACGCCAGGCACCGTGAGATGGATGGCGTTGACGCGGATCTCCTGGTGGGTTCCGGTCGCGACCGTGGTCTGCTCGTTGATGACGAGAGTGGCCACGCCGAGGATCGTGACGGTGGTGTTCGCGGGAAAGCCTCCCGGCGGAGCCTCGATTCGCTGGCCTCCGAAGGTGAGCTCAGCGACTTCGGTCGAGCCCCGGGTTCCGGCGCAGGTGGCGTCCGACTCGGTTCGGAGGAAGGAGGCGGTCAGCTGAGCCGGCTGGCCGGGGAGCACGACCACGTCGGCGAGCGACGCGGAGCTCTGGGCCTTGCCGCTGGCGCCGCTGGTCGAGGCGAGCAGCACCTGGGCCCTCAGGACGTTGTCGAGGGCGGGCTGGTTGAGCGCCGTGGTATCCAGCAGCGCGGCGGACTGGACGCCGCCCTCCGCCGGAAGCTCGCCGGTGTCTGAAATGGTGAGAGGTCCGGTGAGCGACGTGTTGACGAACGCGGCGAACGCCCGCCCGCTGAAGGTCGTCGTGGTCTGAGCCGCCGCGGCTCCCGTCATCGTGGCCACCAGGGCCACCAGCGCCGAGAGACCGACGAGCCATCGCGTCATTCGAAGCTTCATCGCTTGTCTCCTCCCCCAAGGCCGTTCTGGGCTCGCGCCGAGTGCGACACGCGTGTGATCCGGCCGAGGCCTGGGTGTTCGCTCGCCCGGAGGTCGCAAACTCGGTGCCGGATTTGCCGGGGCGCCCCTCCGCGAGATAACTCCCGGAAATAACGGCAGAGTGGAGGACGCGGGCCGCCCGGTGGCCCTGGCGCGGGCGCCAGGGGGCTGGCAGGCGCGCCCGGGCGGTGGCGCCAGAGGCCACGATCGGCGGGGCGAGCGTCAGGACGTCACGAGGCGCGGTACTCCCGGGCGTGAATGCCGTAACGCTTCATCTTGAGGTGAAGAGTCTTGAAGTCGGTTTTGAGGATCCGGGCGGCCTCGGTCTTGTTTCCCCGCGCGGCTCGCAGCGCCCGCTCGATCGCGTGACGCTCGGCCTCGGCCGCGGCCGTCGCGGCCATCTCCCTCAGCGACCCCCCGACCGGCGACGGGGCCGCGTCTCCGACCGCAGGCGTCTCGGAGGCCTCCGCGGCCAGGGCGAGATGCTCGGGCCGGACCCGACCCGAGCTCTGCAGCACGGCCCGGCGGATCACATTGCGGAGCTCGCGGACATTGCCCGGCCAGGGATACCGGACGAGAACCTGAAGCGCCTCGTCCGATATCCCGCGCACCGGCCGTCGAAGCTCCATGCAGGCCTCGGCGAGGAAGAGCTCCGCCAAGTACACGATATCGTCTCGCCGTTCTCTGAGCGGAGGCACGGTGACGATGAATTCGTTCAGCCGATAATAACAGTCCTGTCGGAACCGGCCCTCGTGCACCTCGTGGTCTAGGGGGACGTTGGAGGCGGCGATGATCCGCACGTCCATCGGGACGGCGCGTGTACCGCCGAGGAGGCGGACCTCGCGCTCCTGGAGGACCCGCAGCAGCTTCGACTGTGTGGTCAGGGGGAGGTTGGCGATCTCGTCGAGGAACAGCGTTCCGCCCTCGGCAAGCTGAAAGTGTCCCTCCTTGCGCCGGACGGCACCGGTGAACGCGCCCCTCTCGTAACCGAACAGCTCGGACTCGATCAGCGTTTCCGGAATCGCCCCGCAGTCGAGGGCAATAAAGGGCTTGTCGCGCCGGGGACTGAGCCGGTGGATGGATTGAGCCACCAGCTCCTTTCCCGTACCGGTCTCCCCCTGGATGAGGATGGTCAGGGTAGAATCGGCGACCTGCCTGACCTGCTGGATGACCTGCAGGATCTGCGGACTGCGACCCATGAGCCACCGCAGGGGACCGCGTTCGACGAGCTGGCTCTTGAGCTCCTCGATCTCGGCTCCGAGCTCGTGACGCTCGAGGGCTCGCCGAACGACGATCGCCACCTGTTCGTTGTCCACGGGCTTGATAAGGTAGTCGTAGGCGCCGAGCCGCATGGCCTGGACCGCGGAGGAGACCTCTCCGTGACCGGTGAGAATGATCACGGGCACCCGAGGCGCCACCGCCTTGAGTCGCCTCAGGGTCTCCATGCCGTCGATCCCCCGCATTCTCAGATCCAGGATCACGACGGCCGGAGTCTCCGACACGATCAGGCGCAGCGCCTCCTCGCCATCGGCTGCGGTCTCCACCTGGAACCCCTCGGCGCCCAGGGCCATCGCCAAGACGGCCCTGGTGGCAGGCTCGTCGTCGACGACCAGGACTTTCGGCGCTGGTCGCTCTCCTCCGGGCGAAACTGATCGCGCTGTCACCGCGCGCTCATGACGCTGATCGTCAGGGGGACAGAACTGGGTGGGCTCTCCGTCACTGGCTCCCTTCCTTCGGTAGCCCGGCTGTCAGGTCGTCGCCTGACCCGTGGCTTTGCGTCCCCGCCTCACGGCGGGTTTGCCCTTATCGGGAACGGACTCACCTACGATTCTAGGCGGGCCCAGGTGCTTCCACAAGGGCCCACCGGCGGATTCCCCGCCGCCAAGCTAGGTCGCGGGAGTGGCGGCGAGCTTCGCCCGGCGGAAGCGGGCCTTGTCGTACGTGATCCAGATGACGATGGCCGGGAGAGCGTGAACGACCTAGTCTTCGCCCTCCAGCACGAACAGCTCACCCTGACGCCAGACGCCGGCGAAGGTGCGCCGATGGATCGGGCAGGGGCCGTAGCGGTCGAGGGCGGCGAGATGCTCGGCCGTCCCGTAGCCCTTGTGGCGGGCGAAGCCGTACTCGGGGAACTGCTCGTCCGCCGCCACCATGATCCGATCGCGCGTGACCTTGGCCACGATCGAGGCCGCGGCGACGGTGGCGCAGCGCACGTCGCCGTCCACGAGATTGCGCTGGGGACAGGGCAGGTCGGGCAGCGCCACGAAGTCGGTGATCACCAGCTCGGGCGGAATCGGGAGCCGGCCCAGGGCCTCCAGCATGGCCAGGCGGGTCGCTTCCAGAATATTCACCCGGTCGATGGTTTCGTGGTCGACGATGCCGATGCCCACCGCCAGCGCCTGTTTGTGGATGGCGTCAAAGAGCTCTTGGCGCCGCTCGGGCCTGAGCAGCTTCGAATCGGCGAGACGTCGGATGCGCCGCTCCGGCGCGATGATGACGGCGGCGGCCACCACGGGACCCGCCAGCGGCCCCCGCCCCACCTCGTCGAGGCCGGCCACGCGCCCGACGCCCGACCGCCAGGCCCGGGCTTCGTAGCGGTAGGGCGCCGACAGAAACGGCGTCACGCCGGAGACCGCCCGGGCTTATTGGTCGGCGACAGTCGTCGGGACCTGTATCACGCGCTTCTCGCGGACCCGGGCCGCCCGGCCCGCGAGCTTGCGCAGGTAATAGAGCTTTGCGCGGCGCACGCGGCCCCGGCGCGCCAGCTCCACCCGCTCGATGCGCGGGGAGTGCAGAGGGAACGTGCGCTCGACGCCCACGCCGTACGAGATGCGCCGCACCGTGAAGGAGGCGCGGGCGCCCTCGCCGCGCTTGCGGATCACGACCCCCTCGAACAGCTGGGTGCGCTCCTTTTCGCCCTCCACGACCTTCACGTGCACCCGAACGGTGTCACCGGGGCTGAACCCGTCGCGGTCCTTCTTGAGCTGCGAAGCCTCCACCAGCCGGATGGCGTCCATGAGGTCGTCCCCTTCCCCTCCGTGATTCGCTCACTCGGGCTTCTCGCCCCGTTTGAAGCCGTCCACGAGCCTCCGCTCGTCCTCCGTCAGGTCCGCGCGCTCGAGCAGATCCGGGCGGGCCCGCCACGTCCGATACAGCGCCTGCACCCGGCGCCAGCGCTCGATGTGCGCGTGGTCGCCCGAGAGCAGCACCGCCGGCACCCGCGCGCCCCGGAACTCTTCCGGCCGCGTGTACTGCGGGGGCTCGAGCAGGCCGCCGGCGAACGACTCCCGCTCGGCGCCGCCCGGGCAGCCCAGCACCCCGGGCAGGAGCCGCACGACCGTGTCGGTCACCACCAGGGCCGGCAACTCGCCTCCCGTCAGCACGTAATCGCCGATCGACACGGCGTCGTCGACGAGCATCTCGCTCACGCGCTCATCGACGCCCTCGTACCGCCCGGCGAGCAGGAGCACGTGCTTCGCGCTCGCCAGCTCCCACGCCATCTGCTGGGTGAACAGCCGCCCGCGGGGATCCATCAGGATCACGCGCGCTGCCGGCGTTCGCAGAGCTTCGACAGCGGCGAACAGCGGTTCTGGCTTGAGCACCATCCCGCCGCCTCCGCCAAACGGGTAATCGTCGGTAACCCGATGCTTGCCCTCCGCGTAGTCTCGGAGATTCACCACCCGGATGTCAACGAGTCCCCGCGCCCGCGCCCGCCCGATCACCGACTCGGCCAGCGCCGGCTCCACCAGGGCCGGGAAGAGCGTCACGATGTCGATGCGCATGGCGTACCGGCTACAGGTCGAGGAGGCCCTCGGGAGGCCGGATGACGACCCGGCGGGCGGCCAGATCCACGTCGAGCACGATCTCCGGCACGGCCGGGATGAGATGCTCGCGCGGGCCGTCCTCGACGACCCAGAGGTCCTGCGCCGGCGCCGCCTCGATGCGCGTCACGCGGCCGACCTCGGCTCCGTCCTCCGTCACCACCCGGCAGCCTTCGAGCTGCCAGGGGTAGAAGCGCCCGGGCCCGGGCGGCAACGCCTCGGACTCCGGGATCGCGATCAGCCGTCCGGCCAGGGCCCTGGCCGCTTCGGCGGACTCGCAGCCCGCCAGCGACATCAAGATGGCCTGGCCCTGCGGCCGGGCCGCGACGACGCGCCGCGGCTCCCGCTCGTCCCGCCTCCTGTCCCACAGCACGCACGTGCGCACCCGCGCGAACCGCGCCGGGTCGTCCGTCAGCGGCACCACCCGGACCTCGCCCCGCAGGCCGTGGGCGCGCACGATCTCGCCGATGACCACCAGCCGGTCGCTACTCAATGATCTCGAGGACCGCGCGCTTGCGGAGCTTCGTGGCGGTCGCATTGAGGATCGTGCGGATCGCCCGCGCGGTCCGCCCCTGCTTGCCGATGACCTTGCCCAGGTCGCTCTGGGCCACCCGGAGCTCGATCACCGTCACGTTTTCCCCCTGCACCTCGGTCACCCTCACCCTCTCGGGTTCGTCCACCAGCGCCTTGGCGATGTGCTCCACCAGCTCTAGCATGACCACCAACCCCCAACTGCCGGCCCCAACTGCTCTGCTGCGCCTGCCGCTCGCCTGCGCTACGCGCCTTCCTTCGCGTTGTGCATGAGCCGCTTCACGGTGTTCGAAGGCTGGGCGCCCTTGGCGATCCACGCCTGGGCCCGGGCCCGGTCGATCTTCACCGTGGGCGGGTTCGTCAACGGGTTGTAATGGCCGATGATCTCGATGAATCGCCCATCGCGGGGCGAGCGCGAATCGGCGACCACCACCCGGTACGTCGGTCTGCGTGTGGTTCCCGTCCGTCTCAGTCGGATCGAAACTGCCACGTCGTCACCCCCTCAGTGTGGGAAAGCCTGGAAGCCCCGCCCGGGGCAGCTTGCCCTCCAGCCCCTTGAACTGCTTCATCATCTTGCGGAGCTGCGCGTACTGCTTGAGCAGCCGGTTGACGTCCTGCACGCTGGTGCCGCTGCCGCGGGCGATGCGCTGGCGGCGGCTGCCGTTGATGATCTCGGGATGGCGGCGCTCCTGGGGCGTCATGGAGCCGATGATGGCGTCGAAGCGGGCGAGATCTGCCTGCTCGGCGCTGAGCTCCCGGGGGGCGCCCTTGAGCAGCTTGCCGAACGGCAGCATGCCGAGGACCTGATCGAGCGGTCCCATCTGGCGGACCTGCTTGAGCTGGTCGCGAAAATCCTCCAGCGTGAAGGCGTCCTCGCGGAGCTTGCGCACCAGCTCCTCGGCCGTCTTCTGATCGACGGCCTCCTGCGCCTTCTCCACCAGCGACAGCACGTCGCCCATCCCCAGGATCCGCGAGGCGACGCGGTCGGGGTGGAAGGGCTCCAGCGCCTCCGTCTTCTCGCCCATCCCGACGAACGCGATCGGGCGGCCCGTGACCTGGCGGACGCTCAGCGCCGCGCCGCCGCGGGAGTCGCCGTCCATCTTGGTCAGGATCACCGCGTCGATTCCCACCGCCTGGTTGAACCGATCGGCGACATTCACGGCGTCCTGGCCCGTCATCGCGTCGACCACCAGGAGCACGTGGTGCGGGCGGATCTCGCTGCGGATCGTGCGGAGCTCGTCGAGCATCGCCTCGTCGATGTGCAGGCGCCCCGCCGTGTCGAGGATCAGCGGCGTCAGCCCGCGCGCTGCGGCCTCCTCCCGCGCGGCCCGGCAGATCTCGAGCGGCCGCTGCCCGGGCGCGCCGACGACGGGGACGCCCAGCTGGGCGCCGAGCGTGCGGAGCTGGTCCATGGCCGCGGGGCGATAGATGTCGGCGGCGGCCAGGACCGGATGCTGGCCCTGCTTGGCGTAGAGACGGGCGAGCTTGGCCGACGTCGTCGTCTTGCCCGAGCCTTGCAGGCCGATCAGCATGAGGATGGTCGGCGGGTGCTGGGCGGGGCTCAGCCGGTGGCCGCTGCCCCCCAGCAGCTCGACCAGCTCGTCGTGAACGACCTTCACGACCTGCTGGGCGGGCGTGAGCGACCCGAGGACGTCCTGCCCGACCGCGCGGGCCTTGACCCGCTCCACGAACCCCCGGACGACCTTGAAGTTGACGTCGGCCTCCAGCAGGGCGAGCCGGACCTCGCGGAGCGCCTCCTGGATGTTGTCCTCGGTGAGCCGCCCCCGGCTTCCCAGGCGATCGAAGACGGCCTGCAGTCTCGTGCTCAGTGAGTCGAACATGGAACCTCAAACTCTACGGAAACATGGAGGACATTTCAACTACACGCGGACGCGGCAGCGGCGCTCCTCATCTCCTTGACGACTGCGGCGGGGTCGGGGGCCCCGAAGATCGCCGAGCCCGATACTAAGATCGTGGCGCCGTGCTCGGCCAGCGGGCGCGCGTGCTCCACCTTGACGCCGCCGTCCACCGACACCTCGACCGGGCGGCCCCCCAGCAGCGTCCGGACGTGGCGGATCTTGGGATAGGCGCTCGGGATGAACTTCTGGCCGCCGAAGCCGGGGTTCACCGACATCACCAGCACCAGATCCAGGTCGTCGAGCACGTACTGAATGGCCTCGGGGTGGGTCGCAGGATTCAGCGCGGCGCCCGCCTTGGCCCCCAACTCGCGGATCTGGGCCAGCGCACGCTGTAGATGCGGGCATGCCTCCACGTGGACGGTCACCATGTCGGCGCCCGCGGAAACGAAGTCGGCCAGGTAGCGCTCGGGCTCCACGATCATCAGGTGGACGTCGAGCGGGAGCCGGGTGCGCTTGCGGATCGCTTCGACGACCACGGGGCCGATCGTGATGTTGGGGACGAAGCGCCCGTCCATCACGTCTACATGGAGCTGATCGGCGCCGCCGGCCTCGACGCGCGCGATGTCGTCGGCCAGCGCGGCGAAGTCGGCGGAGAGGATCGAGGGCGCGATCTTCACGCGCCCATCTTATCAGAGCGCTCGGCTCCAACCGACCGCCGGAACCTGACCGCGGTGAACCCGTCGGTGTCGTGGCGGTCGGGCCAGCACCGCAGCACGCCGTCGGGATCGAGGGGCAGCGGAAAGGCGGCGGCTGGATCGAGCCGGAAGTCCGGCCGGGCGGCCAGGAAGGCCCGGGCGACGTCGTCGTTCTCCTCGGGCTCGAGCGAGCAGGTGGCATAGACGAGCCGGCCGCCGGGCCTGACCATCGTCGCCGCCGCGGCCAGGATCGCGCCCTGGCGCGCGGCGCTGGCCAGGAGGTCCTCCGGCCGTCGCCGCCACTTCACCTCCGGGTTGCGGCGCAGCACACCCAGGTTCGAGCAGGGCGCGTCCACCAGCACGGCGTCGCAGGCGGCGCCGAACTCGGGCGCCAGCGTCTCCACCGTGCCGCCCAGCGTCTGGACGATGGTCACGCCCAGGCGCGCCGCCGCCTCCCCGACCAGCGCCAGGCGCGCCGGCTGGGGATCGAAGGCCAGCACGCGCCCGCGGTTGTCCATGAGCTGCGCCAGGTGCGTCGTCTTGGTTCCCGGAGCGGCACAGACGTCGGCGACCGTCTCACCGGGCTGGGGTTCGAGCAGGCGCGCGACAAGCATGGACGCCTCGTCCTGCACGGCGCAGGCGCCGTCGGCGAACGCGCGCCAATCGCCCGGACGCCCTCCGTGTCCGGCGACGAGGCCCTCCGGCGCGTGGACGGTGGGGCGCGCGGCCAGGCCCTCCTCCTTCTCGAGCCGCCCGGCGAGCGCCTCGCGGGTCGTGCGCAGCGTGTTGGCCCGCAGCGTGAGCGGCGGGCGCTTGTTCAGCGCCCGCATGAGGGCCTCGGCCTCGCCCACCCCGTAGCGCGCGACCCAGCGCGCGGCCAGCCAGGTGGGGAACGAGCAGCGCGTCGCCAGCGCGTCCACCGGATCGGCCGGTGGCTTCGGCTCGCGCTCGCGCAGGCCGCGGCGGGCGAGCGAGCGCAGCACCGCGTTGACGAACTCGGCGACGCCGGGCTTGGCGCCCGGGGGGCGGGCCAGGCTCACGGCATCGTTGACGGCGGCGAACGCCGGCACGCGCTCGAGGCAGGCGATCTGGTAGGCGGTCAGGCGCAGGAGCACCAGCGGCGCCGGGTCGAGCGCGTCCAGAGGGCGCCTGGAGTGGGGCGCCAGGATCCAGTCGAGGTAACGCTGCCAGCGCAGCGTCCCGTAGACCAGCTCGGTGGCCAGCGCGGCGTCGCGTGCGGAGAGCTTTCGCCGCCCGAGCTCGGCCTCGAGCGCGAGGTCGGCGAAGGCGCCGTCGGTCAGCACGCGCTCGAGGACGCGGGCCGCGGCCGCCCGCGCCGGGGAGGGCGCGCTCACGGCTCGAGGAAAGCGGGCCGCAGGAACCTGGCTCCTGCGGCGAGCCGCGCGCCCCGCAGATATTCGGCCCAGGGCATCCGGCGCTTGTTCTCGGGCTGCACCTCGATGGGCAAGACGGCGCCGTCTGCGGCCGAAATCACCACCCGGCCTTCGTGGTGGCCCAGCATGCCCGGCGGATTCAGATGGCCCGAGCCAACGACTGTCGCGCGCCAGATCGTCAGGCGCCCGACCCCACTCGTCGTCAGCGCCCCCGGCCAGGGGTTGCAGCCGCGAATCACGTTGACGAGCT